>NZ_JH976535.1:2151836-2497984 GCF_000183545.2 Thermaerobacter subterraneus DSM 13965
AGGCCGGCGGCACCAGCGCTGGGGGTCGAAGTCCACGGGCGCGTCGGTGCGGATCCGGGCCAGATCCCGGCTCAGGCGGGCCTGATCGGCGTACTCTTGCAGCGCCTGGGGCAGCTTCTTGCCCCCGGCCGCCTCGGGGTTGGCCAGCACGGACTCCAGATCGCCCAGCTGCTGGATCAGCTTGAGGGCGGTCTTCTCGCCGATGCCCGGCACGCCGGGGATGTTGTCCGACGGGTCGCCCATCAGCGCCTTGACGTCCAGGTACTGGGCCGGGTCGATCCCCATCTCCTCCCGGATCCGGGCGGCGTCATAGCGATGCACGTCGCTGATGCCTCGCCGGGTGAGGAGCACCTCGATGCCGTCGCCCACCAGCTGTAGCACATCCCGGTCGCCGGTCACCAGCAGCACCCTGCCCACACCCGCCTCTCGGGCGCGGCGGGCCAGGGTGCCCAGGAGGTCGTCGGCCTCGTAGCCGTCGTGTTCCACCATGGGGATCCCCAGGGCGGCCAGGATCTCCTTGACCACCGGGAACTGGCTGCGCAGGTCGTCGGGGGTTTCGGGCCGGTGGCCCTTGTACGCGGCATATCGCTCGACCCGGAAGGCGGGCAGCCCCCGGTCGAAGGCCACCACCGCGTACCGCGGCCGCTCCTCCTCAAGGAGGCGGAGCAGCATGGTGAGAAAGCCGTAGACGGCGTTGGTGGGCAGGCCGTCGGCCGTGGTCAGGGGAGGCAGGGCGAAGAAGGCCCGGTACATCAGGCTGTGCCCGTCGATCAGGACCAGCTTATCTTCGAGTTGCGCCGGGTCAGGCGCCAGCAGGTCCTCGGGGCGGGATGGGGCACCGGTGCCCCGGCCCTGGGAGCGCCCCGTCCCTCCCCGGCGCCCCCCGCCGGTGCTGCCCTCCTGCCCCGCCGGCGGGGTCTTCGCCCCCCCGGCCGCCCGCCGGGGCCGGGTTCCTCCTGCCCGGGTCGCGCCCGGCGACCCGGCTACCTGTGGCTGGCGATCGGCGTCCATCGGCGTGCTGCCCCCTCCCCGCGACAACCGCGCCCGGCGGCTGCCGTGCCTCCGTGCCCGTCGTGTCCCCATGGGGTGACGGGGTTCGTCCCGTCCATTGTAGCACCGGCCACCGCCGCTCCGGCCGCGTTGCGGGGCCTGGGGGCGTCGCCGGTCTCGGACGGCCGTGCCGGCCTTTCCTGATCGTTCTACCGGCGGACCGGCGGACCGGCGGGCCGGCGGACCGGGACGCCCAGGATGCCCCTCAAAACCGCCGGGCCCTCCGGCCGCCTGGCCGGAGGGCCCGGGGCACCCTCGATTGGCGGGCCGGCCATGGACCGGCCTCAGGAGCTGGGCCGAGCCTGCCGGCGGCCCCTTCCCCGCGGTGACCGGTCATCCTGCGGGCCGCCATGAACTCCCCGGCGAGCCGCAGCCCCGCCGCCCCTACCCCGCGGAGGTCCGAGACCCGTCACCCCATCCTGCACCGATCCAACGGAGACCGGTCACCGGGACCCTGCCACCCGCCGTCCTACCGGAACCGGCACGGCCGGCGGGACCCGCCACCGGACCGGCAACGGGTGCTAACGGTAGCTGGTGTCCAGGTGGTAGCTCCCCGCGCCCGCGTAGCTGTAGACCTCCACCCGGTAGGTCCCCGTCGTCGAGGGCTGGTAGAGGATCTGCTCCTGCCGCGCCGTTCCCTCGGAGCGCGCCACCAGGCGTCCGGCCGGATCGTACAGGTAGAGGTCGAAGTCCGGGCTGCAGCTCCAGAGGCCGCAACTGGGGTTCGAGGCCATGTTCATGGTCAGGCCCAGGGGGCGGGTGGCGTCGGTGACGGTCACGCTGTAGAGGTCACCGTCGCCGCTGCCCGAAAGGGACCCCGCCCAGTAGGCGTGCTGCAGGCCGTCGCTGAAGCTGCCGCTGTACCCGCCGGCGGCCTTGACCGCGTTGTAGGCGATGCTGATGCCGGCGCCCCAGTCGATGTCCTTGCCGCCCGGGCCGAAATCCTTCACGTTGCCCGAGGCGGTGAGCAGGTTCTTCACCTGGGAGGGCGTGAGCCCGTAGTTGGCGTCCAGCATCAGGGCCGCCGTGCCGGCGATGAAGGGCGTCGCCATGGACGTCCCGCTGTAGGTCACGTACCCGGTGGTCGAACCGGCCTTGGCCGCGGTGATGTTGCGGCCCGGGGCGGTGACGTCGGGCTTGACGCGCCCGTCGGCCGTGGGCCCCCGGCTGGAGAACTCGGCCAGGACCCAGCCCCGCTCGCCGGGATCGTACACGGCCCCCACGGTGACGGCGCCGGCCGCCGCACCCGGGGTCCCGATGGTGCAGCGGTTGGGCCCCTCGTTGCCCGCCGCCACCATCATCACGATCCCCGCCGCCACGGCGTTGTTCACCGCCGTGGACAGCGAGTCGGTGCCGTCGGAGCAGCCGGCGGCTCCCAGGGACATGTTGCCGATGCGGATGCCGTAGGTGTCCTTGTTCCGGACCATCCAGTCGATGCCGCTGAGGATCTGGGAGGTGGTGCCGCTGCCCTGCTGGTTCAGGACCTTGATGCCCACCAGCGCCGCTCCCGGCGCCACGCCGGTGTAGGCGGCGTTCCCCTCGCCGGTACCGGCGGCGATGCTGGCCACGTGGGTGCCGTGGCCGTTGTCGTCGTAGGGGGTAGTGCGGCCCCGCACGGCGTCGTACCAGCCGATCACCTTCCCGCCGTCCAGGTCGACGTGGGTCGCGTCGATGCCCGTGTCGATGACGGCGATCACCACGTCGGTACGGGAGTAGGCGGTGGGCCGCCCGTCCCGGTCGCCCGTGACGCCGAAGTCGCTCCAGGCCTGGCGAACCCCGGTCCAGGTGGTGGCGGTGCCGAGATGGGCGCGGACAGGCCGGTCCGGCTCGATGACGGCCACCTCGGGCTGTTGGGCCAGGGCGCGGATCTGTCCGGGGGTCAGGCGCGCCGCGAATCCCTCCAGGGCGTGCTGCCAGGAGGGACCGGCCGCGAAGCTCCCCACCGCCGCCTGCCACCGGCCGACCAGCCGGTGCACGCCGCCTTCCCGCCCCAGGGTCCCGGGCCGCAGCCGGACGATCACCGCCTGGCGGTCGCCAGGTGACGCCTGGGCCAGCCAGTCCTCGAGATCCTGGCTCACCCGGTCCCCGTCGGTGTCCGTCAGGACGGGTAGAATGCCGGCGGGCCACCCCGCCCTGGCGGGCTCCTTTCCGCTTGCCGCCGCGCCGTCGCCGTCCCCACCGGCTGCCGCCCCGGGTCCGGATGGCGCCGAGGGAGCACCGGCCGCTGCGACCGTCACCGCCGAAAACAGCGGGCTGCCGGCCCCCCGGCCCGGCCCCGGCGACGCCGCCACGGCAGCCAGGGCCTGGCCGAGGGAGAGCAGGATCAGGCTCCCGGCGGCTGCCCAGGCCGCCAGCCGGTGCCGCCAGGACCGGCACCGCAGACCAACCCCTGTGGGTACGGAAGGACGCCGTGAACCCATGCAGCATCCCCTCCTTGCAGGATCTGGGGATGCCAATTACGAGGTCGGCCCCCGGTCTCCTTGATGCCGCGGGCCCAAATTCGTAGGTTTGGGGTCCCGCCGCCGGCGGGAGACGGTCCCAAAAGGTGCCCTGTGAAGGTGCTTCGAGCCGGCTGAAGGCAGGTTCGCCCCGGTTCCGGGCGCGGGGGCCGCTTCCGGCCCGGCGCAGCTCCTTAGGGGCTCCGGCCGCCCAAGGGCCCCGCCCGCCCAAGGACACCACCCGTCAGCGTCCCCGCCACCGCCGCCAGCTGCGCCAGGCCAGCAAGGCGGCGCCGGCCAGGACGGCGTACGGCAGCACCACCGCCACCCCCACCAGCGCCAGGGTGGCCAGGGAGGCGAGAGACCGCAGCGAGGCCTGCCAGGCTAGGCGGACGCGGGTGAACAGGTCGCCGGCGGGAGGAGCAGGCTGCGGTGCCAGGGCCTCGATGGCCAGCTCGATCCGGGCCAGGCGCATGGCCTGTCCCCAGTAGCGGACCTGGCCCTCCAGCCGCTCGATCTCCCCGCGCACCCGCCAGAGCTCCTGTTCCACCTTGAGCAGCTCCTCCACGCTGCCCGAACGCCCGGCCAGCTGCCGCAGCCGTTCCTCCTGCGCCCGCAAGTTGGCCAAGCGGGCCTGGGTATCCACCCACTGCTGGGAGATGTCTTCGGCGCTCAGGGCCCTCAGGTCGACCCGGCCGTCACCGGCCAGGCCCGCCAGCCGGTCCATGGCCTCCTCCAGCCGCTGGTCGGGCACGCGGAGCACCAGGTAGGCAAAGCGGGCCGGTCCCCCGCCCTCAAGCTGCGCCTGCTCGGTGAAGCCTCCCAGGCGCCGGGCCACGGCCTGCGCCTCCCGGAAGGCGGGCTCCACGTCCGGCACGGCCAGCTCCAGGCGGCCGGAGCGGATCAGCCACGGGCCCTGCTGGTCCTGGCCGGGACCCGCAGCCAGGAGGCGGGCTTCGGCGGCGTCACCGCCCCGGGGTCCGGGAGCCGGCACGCCGGCGGGGTCCGCGGGCCCGGCTCCTTCAGCCGCTCCCGGCCCGTCCCCGAATCCCTCCGCTCCGGCCTCTGCGGCCTCCCCCGCGCCCGCCCGGTTCGCCGTCACGGCCCCGCCGTCCCGGAGCTCGTCGCCATCGGTCGCCACCGCAGGGCCGCCGGCGGGGGTGCCCGCCGTTTCCAAGGCGGGCAGGCCCTGCCGGCCCGGAGGGGTGCTTTGCGAGCCGGCCGGGCCGTCACCGGTGCCGCCGAACCGGCCGGCCAGGAGGACCAGGGCCACCATCGCCGCGGCCGCCAGCACCGCCGGCAGGGGCCCGCGCCCCGGCCCGCGCCCCGGAACCCGGCGGCGCCCCGGGCCGTGGCGGCCCCCGTGGCGGTCCCCTTGCTCCGGGCCGGGCCTTGCCGCCGGTTCGGCCCTTTCCCCGGGTGCGGGCCCCACCACCGGCCGTCCCGCTTCCGGCCGGTCTGCTGGTGCGGACGCGGCCGCGGGGGAGGGGACGCCGGCCGGGATCCCGGTCCGGGCCAGGATGGCCTCCAGCAGGCCGGGCGGCGGTTCCACCGGCTCCAGGGACGCCAGGGCCATGCGAGCCTGGGCTTCGGCTTCCGCCAGGGCCCGGCACCGGGGGCAACGGGCCAGGTGGCGCTCGACGGCCTGCCGCCGCTGCGGCGGCAGCTGGGCGCGGGCGTCACCGTCAAGCCAGCGGACCGGGTGGAGTCCCAGGCCCGGGAAACCGGCCAGGAAGTCGATCCAGGACCATCTCATGGCGTCTCGCCTCCGGTTCCCGGCGCCCAGCCGGCGCGGATCAGGGCGTCCCGCAGCAGCAGGCGGCCACGGTGAATCCGGGACCGCACCGTTCCCGGGCGCAAACCCAGGACGGCGCCGATCTCCTCATAGGACAGGTCGTGCAGGTCACGGAGGACGACCGCCACCCGGAACGGCTCGGGCAAGCCGGCCAGGGCGGCGGCAACGGCCTGGCGGATCTCCCCCGCCAGCACCGCCGCTTCCGGACTGGAGCCCGGAGCGAAGGGATCCGGGAACCGGGCAGGGTGCCGCGCCGCACCTGCCGCGCGGTCCCCGCTCCCGCCCCGGAGGGCGCTGCTACCGGTCCGGATGCCCCCGCCGCCAGGGTCCGGCGTGGCCCCGGCCACCGCGGCCCCGGCTACCGCGGCACCGGCGCCGGCGCCGGTGCCGCCGGCTTCAGCAGGTGCGGCGGTTGCCCCCCGGCCGGCGGGCGGCCGGGCGGGTTCGCCGGCTGGGCCGGGTTCGTCCCCTACCCCGCCTGCGGAGGGCCCGGCACCGGACCCTCCGGCGGGATCCGGACCGGACCCCAGGGCTGCGCCCCTCCTGCGGGTGGAACCCGGGTGAAGGTCGCCGTGAAGGTCGCCCCACGGCCAGGGTCGCCGGCGGCGCCGGCGCAGCTCGTCCTGGCAGGTATTGACGGCGATCCGGTAAAGCCACGTGCGGAACCGGGCCTGGCCACGGAAGTGGGCCAGCCGGGTGAACACTCGAAGAAAGACCTCCTGGGTGGCGTCGGCCGCGTCCGCCGGCTGCCCCACCAGCCTGAGACAGAGGTTGTAGACCAGCCCGTGGTGCCGCCGGACCAGTTCCGCAAAGGCATTGTGGTCCCCCTGGCAGGCCCGCTGGACCAGGTCCTCGTCGGAGGCCTGGTCGCCGGCCGGAACCGGGGGGTTGACGGCCTCACCGCCGGGCGGGGTCCCTGCGGCCGCGGGCCCGGCAGCCAGCCGCCCGCCCTCGCCGAGGTGCATCGCCGTCCTCCTCTCTGCACCGCCTTGGACGCCAGGATCCCGGCGCCGGTTCCCGGGGACGGCCACCATCGCCGGCGCATAGGTTCCAGGCAACGGGAGGGATGGCACCTTGCACGTCCTGATGCTCACGGCGGCCTTCTTCCCTTCCGGACAGACGGCCCACGTCCTGGACCTGGCCCGGGGGCTGGTGCGGCGGGGGCACCGGGTGGACCTGTGGGTCACCCACTCCCGCGGCGGTCGCCAGGCCCACGCCAGCACGGTGGCCGCCCTGGAAGGGGCGGGGGTGGCGGTGCGTTTCCTCCCCGCCCCCGTAGTGGGCGAGCGGGCCGGCCTGCCGGGCGAGCGCTACGACGTGGTGCATGCCCAGTCGTCCTGGTCCTTCGAACTGGGCCGCCGCCTGGCCGAGGTGCTCGGCGTTCCCCTGGTGCTGACCTGCCACGGTCTCGGGCTCGACCAGCCGGCCTACCGGCGCGCCCTGGCAGCGGCCAGCCGGCTCATCTGCGTGGGCCCCCGCGTGGCCCGCGACCTGGGAGCCTACCGGTCGAAGATCGCCGTGGTGGGCAACGGCGTGGATCTGGAACGGTTTCGCCCCGGTATTCGCGAGCCGCACTGGACCCTCCTGTACGCCGGTCGGGTGGATCGCTGGAAGCGGCCCGCCCTGGCTGCGTTCCGGCAAGCGGTGCAGGGACTTCCCCGGGACGCCCAGGTGTGGGCGGCCAGCACCCGCCGCCTGGGAGGGGGGCGAATCCAGAATCTGGGCTGGGTTTCCGAACTGGAGCGGGTGATGGGACGGGTGCACGTGGTCGCCGGCACGGGCCGGGTCATCCGCGAGGGGCTGGCCTCAGGAGCGGCCTGCCTGGTCCTGGGGCGGGAGTACCACGGCCCGGTGACCCCGGACCTGGTGGAACGAATGGACTTCCCCGACTTCAGCGGCACCGGCCGCGGCCTGGGGCCGCCGGATCCGGCGGCCATCCTCCAGGACCTTCTGCGGCTCTACCGGGACCGGAGGTGGCTGGCGGAGCTGATGGCCTTCGGCCGGCGCTACGCGGAGGCCCGCCTTAGCCTCGACGCGATGGTCGAGGCGACGGTGGAGGTCTACAGGGCGGCGGGCGCGGGGGCGCCGGGAGCGGGGCCAGGCCCGGGTCCTTCCGGGGCTGGACCGGAGGCTCCGGGCGGCGAGTGAGGCGGGCCGCCAGGCAACGGGGCATGGCCGGCCGCCGGCGCGGGATGAAGCACCGGAGCAGGCACAGCAGGAGCGAAGGAGGGCAACGATGGAAACCGGCGGGGGAAATCGCGAAAGGGGCCGGGTCACCCCGCCCGGCCCCTTTTCCTTCTGGCCGGCTTTTGGCCGGCCGGTTCGGGATCAGCCGTCCCCTTCCGCGGCCTCCAGGGCCTCCCAGTACCGGAGATAAGGGTACGGGTTCACCGGCCCCGGGTGCCCGCCCTGCCGGCGCAACTCGAAGTGGAGGTGGGGCCAGAACTTGCCCCGGGTCCCCGGTGGGCCGTAGCCCGTGTTGCCCACGTACCCCAGGACCTGTCCCGCCCGCACCCGCTGCCCCACCCGGACCTCGGGAGAGTAGCGGTTCAGGTGCGAGTAGTAGGCGGCGTAGCCCGTCCCGGCCAGTTCCACCACGATGAACCAGCCCCCGTAGGGGCTCCAGCCGCGGGCCAGGACCCGGCCCGGCCCCACCGATCGGACGGGCGTCCCCCTGGCCGCCAGCAGGTCGTTGCCCTGGTGCCGCCGGGGTCGCGGGCCCGAAGGGGTCCAGTGCCGCGGATCACCAAAGGTGTCCCGGTCGAACCGGTACCTGCCCCGGGGCAGCGGAAAACAAAAGCCGGGGCGCAGCAACCGGGGGTCGAGATCAGGGTAGCGCGGCCGCACCGTGGCCTCCCAGCGGCGCAGGGCCTGACCGGCGGCTGGGGACAGGGGAATCCGGCCCACCCGGTCTCGCTCGCCCTGCCCGGCCGGAGCGGGAACCCTGGACGTGCCGCTTGCCCCGCCCGGGGTTGAACGGGGCCTCTCGCCGCGGCCCCCCTGGGTGAGGGGGCGGGCCGGACCGGGGGCCGCGCCGCTCGCCGGGTCATGGGGCCCGGCGCCGGGGCCAGGGCCTGTGGCGGCTCCTCCGGCACCCGGGCCCCCGGTGCCACTCGCTCCGGCTCCGGCCCCGGCGGGGCCGGAGCCGGAGCACGGACCGGCGGACCGTGCCATGCGGCCACCCTCCTTTCGCCTTGCCACCCGCTCGCCTCCCCTGGCAGCCGGCGCAGAAGCTGCAGGGGCCGCACCGCCTGGCGGTGCGGCCCCTTGCGCCGGTGCCGCCGGTTCGTCAGGTCGTGGGCGGCACGCACTGCGGGGGGAACAGGTTCTCCGGCGGGCAGACCAGGGGCGGCTTGGGAAGGGTGACGCAGGGCGCCGGCACGCAGAAGCCGTAGGCCGGCACCAGCAGCTTGACCAGCGCCTTGGACTGGATCAGCAGGCACAGGTCGACCTCGCAGCAGACCTGGCCGTTGATGATCACGCACGGGCCGCAGCGCGAGCCGGCCGACTCGCACTGGATCACCGTCCCCTCCGGCGCGCAGAGCAACACCGTCTTGAGGAATCCAAAGGAATCCTCGAACTGGGCGACCACGCTGTCATTGCGCCGGATGGTGAACTGC
Source organism: Thermaerobacter subterraneus DSM 13965 (assembly GCF_000183545.2). Lineage (NCBI taxonomy): Bacteria > Bacillati > Bacillota > Clostridia > Eubacteriales > Clostridiales Family XVII. Incertae Sedis > Thermaerobacter > Thermaerobacter subterraneus. The sequence goes on from NZ_JH976535.1 coordinate 2,160,740, forward strand.
ATGGTCACGGTGACCAGCAGGGTCACGTCGGCAAAGCCGGGATTGTTGGGATCCTCCTCCCGCGAGACCTCCTGGCAGGTGACCTGCACGATCTCACAGGTCACCAGGTCGGAGAGCAGGATCCCCTGGAACGCGGCGGGGATGGGGAAGCACACGTTCTCCCGCCGGTCCGTCTGGAAACAGAAGTCGTACACCTTGACCGTCTCGATGCAGACGATCTCGGTGGGATCGGGGCACCCGTACACCGGGTCGCATGGCCCGGGCACCACCTGATCGACCTGCTGCACCCGCACTCCGTCGCTCACGACGATCCCTCCTGCCCCGTGGGCCGGTGTGTTCAGCCGGTCCCGGCAGTCCCCTTGGACCACCGGGCACCCGGCGTGTTGCGTGCGGCGGGGGCTCGCGCCCCTGCTTGCCCCCCGGCGCCCACCCATGGGTCAACCCGGCGGACCCACAAGGCCCGGCCGGTCGTCCCGCCTCGCCTGCTACCGCTATATGAGCCGCCCTCCAGGGTGGCCACGGCCTGGTCCCAAGATTGGGTTCGTGTCCCCGGGGCGAGGCCGGTTGCACCACTCCCCTTGGGCGGTCGCCGCACCCCGCCAGGGCTTGGGCGGGCTGGGGCGGGGTCGCGCGGCCCGCTCCGCTGGGCCGCCATCCCGTGGCGCAGGGTGGCATAGCCCGGCCGGGATCGCCGTAGAAGCTTGCAGAACCTGGGGGGAGGGTGCGGCCCATGGACGTCAAGCGCCCCTGGGGCTGTGGTCCAGGGCAGGATCCCGCTGGCGAAGGCAACGGGCCGTCCCTTCCGTTGGACGAGCGGGTGGCTCCCGCCGCCCCAAAGCCTGAGCCGCAGATGGCCGGACCACCGGTCGCGGGTCGCCCCGAAGCCGAGCCCCCTGTGCGGACCGGCCAGGTCCCAGGAGGCCCGGACCCGGGCGCCGGCCTGGTCTTCCTCGGTCTTGGGCCGAAGGGGGAACCGTGGAGCTGGCAGCCCCTGCCCGGACAGCCGCTTCTGGTGGCGGGTGCCGGTGCCGCCGGAACCCCCTGGCTGGGACGAGCCAGTCCCGTGGCGGGCCGGGCGGCGGGCGGGCCGCTGGTCTGGGCCGGATGGGGCCCTGCTGCCCGGGAGACCCGGTTCCCGCATCCAGCAGCGGGGGGAACGGGCACCGCCCCGGCCGTGCCCTGGGTGGTTCTCACCCGGTGGGCACGGGGATCCGATCCGGGTGACGTGGATGTGTGGATCGATCCTGGGGGCGGCCCGGCCGGCGGGGCCCGGGTAAGGCCCCTCTGGGGCGAGCGGGTGTTGATGGCCGTTCCCTGCAGCGACCCGCGGGGACGGGCCGTGTTCGTCCCCTGGTTCCGGGCGGGACCGGCCCAGGGTATGGCCGGGATCGCGGGGGAGTGGCGTGTTCTCTGGTTTCGGCAGCGGTGGCGCGACGAGCCGGTGGTGCCCCATCCCACCGGGCCGGGGGATCCGGGTCCGGCCTCGCGCCATTCTCTCCCGGGCACGGGAAGCAGGAGGGCTGGCTTCACGGCCGCCGGTGCAGGGCCGGTGGGCCCCGTGGAGGTCCGGGACCTTCTTCCGGGACCGGCCATCCCCGCCGCCCGTGCCTCCGCCGGAGCCGCCCATGCCCCCGCCGGAGCCGAGAGCGGCCCGGTCCCCCGGCCGGCTTCGGCCGGCTGGTGCCGGGGCACGTCGCCCGTGGTGCTCCTGGTACTGCCGCGGGGAACGTGGCCGGCGCCCGCAGGGGCGACCGCCGTCCCTTCCGGGGAACGGCTCGCCGCCGAGGAACCCGCCCCGCGACCCGGCACGGCGGCGGCTCGGAAGGGCGGGCAACCTGAAGGCGCGCCTCCGGCCCGCCCTGGCGGTCCCGGGCTCTGGCTGGGGATCTGGCGGCGTCAAGGGGACGGTTACTGGCTCGCCGAATGGGTCGATCTCGACCTTTCCTCGCTTTGCCCCACCACCGGCCGGCCGGCCTCGCCCGGTGCAGGACCCGCCACCAGGCTCCCCGCCCGTCGCCCCCCTGCCGCCTGGGCCATGGTGCGGTTGCTTGTGGCTCCCGCCGGGGGCGCCGCCCTGGTTCTGGCCGGTCCCGGTGGAACCGGGTCTGGCGGGGTGCGGCTCCTCGCCCAGATCACCCCGGAGGGGGAGCTGCGCCGGAAAGCCTGCAGCCGGCAGCCGGACGAACCGGCCCCCGCTAAGGCGGAGGCCGACCAGGCTCCGGAACCGCCGCCGCCGGTCCAGGCCGGAACCACCGTGGACATCGGCTGGCTGGCGGACCTGGGGGTGACTGCACCCCTCGGGGAGACCTCCCAGGGGACACCGCCCGCCGAGGTGGAGGCGCCCCGGATGCAGCCGCTCCCGCCCGCAGGACCTTCCGGGGAACCTGCGCCGGAACCCGTCCAGGGCGATCTGAGGCCTCCAGGGACAGTGCCGGCGGTGGGGCACGTCGCCAGGCCGGGCAGAAGCCCGTTCCCCCATGGCTCCCGCCCCTAGCCGAATTCTTCCATGGGCTTCGAAAGATGCCTGGCCGTACGGACAGCCCTCCCCGGCGGCGTCCTTTCTCTCCTCGGCCGGTACGATGCCAACTCAAGCGTTTGCCCCTCAGGCTGCAGGTCTGAACAATGGATGCTGGGTTCCACTCAAAAGGGGAGGGATTTTATGGGAATGGCCTCTCTTTGGCGGCGCGCCGCCGCAACGGCGGCGGCCCTGCTCCTGATGGCCGTTACCGCAAGCCCCGCCCAGGCATCGTGGTATCTGGTCCGGTCTCGGTCCGCACCTGCCGGGGTCCGGACCGCCAGCCCACCGGCTCCCGCCCCGGTCCAGCAGCCCCAGCAAACCGCGCCCCTCCCTGGCACGGGTAACCAGGCCGTGGACACGGCCCGCCCGGTCGCTGCCGGCTCCCCGTCCTGGTACTACGCCTGGAAACTGGCCATCCTCCGCCAGCGTTCGGCCGACGGGACGGCAGGTCCCGCCACCCAGCCGGCACCGGCAGGCGGCAGCACCCCGGCGGCCCCGGTGGCGCCGACGCCCCGCGGCAGTGGGCCGGGTTCCGCGCCGTCCACCCCTGCCCCGGCGGCGCCGTCTCCGTCCAGTCCCGCCGTACGGCCGGCCCTGACGGCCGCGGAGAAACACCTGGTGGACCTGGTGAACGACGCGCGCCGTGACCGCGGGCTCCCGGCCCTGGCCGTCGACCCGGATCTGGTGCGGCTGGCCCGGCTGAAGGCCGAGGACCTCCGCGCCCGCGGCTACTTCGACCACGTATCCCCAACCTACGGCTCGCCCTATGAGATGGAACGGCGCGCGGGCATCTCGGCCCGGGTCATGGGCGCGGAGAACCTGGCCATGTCGCGGGACGTGGACCGGGCCCATCTGCAGCTCATGGCGAGCGAAGGGCACCGGGCCAACCTGCTCAACCCCAGCCACGACGCCATCGGCGTGGCGGTGGTGCCCATTCCGTACGGTGTCCTGGTGGTTCAGCTGTTCCTGGGCGACCGCTACCGGTAGGTAGGTCCCCGGGCCAGGTAGGTGCCGGGGCGGCCACCTGTGAGATGGCCGGTGCCAAACGGGCGGGCGGTGCCCTGGGGCACCGCCCGCCTGCACTCCGGTCCGTCTCCCCGATCCATCCATGCCCTGCCCGGCCCTGCCTGCGCCCATCCCGACCTGCCCGCGCCGTCACGGGGCTACGGCCTGCCGATCTGCCGGTCCCGCCCCGACGGCTCCGGCGGCCTGCCGGGATCGTCCGGCGGGCGCTGGCCACCTTTCAGCAGCCGGTAGGCGCCGATTCCCAGCAGCACGATGAGCCCGTACGTCACGCCCAGCATGATCAGCAGGAACGCCTTGGGCAGCTGTGCGCCGCTTGTCCAGTGGCTGGCCAGTTCCAGGGGCGTCATATCGCCTTCCCCCTCCGGGAGCACAGGGCCGCGACGGGTGTCGCGGCCCTGCTCCTTCCGCAGCCGTGCCTCCGGAGAACCCTTCCCGCCCGCTCAGTAGTCCAGCGCCACGCCGTACCACATGATCAGCGCGAAGATCATCGGCGTGATGATGACGTAGATCATGTTGAGCTTCTCGAAACGCAGGTGCATGAAGTTGGCGACGATCAGCACCGCCTTCAGCACCGTCATCAGCAGCAGGATGCCCACCAGCAGGGCCCGGGGCAGGTGGAACAGGACCACACCCACCTCCAGCACGGTGATCACCAGCAGCCACAGCCACGTGGTGAAGTACAGCCGGTTGCCGTGATCGTGCTCGTGGCCGTGGCCATGCTCCAGCGCATGCTCCGTGGAACCACTCACCGGGCGCCCCTCCTTCCTCGCCAGCAAACCTAGATCAGATAGAACAGGGTGAAGATGAACACCCACACCAGGTCGACGAAGTGCCAGTACAGCCCGGCCACCTCGACGCCCAGGCCCGAGTAGCGCCCGCGCATGGCGTTGAGCGTGACCACCGCCAGGTAGATCAGGCCCGTCAGCACGTGGAAGCCGTGAAAGCCCGTGATCACGAAGAAACTGGCGCTGAACTGCGGCACACCCCAGGGATTGGTAAACAACCGCGCACCTTCACGAATTAGGCTGGTCCACTCAAACGCCTGCGATCCCAGGAAGAACAGGCCACCCAGGATGGTCAGCAGCAGGAACCGCACCGCCGCCTTCTGGTCGCCCCGGCGTGCCGCGCCAACGGCCGCCGCCATGGTGGAGCTGCTGCTGATCAGGATGAAGGTCATCAACGTGACCAGCCACAGTCCCTCGAAGATGTGGGTCCGGTCGGGCCAGGTGCCCGCCTTCAGCCGGGCCACCCCGTAGGCCGTCAGCAGCGTGGCGAAAACCAGCACGTCCGACGCCAGGAAGACCCACATGCCCAGCTTGGAATGGGCAGCACCGAAGGGCGAGCGCCCGCCGCCCCACTCCGAGCGCAGCACCGCCTCCTGGTCGGCCGCCAGCGGATGCTGCGTCGCCTCAATCGTGCTCATGCCGACACCCCCGTCGTTACCAGAGAAGCAAGGCGAAAAGATAGATCCACAGCACGTCGACGAAGTGCCAGTACGTGGCGATGTTGGCCAGCGACGCCGCCCGCTGCGCCGTCGTGCCAGGCCGCCCCAACCGCCACAGGCCGTAGATCAGCGCGCCCATGCCGCCGGCCACGTGGACCGCATGGGTACCGGTCAGCAGGTAGAAGAACGCCGCATGGGTGCTACCCGCCGCCGCGATGCCCGCAGCCAGCCACTGCAACCACGCCGTCACCTGCCCCGCGACGAAGGCGGCGCCTAGCACCAGGGTGAGGGCCAGCGCCCGCCGGGCGCCCTGGACGGCGCCACGGGCGGCCCGGCGGCGGGCCACCTCCATGATGACGCTGCTGGCCAGCAGGACCGCCGTGTTCCACCACAGCAGGGAGGGCAGGTCCTGGCGCGCCCAGCCGGGCTCCGCGCTGCGCACCACGTACGTGCTGGTGAAACCCATGAACATCAGGGTGACCGCCGCCACGACGATCCAGGTGGCCATGGTCGCGGCCCGGGCGCGGGCCGCCTCCTCGTCGCCGCCGCCGGGCGCGCGGCCGTTGCCACCGCCGCCACCCGGGCCTCCGGGCGGGATCCGGACCGGCTCACCGGCCCGGCCCCCCGGGATCACCGGCACCGGCGGCCGCCCCGCCGGGCGGCCTGGGCGGGTGCGCGGGCGGGTTCGGGACGGCTTCCGTGTCGTTGTCGCCATCGGGTTCACCCCCTGACCTCGGCGGCAGGCCGCCGGCACCGGTACCTCCCGATTCGCCATGGCGCGTGGATGCCCTTGCACCTGGCCGTCCAGCCGGTCCCGCGGGCCCTGCCGGCACCTACCGGCATTTGGCCCGCGAATCGGGCGATGCGCTCACCGCGACCCGGCCCGGTCCCCACCGGCAGCGGCCAGCGCGGGTTCGGGCACCCACTGCGGGATATGGTCCACGCCCTCCGGGGCATCCTTCGGGCTGTACTCGTACGGCCAGCGGTAGACCACCGGTTCCGCCTCATCCCAGTTGCCGTGGGGCGGCGGCGACGGCGCCCACCACTCCAGCGTGTTGGCCTGCCACGGGTTCCGCTCGGCCTTCGGACCCCGGAACATGCTGTAGAACAGGTTGTACGCGAAGATCAACTGCGCGGCGCCCAGCACGAAGGCCGAGATGGAGATCACATGGTTCAGGGTCGCCACGTCGCCCAGGAATTGATAGGCGTCCCAGTTGTAGATCCTCCGCGGCATCCCGGCCGTCCCCAGGAAGTGCATGGGGAAGAAGGTGCCGTAGATCCCCAGGAACGTCAGCCAGAAGTGGATCTTCCCCAGGCGCTCGTTCATCATCCGGCCGAACATCTTGGGGAACCAGTGGTAGATCCCCGCGAAGACGCCGAACAGCGCCGCGGCTCCCATGATGAAGTGGAAGTGGCCGACGACAAAGTACGTGTCATGGAAGTACAAGTCGACGGACGGGTTGCCCAGGATGATGCCCGTCAGGCCGCCGGTGATGAACAGCGACACGAAGCCGATGGCGTACAGCGACGCCGCCGTGAACCGCATCTTCGACCGGTAGATGGTCGCCAGCCAGTTGAACGTCTTGATGGCCGACGGGATCGCGATGGCCAGGGTCGTCGCCATGAAGGTGCTGCCCAGCGTCGGGCTCATGCCGCTGGAGAACATGTGGTGCCCCCAGACGAGGAAGCTCAAGCCCGCGATGGTCAGGATCGACCCGACCATGTACTTGTAGCCGAAGACCGGCTTGCGGCCGTGGGCCGCCAGGACCTCGGACACGATGCCCATGGCCGGCAGGATGACGATGTACACCTCAGGATGCCCGAAGAACCAGAAGAGGTGCTGCCACAGGATCGGGTCGCCGCCGCCCGCCGGATCGAAGAAGTGGGTCCCGCCGACCCGGTCGAAGATCAGCATCAACGACGCCGCCATCAGGGCCGGGAAGGCGAACAGGCCGACCAGCGCCGTGACGAACAGCGCCCACACCGTCAGGGGCAGCCGGCTGAAGGACATGCCCTTGGTGCGCATGTTGAGGGTGGTCGTGATGTAGTTGATGCCACCCGCCAGGAACGCCAGCATCAGGATGAATACCGAGATCAGCCAGAGGGTCTGGCCGGCCGTCTCGCGGTCGCTGAGGGGCACGTAGGCCGTCCAACCGGTACCCGGCGCGCCGCCCTGGACGAAGAAGGACGCCAGGGCGAAGGCGATGGACACCGGGAACGCCCAGAAGGACAGCATGTTGAGAACCGGGAAGGCCATGTCCCGGGCACCGATCTGCAGCGGGATCAGGAAGTTGGCGAACCCACCGCTCAGGGCCGTGGTCAGGAAGAAGAACACCATGATGGTGCCGTGCATGGTGACGGCCCCGTAGTAGAAGTCCGGGTTCATCTGCCCGCCCTTGAAGGCGTTGGGCATGATGGCCTCCAGCAACGGCCACTCCTTCCCCGGCCAGCCCAGCTGCACGCGCATCAGCATGGCCAGGAAGCCACCCACCGCCGCCATGACCAGCGACGTCAGAAGGTACTGGATGGCGATGATCTTGTGGTCCGTGCTGAAGATGTAACGGCGCCAGAAGCTCTGCGGCTCGTGGTGGTGGGCTGCACCCGTCGCGTGCCCTGCCACCGCGGCCTGGGTTCCGCCGTGCGCCATGACCGCTCCTCCTCTCTCCGAGCCGGCGACGGTCTACAGGCTACCGATCACTGAGCCGTGCCGCCGTGCTGGCCCGCATGCTGCTGAAGCCAGGCCTGCCAGTCCGTTTCCGGCAGGACCTCGATCTCGCCGCGCATCGCGAAGTGACCGACACCGCACAGTTCCGCGCAGGCGATTTCGTAGCGACCCGGCTCCGTGGGCTGCACGTAGACCTCCGTCACCCGACCGGGGACGGCGTCCATCTTCACGCGCAGATTGGGCACGAAGAAGCTGTGGATCACGTCCCGCGAGCTCAGCTTGACCGTTACGTGATAATCCGCCGGCATCACGATGGGCCCCTTGGAGCCGTCGATCACGATGTCATCCTTGCCAGCAGGGTCGTTGGGGTCGATGCCGAAGGGGTTCTTCTGGAAGTCGACGAACTGCGGGTCGGTCTTGCCGAACTGGCCGTCGGGACCCGGATACCGCGCCGTCCAGAAGAACTGCTGCCCCCAGACCTCCACCACCGTCGACTTCTCCGCCGCCGCAGCCGCCGGCGTATGCAGCGTCAGCCAGATCTGGTAGCCCATCACGATGAAGACCGTCAGGATGACGGCGGTGGCCACGGTCCAGCCGGACTCCAGGCGCCTGTTCTCATGCCAGTACAGCGCCCGCGGATTGCGCGCCGCCTTCCATACGAACCAGGCCAGCAAACCCTGGGTCAGCACGAAGACAATGCCGATGCTGACCATGATGATGTTGAACAAGCGATCGATGGGCGCCGCGGCCGCCGACACCAGGGGCGGCAGCCACCAGCGCTTCGTCGCGTATACGGTGCTCGCCACACCCGCCACCAGGACGAGCCCGATGAGCAGGGTCATGACAGCACCGGCGCGCCGGTTGTCGCGCTCGGTCGCCTGCTGCATGTCGCCCTCTGCCTCCAATCCCCGCTGCGGCCCGGCGGGCATTCAACCGTTCCCTCCGGACCGCAAGGCCAGAATCCGACGATCCGTCCCTGTTGCACCGGCGATGCAATAAGGTCGAAGCCCGCTTGGATTGTATGGGATCCCCCCCACCGCCGCAAGGCGACAAATGACAAGACCGGCAGGCCGGCCCCTGGTGCCGCGATCCACCCAGTGCCCAGTCTTGCCAGCGATCCGCAAACCGGTAGAATAGTGGCGTAATCGTTCCTGCGCGCTCCTCTTTCCTGCAGCTCACTATCAAAAGTCCCCGAACGGGCGCTGTCCTGGCCATCGGGCTGGAAACCGATGCGCCTCGGGCTGAAGCCGGAGCAGGCACCCCTTGGGTCGCATGAACCTCCGGGTTTACGGTATTTTCTAATCGTTGCGAGTCGTTGCGAGGGCGCGGCTGGCGGAATCCGGCGGCTTCGCGATGCCTTGACCGGCGGGTTCGCCATGCCGGATGGAGGAACGAACATGAGCATGCCCAACAGCGCGGTGCTGGCGCGCGCCATCACCACCAGCCGGAGCAACGCGCTCCGCGACTACCTGACGCTGATGAAGCCGGGCGTCATGCTGCTCGTGCTGGTCACCACGGCGGCCTCCATGTGGGTCGCCCTGGGAGAGGCACCCCATCCCTGGACCCTCTTCCTGACCCTGGTGGGGACCCTGCTGGCCGGTGGCTCCGCCGCAACCCTGAATCACGTGCTGGACCGGGACATGGATGCCGCCATGCCCCGCACCAGCCGGCGCCCCATCGCCGCGGGGCGGATCCGTCCCGGTCAGGCGACGGTCTTCGCCGTGGTCCTGGGTGTCGTGAGCTTCGCGCTGCTGTACACGCAGGTCAACCCGCTGGCCGCTTACCTGGCCGTGGGCGGCATCGCCTTCTACGTGCTGATCTATACCGCGTGGCTCAAGCGCCGGACGCCGCAGAACATCGTGATCGGCGGCGCGGCCGGCGCCGTGGGCCCGCTGATCGGCTGGGCCGCCGCCACCGGGCGGCTGGAGGTCGCGGCGCTGGTCCTGTTCCTGATCGTGTTCTTCTGGACCCCGCCCCACTTCTGGGCGCTGGCCGTGGCTCTGCGGGACGAGTACGCCAGAGCCCGTGTCCCCATGTTGCCCGTGGTGGCCGGCGTGGAGGCCACGCTGCGCCAGGTGTACTTCTACACCTGGGTGACCGTGGCGGTTACCCTGGCCATGCTCCCTCTGGGCCAGCTGGGCTGGACCTACGCCGTGGTGGCCGTGGTCCTGGGCGCCCGCTACCTGCGGCTCACCCGCGGGCTGCTGCGGCAGACCACCGAGGGGCGTGCCCGGGCCCTTTACGGCTACAGCATCGTGTACCTCTTCGGCGTCTTCGGGGCCATGGTGCTGGACGTGACGCTGCACCAGGTGGTCAACGCCCTGCTCGGCCGAATGTGAGGGATCCGAGCGGCAAGGGGACGAGCGGGGCAAGGGACGAGAGACCCATGCAGGACCAACGGCGCAGGGGCCGGCCCCCTGCGCCGTTGGTCTTTACGCCGGCCCTCTCCGGCCCGCGCCGGTGCTGCGACCCGGGTCACGCCGGCCCCGTGGGCGCCCCCGCCGGCCGGCTGCGGGCCGCCGGCGCGGCCGCCGCCGAGCCCGGCGAGCCGGCAAGGGCCGCCGGCTCCTCCGCACCGGCCGTTACCGCCGGACCCGGCAGTGAAGATGGCGGGCGCCCGGCCGCCGTCGCGACACCACCGTGCAGGGACCACGCCGGCCCCGCCGCCTCCAGTGCCAGGTGGCACAGCACGGTGAAGAGCAGGGCCATGATGCTGCTGTGCAGCATGGTGGCCGCCAGTTCCAGCCGGCTCAGGACCACGTAGGCGCCGCTGGCCGCCTGCAGGACGGCCAGGCCGGCCGCCAGCCAGGTGCCCCGGACCAGAGAGGGAAGCTCGCGACGGTGGCGGCGGGCCATCCCAACCAGGATGCCCAGCCCCACCAGCAGCGCGCCGGCTGCCAGCCGGTGGACCATCTGGACCAGCGCGGCCCCCTCCCACGCCGTCCCGCAGGCCGGCCAGGCCGGGCAGGCCAGGCTGGATTGGGTGTGGCGGACGTAAGCCCCCGTGTACACCACCAGGTACGTGTAGCCCAGCACGAGCCACAGCCCCCGGCGCAGCACGGTCGGCACGCCGTGCCCGCCGCCCGGGCCCGCCTGGCCGGCCCGTCCCGCGGGGGCGGCGGCTCCTCGCCACACCCGCAGGCTGAGCAGCGCCACCGATGCGAAGGAGACCAGGGAGATACCGAAATGCAGGGCCAGGACGGCGTCGGACTGCCCCCACAGGACCACGCCGGCACCGAGCCCGGCCTGCAGGAAAAGGAAGGCGACCGCCACCGCCGCCAGCCAGCGGGCGTCGCGGCGGCCGCCCAGGCGCCGCGGGGCCAGCACGGCCAGCGCCACCACGGCCAGGGCGGCAATGCCGGAGATGACCCGGTGACTGAACTCGATGACGGCCTGGAGGGTCCACTCCGGCGACCCGCAGAGCGGCCAGGAGCGGCCACAGCCCTCCCCCGAGCCGGTGGCCGTGACCAGAGCACCGGCGACCACCACCAGGAACATGGTCACCGTCGCCACCACCGCCAGCCAGCGCAGGCCGCCGCCGGGCCGCAAGGCGCCGCTGCCGGCCGGCGGCCTGCCCCCGTGCCCCGGAACTGCCGCGCCATCGGGCATACCCGCATCCCTCCCCTTGAAATCCGGCCGGCTCGTGGAATGCTCGTGCCCAAATGCTGGCCGAATCCAGCCTGAGACCTCCAGACAAGCCCGCAGAGCTCGCCTGGGAACGCTGGCCCTGGCCCGGGCGGGCGGCAGCCTCCCCGGCACCGGGTCCCGCCGCGGGCGCCGTACCCCGGCACCGCCGGGCCGGACCAGGACCACCGTAGCCCATGGACCCGCCGGGTGCAATGCGGCGCGGGCTCGATCCTGCATCGCCTGGCCGGTCTCGCATGGCCGGTCCGGCCCGTGGTCACCCTAACCATGATGCCTGCCGCCGGGCCGGCAGCCCTGGGGCCGCGGTCCGGCGCGCCCTCGCCAGAAGACGAAGGAGTGAGATGGCCGTGGCACCGGTGCGAAAGGTGGCCACCGCCCGCGTCGTGACCGCCGGACTGGTCGCCGGGCTGGTGCAGATCGCGACGGTCTACGTGCTGCAGCCCATCCTGGGCACCCAGCGCGGCGCCTTCAGCCGCTTTGTCGCCGACGGCCTGGGCATGGGCGACGGCCGGATCACGGCCCAGGCCGCCATGTCCATCGGCGGCCTGGCGGCCCTGCTGGTGGCCGCCGTCCTCTGGGCCTTCGTGTACCGCGCCGTGGCGCCCGCCGGCAATGCGGTGACCGGTATGGCCTTTGGGCTCGCCGTCTGGGTCGCAGGGGCCCTGGTCATCCTGCCCCTGCTGTCCGCCGCCGGTGCAGCTCCGTCGCCCGGCTTCCTGGGCACGGGCTTTTCCGGGGCCCGCAGCGCCCTGGTGGCCGCCCTGGCCCACCTGGTCTACGGCGGTGTCCTGGGCGGCGTGCTGAACGGCGCCCGCCAGGAGGCCTGAAACCTGCCCCCCGGGACCTGGGCAAAGCCGCCCCCTTTCCCCCGCACCCCGCCTCCGGGCCGTGCGTATGCTGACAGCGACCGGAGGAGGGGTCGCCATGCAGGTGCTGGTCCGCCACCGCTGGCTGGTCGACGTGGACGACACCGCAGGCATCCCGGGCTGGGTGACCGTGCTGGAACGCCTGGGGCACCGGGTCTGGATGGGCGGCGGCGGGGACGGGCCTGCTTACGCGGCGGTCGACTCGGCCCTGCACGGGCGGACGGTGATCCTGCAGGTGACGGCGGACGAACCGGGCCCCCGCACCGCTCCGCCGGCGGCACCAGGTGGAGGGCCCGGCCCCGCTGCCCCGCAGCCCGGCGGGCCGGCGGAAAGGCTGGCCGAGGAACTCGCCACCATCCTCCAGCGGGCAGGGGTGACGGTGGTCCAGGTGCCTGCGGGCGGGGCACAGCAGGTCCCCGTCCCACAAGCCGCGCCGGCCAGGGCGGCCGGCGCGGCCCCTCCCGGGCCGGCAGCGGGCACCGGCAGCCCCTCCGGCGCCCCGGCGGGCTCCGGCGCGGCCGCCGGGAGCGGCGGCGCCGGTTCGTCCCCCGCCGCACCGGCCTTCACCCGCCTGGCAGCCGACGTCGCCCTCCACATCCACCTTGACGCCGTTTCCCTGCGGGGCCGGGTCGCCACCGCCGGTCGCCGGCCCTGGCGGGCCTGGTGGCTGGGCCGGCACCTGGCCCGGAGCCTGTGGGAAGCCGGCTGCCTGCCCGTACACCAGCGGGCCTGGCCCCGGCACAAGCTGCGCTTTCTGGTGGACCGCCCCTCCGCAGGCGGGCCGGAGCCCCTTGCCACCGCAGCCGCACCGCCCGGCCCCGCTGGACCGGCCGGCCCGCGGGCCATGGCAGGCGCGCCGGGATCCGGTCCGCCCGCCGGGGCGGTCGTCCTAGTCGCTCCCCTCGCCGCCAGCCTGACCCTGCCCGCGGGCTGGCCGGCTCCTGTGGTCGCCGCCGCCCTCTACTCCGGGCTGGTTGCCTTCTACGGCGGGCCGCGGCAGCCCGTGGTGCCGTGGGCCCGGCCCGCCCTCGGACGTCCGGAAACCGGCCCGGCCCGCGCCGGGAACCCCGGCGGCCCGGCGGGCCGCGCCACCGCCGAGGGCGGCACCTGCGAGGGCGCCGCCACCGAAGGCGGCGATGCCGGGCCGGGCCTCTCTTTGCCAGGTTGCACCGGCCACGGCGAGGGAAGCGGGGAAGCATCCGGTGGCGGAGGAACCGGCATGGTCACCGGCGGCGAGACCGGGAGCCCGCCTGCACCCGGCCGGGGGGCCGAGGCCGGCCATTCCGGCAGAGCCGGCGGTACCCGCCAGGACTGGGACGCCTGGCCCGGTGTCCCTGCCGGGGAGGAAGGCCGTCTCAGGGAGCCGGCACCGGCGGGCCCTCGCCCCGGAAACGCCACGGCGCCAGGCCAGGAGCAGGACCCCGAGGTGGAACCGGGTCAGCCGGCCGCCGCAGGGCATCCCGGGCCCCCGGCCGAGGAAGGGCCCGGTGGGGCCGGACCTGCGGGCCCGGAGCCGGTACCGCCCGTGCGGCAAGACGCCACCGGTTCGGACCCGGTGCAGGACGGGCCGGCGACGGCCCGGGACGGCGCGCCGGCCCGGGCGGCGGCCTTCCGTCTCCGGCCGGTGCCCCAGGCCCTGGCGGGGTTGCCGCCGGCGGTCCTTCCCCCCGGCGCCCGGGTGGGGTACCCGGTTCGACCCCCGGCGTCCCGCGGGCAGCGCGATCACGGCGCCATCACCTGGGCGGGAGGCTGGAGCGGGCTCGGCCGTTCAGCCGCCGGCGGTCTTCCGGCCGCCGGCGGTCCTCCGGGCGCCGGGGCCCTCCCCGGCGCCGGGGCCGGACCTGCCGGGAGCCGCCACCCTCCCGCCCGGCGCCGGCAGGCCGGGGCTGGCGGCCGGGGCGACCTCCTACCCGCCTGGGGCGCCGGGCGCGCCCGCCGCGGGTGTCCCCGTTCCTCCCCGGGCCGGCGGCACCCGGCGGGCTGTGCCCTCCTTCGCCACCGGGCGGGAGCCCGGCTCCCTGAAACCCTTCCGGTGAATGCGGCCACCCCGCCGGCCGTGAGCCGGCCCAGGGCCAGGCCCCCTCAATCCAGCGGCCGGGGACGGTCCCGCTGGGCGTCGACCACGCAGAGGAACCCGAAGGGCTCGTCCCCCGGGGCCCCCCGGTGCCGGAACTGGTGGGGCGTCTCCGGAGGGATGTAGACCAGGTCGAAGGGGCGGACCCGGTAGACCTCGCCCCCCACCTGGACCTCCCCTTCGCCCCGCAGCACCAGCACCGCGTGGATGTGCTGGTGAAGTTCAAAGCGCGAGTAACCCCCGGGGCCCACCTCGAAGTACCGCACCTCGAAGGCGGCAGGGGTGGCCCCGCCGGGCACCAGGGTGCGGCGGATCACGTCGCGGAACCGGGGGGCCGGTTCCTCCGGACCCTGGTAGACTTGGTCGGGAATGCCCTCCCAGCGGAAGGTGGCGGGGTCGAACCGGCGTACCCGCAGCCGCCCGAACTCCTCCGCCGTCAGGGGACGATTGGACGTCGCTTCCATCGGGCAACCTCCTCCGCGGCCGCCTCCCCGGGCCGTGTCACAGCTCGACCAGGACCTTCAAGGCGCCGGGGTCCTTGACCTGGCGGTAGGCCGCGGCCACCTCCGCCAGGGGGTAGCGGTGGGTGACCAGCTCGCGCGCCGGAACCTGGCCGGAGGCCAGCAGGTCCAGCGCCGCCCGGGTGTCGGGCGGCCCCGCCGAGTAGCTGGGGACCAGCCGGATCTCCCGGAAGAAGATGTCATACCCCGGAATGGCCGGATCGTGGCCGGGGGCCGTGGGGGCGAACATCACCACGGTACCTCCCGGCCGGGCGCAGGCGATGCCCAGCCGCAGAGGCTGCTCCCCGGCTGGCGAGACCAGGACCAGGTCGGCGCCCTCCCCCCAGCGCTCGGCCAGGCGGCGCGCCACCTCCTCGGGGCCGGAGGCCACCCGGACCCACGGCACCGGACCGCCCGGCGGCTGCGCCGGCTCGGCCTGGGTCCCGGCCCGGGTGTCGAGGACCAGGGTCGCCCAGCGCCGGGCCGCCCAGGCCAGCCGGCCCGGCACCCGGTCGACCACGGCCCGCTCGGCCGCGCCCCAGGCCCGGGCCACCAGCCCCAGCACCTGGCCCATGAACCCGGCGCCGATCACCATCACCCGCTGCCCCGGTTCCAGGCCGGCCCGCTGCAGGGCATGGACCGCACAGGCCACCGGTTCGACCAGGACCCCCACCTCCCATCCCGCGCCCTCCGGCAGGGGCAGGGTGTCGTGCCGGAGCACCTGGGGTGCGATGACGGCGTACTCCGCCATGCCGCCCGGCCGCAGGCCCGGCTGGCGCCAGAGGGGGCAGTGGACGTAATCGCCCCTCCGGCAGGCGGCGCACGCCATGCAGGGGGCATGGTGGTGGACGAAGACCCGGCTGCCCACATCCACCCCGGGCGGCGGCACCGCACCCGGCCCGAAGGCCACGATCTCGCCCGCCGGCTCGTGACCGAAGACGAAGGGTCCCTCCCGGGCTTTCCCCGCCACGTACCAGTCCAGCAGGTCGCTGGAGCAGATGCCGCAGGCCCGCAGCCGGACCAGGGCTTCACCCGGACCGGGCTGCGGCACGGGCCGCCGGGCCACCCGGACCTGCCCTTGCCCGTCGAGAAGGGCCACCTGCATCGCCTCCGGAAGAACCGGCGCCCCCGTCGCCGGACCGGTCACCCCTTCCGCCATGCCCAGCCTCCCCTCCTGCCCTGGCACCCGGCGGGCGCCGGGGCTCGGCTTCCGCTCCGGGCGGGACTCAGGGCAGGGTTTGCGATGACGAACCCTGACCCGGCCCGTCCCCTCCGCCCGGCCGGGCCGGCCCGCCCGCCTCGCCCGCCCCGCCCGTTTCGGCCCCCTCAGGGTAGAGGGCGACCTTGATCGCCTCCCCCCGGTCCAGGGCCTGGAAGACCTCCGGCAGCTCGGCCAGGGGCCGCCGGTGGGTGATCAGCATCGCCACCGGCAGCCGGCCGCGGGCCAAAAGATCGTACGCCTCCCGCACGTCGGCCGGGGTGTAGTGGAAGGAACCGATGAGGTCGACCTCTTCGTAATGGAGCCGGAAGGCTTCGAAGTGTACCCAGGTGCCGCCGGCCAGGCCGCCGAAGAGCAGCACCCGCCCGCCCGGCCGGACCCACTGGGCGGCCGCCTGCCAGCTTTCCGCGCGGCCGGTGGCCTCGATGACCGCCGCCGGCCCCTCACCGCCGAAGAGGGCGCGAATCCGGGGCAGGGCCTCCTGGGCATCCGCCGCCAGGGTCTCGGTGGCCCCCGCCTGCCGGGCCAGTTCCAGCCCCGCCGCTCGCCGCCCCACGGCCACGATGCGGGGTACCTGCAACGCCCGCGCCACCATGACGTGCAAGAGCCCGATGGTGCCGGTGCCGATGACCACCACTTCTTCGGGCCGGCCCAGCCGCCGCCAGCCCCGCACCACGCAGCTCAGGGGTTCGAGGAAGGCGGCCTGCTCGAAAGACAGGTGACCGGGCTTGGCAAACAGGTGCCGGGCCACGATGGGCGCCGGCAGGCGGATGAACTCGGCATACGCCCCCAGGGCCATGCGCTCGGGATCGAAGAGGTGCCGGCACAGGTTCTCCTGGCCCCGCCGGCAGGGCGGGCACTGGCCGCACGGTGCCGTGGGCACCCACATCACCGCGTCGCCCGGCCGGAAGCGTTCCACCCCTTCGCCGGCGGCATGGACGACTCCGGCCGCTTCATGGCCGAAGGGGCCCGGAACGGGCAGGCGCGCGTGGCCCCGGCGGAAGGTCTTCAGGTCGGTGCCGCAGGTCAGCGCGCAGCGGATCTTGACCACCACTTCCCCCGGCCCCGGCTCGGGCACGGGGACCTGGCGCAGGGTCAGCCGGCGGATGCCGGCCAGGTATCCTTGCAGCAACGGCCACCCTCCAGGCAACCGGGATGGGGCGGGCCGGGCCGCGGGCGGCCCCTCGGTGTCAGGACCTGCAGTTGCGGGCCGCTGCGGCCCGAATCGCGGCCCAAGCGGCTTCTCTCAGGCCCTGGGCCCAGCCCGGCGCCCGGCGCCGGGCTCGCGGCCAGGAAGCAAGCCCGCCGTCCAGAAACATCCCGGTATCGGGAACATCCCGGTATCGGGCTACCTTAGAAGGTACCACACCGGGGGCCCGGGGGCCGGGCCGAAGGCGGCCCCGCACCCGGACTGCTTCAACCCAGATTGCCGCGACGAGGTGATCCCATCGTGCACCGACCCCACCACCCGCCCTTCCAGGCCGTGGAACACCGCCACCGCAGCCGGCTGCTGGCGGGCAACCCCTGGGGCGACCCGGCCGAGCGCTCCCTGTGGGTGCTGGTTCCTCCCGATGGGTTGCCGGACCGGCCGGTGCCCTGCATCTGGATCCTCTCCGGCTTCGGGGGAACGGGTGCGAGCCAGCTCAACTTCAACCCCTGGGAGGAGACCCTGCCGGAGCGGCTGGGGCGCCTCTACGCCGAGGGCCGCATCGGGCCCGCCCTCTTTGCCCTGCCCGACTGCTTCACCTTCCTGGGCGGCAGCCAGTACCTGAACTCCCCCGCCGTGGGCCCTTACGAAGACTACCTGGTCCGGGAGCTGGTCCCCCTGGTGGAGCGGCACTACGCCGTGTCGGCCCACGGCCTGGCGGGCAAGTCGTCGGGCGGGTACGGGTCCTTCGTCCAGGCCGCGCGGCACCCGGAGGTCTTCCAGGCCTTCGCCTGCCACTCGGGGGACATGGCGTTCGAGTACTGCTACCTCCCCGATTTCCCCAAGTTCCTCGACCATGTGCGCCAGCTGGGCGGCCTTGATGCCTACCTGGACGCCTACCGCCAGCTGCGGGCCCAGGGCCGGTCCCTCAACCGAACCTGGCAGGCGTCCCTGAACATCCTGGCCATGGCGGCCTGCTACTCGCCCGACCCCGCAGAACCCCACGGCATCGCCCTGCCGGTCGACCTGGAAATCGGCGCCCTGCGCCCCGCCGTCTGGGAACGGTGGCTGGCTCTGGACCCCGTCCGCCTGGCGCCCCGGGTGGCCGGCACCCTCCGCCGCCTGCGGCTGGTCTACATCGACTGCGGGCGCCAGGACGAGTTCAACCTGCTCTGGGGCGCGCGGCAGCTGCACCGGGCGCTGGATGACCTGGGCATCGCCCACACCTACGACGAGTTCGACGGCGGCCACTTCAGCATCGCCCACCGCTACGACCTCTCGCTGCCCTTGCTCTACCGGGCCCTGGCGGGCGACACCCCGGCCGGGGATCCGCCACGGGACCGCTCCAGCTGATCCCGGAACCGGCCTGGTGGGCCCTCGCGGCTGGGAGGGCCGGCCGGGCCGGCGAGCTGTCGGAACGGTATAGGGCCGCACGGCCGGTGCGCAGGGGGACCGCCCCGGCCGGTGGGGCCGGGGGACTCCAAGGTGCGGGGCCGCAAGGGAAGAGCCGCGCCGGGGCCGGATTCGGCCACGGGTTCAGCGGCATCCGGCAGGATACCGGCCGGGCACGGCGAATTCCGTGTCCACCACCACTTCTGGCGACGAATCGGGGTGAAGTGCGTGCCCGCCCATGCCCGCCCCTCCCCCGCGCCGCCCCCGTCCCTGGCTCCGCTGCAGGGTTGCCGGGTCGTCAACCTGGCTGTCAACGTCCCGGGGCCGGTGGCCGCAGCCCGGCTTCAAGCCCTGGGCGCCACGGTTTACAAAATCGAACCACCGGGCGGCGATCCGCTGGCCACGGCGGCTCCCGCCTGGTACCGGTCCCTGACCGCGGGGCAGGAGGTGCGCCGCCTGGACCTGAAGTCGGCGGCAGGGCGGGATGAGCTGTACCGCCTGCTGGCGGGGGCGGATCTGCTTCTGACCGCCCAGCGCCCCTCGGCCCTGGCCCGGCTCGGGCTTTCGGCCGCCGAGCTGGGCCGGCGCTTTCGGCAGCTGGCCCACGTGGCCATCGTGGGCTACCCCGCGCCCCGGCAGGAAGAACCCGGCCACGACCTGACCTACCTGGCGGAAGCGGGACTGCTCGACCCGCCGGCTCTACCCCGCACCCTGCTGGCCGACCTGGCCGGGGCCGAACGGGCGGTGGCCGCCGCCCTGGCCCTCCTGCTGGCGCGGGAGCGGGGCCTCCCCCTCCACCCGGTCGAGGTCAGCCTGGCCGAGGCGGCTTTCGCCCTGGCCGAGCCCCTGCGGCACGGGCTGACGGCACCCGGTGGCTTGCTGGGGGGCGCCTTCCCCTTCTACCGGTGCTACGCTGCCCGGGAAGGCTGGGTGGCCGTGGCGGCCCTGGAGCCCCACTTCGCCCGGCGGCTGCTGGCCGATCTGCTGGAAGACGGCGAGCTGCTGGAAGACACCGGCCAGGGCACCGGCGGCGCCCCTCGACCGAAGGAGAGCGCGGCCGCGCCAGGGGACCGGCAAAGCACCCAGGACACCCCCCTTCCCGCCCCCGGCGCCCTGAGCGGGCTGCTCGAGGCGACCTCAAGGGGGGCGGGCCTGTCGGCGGTCCTGCCCATGGGGGTGGAGGCTCGCCTGGCCACCGCCTTCCGCCGCCGCACGGCGGAGGAGTGGGAGGCCTGGGCACGCTGCCGGGACCTGCCCATCGTCGCCGTGCGGGCAGCGGTGAGGCCGGAGGCACCCTCAGGGAGGTGATGCCGGAAAGCGGATGGCGCTGCAGACGCAAGGCGTTGACGGATCGGGCGCGATGAGGCGGCAGCCGGCGCTGCCACGGTTCCCGGCAATCGTCAGCCGCCGTCCCGGCACTGGGGGCCGGGGCCGGCCACCCGCGAGAGGAGGATGGCCCGTGCAGGGACTGATGATGGACTTCCCCCTTACTCTCCTGACCATCTTTCGGCGGGCCGAGGCCCTGTTCGGTGCCCGCGAGATCGTCACCCGCCTGCCGGACAAGAGCTTCCACCGCTACACCTACCGGGAGTTCACCGAGCGGGCGCGGCGCCTGGCCGTGGCGCTTCAGGAGCTGGGCGTCGGCCGCGGGGACCGGGTCGCCACGCTGATGTGGAACCAGTACCAGCACCTGGAGGCCTATTTCGGCATTCCCGCCGCCGGGGCGGTGCTGCACACCCTGAACCTGCGCCTGCACCCCTCGGAGCTGGCCTATATCGTTCAGCACGCCGGCGACAAGGTGCTGATCGTGGACCGGACCCTGCTGCCCCTCTACCAGCAGTTCCGCGACCACGTGCAGCTGGAGCACGTGATCGTGGTGGGCGCCGCGCCGGCGGGCGCCGGTCCGGGCGCGGGGGGTTCCGGCGCGGGCGAGGCGGCCGGCGCCGGCGGGTTCCTCGATTACGAGCAGCTGCTGGCCGCCGCCGACCCCTCCCGGTACCGGGAACCGGACCTGGATGAACGGGAAGCCGCCGCCATGTGCTACACCTCCGGCACCACCGGGCGTCCCAAGGGCGTGGTCTACTCCCACCGGGCCCTGGTCCTGCACTCCCTGGGCACGGCCCTGCCCGACTGCGTGGGCATGGGCGAGGCCGACTGCTGCCTGCCCGTGGTTCCCATGTTTCACGCCAACGCCTGGGGCATGCCCTTCACGGCCACCATGGTGGGGGCCAAGCAAGTCTTCCCCGGGCCCCACCTGGACGCCGTCAGCCTGCTGGAAGACTTCTCCCAGGAGCGGGTGACGCTGACCGCCGGCGTCCCCACCATCTGGCTGGGCATCCTGCAGGAGCTCGACAAGAACCCGGGCCGGTGGGATCTCTCCAGCCTGCGGGCCATGCTGGTGGGCGGTTCGGCAGCGCCCCGCGGCATGATCCAGGCGTTCCAGGAGCGGCACGGCCTGCGGGTGATCCACGGCTGGGGCATGACCGAAACCTCCCCCGTGGGCACCCTCTCCCACCTGCCCCCGGACCTGGCGGAGGCTCCCGCCGGCGTCCAGTACGACCTGCGGGCCAAGCAGGGCCGGCCGGTTCCCCTGGTGGAGGTCCGCATCCGCAACGACCAGGGCGTGGCGCCGTGGGACGGCGAAACCATGGGCGAGCTGGAGATCCGGGGCGCCTGGGTCGCCGCCTCCTATTACAACGCTCCCGAGGCTGCCGACCGCTGGACCGCCGACGGCTGGCTGCGCACCGGCGACATCGCCACCATCGACCCGCGGGGCTTCGTGGAGATCAAGGACCGGGAGAAGGACCTGGTCAAGTCCGGCGGCGAGTGGATCAGCTCCGTGGCCCTGGAGAACGAGCTGATGGCCCACCCCGCCGTGGCCGAGGCGGCGGTCATCGCCGTACCCCATCCCCGGTGGCAGGAGAGGCCCCTGGCGGTGGTGGTCCTCAAAGAGGGCCACACGGTCACCCGGGAGGAACTCCTGGACTGGCTCCGGCCCAAGTTCGCCAAGTGGTGGCTGCCCGACGACGTGGTCTTCGTGCCGGAGATTCCTCGCACATCCACCGGCAAGTTCCTCAAGGCCGCCCTGCGGGAGCGCTTCCGTGACCACCTGGCGGCGGGCGGCTGAGCCGCCCGCCGCCCGCTCGACTGCCGGCCAGCTCCTGCCACCTCTGGAGCCACCTCTGGAAAGGAGGCCGTCCCATGCCCCCCGCACCGGACGATCCGGCCCTGCGCCTGGCCCTCCGCAACACCATCGGCGACGCCCTGCGCCGGTCCGCCCGCAAGCACCGCGACCGCATCGCCCTCCACTTCGGCGACCGCCGGTGGACCTATGCCGGGCTGGATGCCGCCGTCACCCGCCTCGCCCGGGCCCTGCTGGCCATGGGCCTGGAGCCGGGCGACCGGGTGGCCGCCCTGGGCCGCAACTCGGACACCTACGTCCTGCTCTTTCTCGCTTGCGCTCGGGCCGGGTTCATCCATGTGCCGGTCAACTTCATGCTGACGGGCCGGGAGCTTCTTTACATCCTGAACCAGTCGGGCAGCCGGGCGGTGTTCTACGACGCCCAGCTGGAGCCGGCGGTGGCCGCGGTGCGCGACCAGGCCGCCGCCACCCTCTTCGCCACCATGGAGTCGCTGCTGGAGACCGTGCTGGCCGCCGGACCGGGCGAGGAGGGATCTGGGGCCGCGCCCGGTGCAGGCTCGCCCGCTCCCGCCAGCGGCTCCCCCGCTTCGGCCGGCGGGGCTCCGGATGCCGCTGCCGGTGGCGCACCCGACGCTGGTGGTGACGCCGGTGATGACGCCGGTGGTGACGCCGCCGGTGACGCCGCCTTCGCGGCCGTGGACGAGGACCAGGTGGTCCAGCTCCTGTACACCTCGGGCACCACCGCCGCCCCCAAGGGGGCCATGATGACCCACCGGGCCCTCCTGGCGGAGTACCTGAGCTGCATCGTGGAACTGGACATCCAGCACCACGACCGTTGCCTGCACGCCCTGCCCCTCTACCATTCCGCCCAGATGCACGTCTTCCTGATGCCGCAGCTCCTGGTGGGGGCCACGGGCTGGATCCTCCCGGCGCCGGTGCCGGAGGTGTGCCTGCCCCTGATCGCCCGCCAGCGGATCAACTCGATGTTCGCCCCGCCCACGGTGTGGATCAACTTTCTCCGGCATCCCGAGTTCGACCGGCATGACCTGTCGAGCCTGAAGAAGGTGTATTACGGCGCCTCCATCATGCCGGTACCGGTGCTGCAGGAGCTGCGGCAGCGGCTGCCGGGGGTGGCGGTCTACAACTGCTATGGCCAGAGCGAGATCGCCCCCCTGGCCACGGTGCTCCGCCCCGAGGAGCACGACGCCCGCCCCGCCTCGGCCGGGCGCCCCGTGCTCCACGTGGAGACCCGGGTGGTCGACCCGGACATGCGGGACGTGCCGCCGGGCCAGCTGGGGGAGATCGTCCACCGGTCGCCCCAGCTGCTGGTGGGTTACTGGGAGAAGCCCGAGGAGACGGCGGAGGCGTTCCAGGGCGGGTGGTTCCACTCGGGCGACCTGGGCTACATGGACGAAGAAGGGTACCTGTACGTGGTCGACCGGATCAAGGACGTGATCAACACGGGCGGCGTGCTGGTCGCCAGCCGGGAGGTGGAGGAGGTCCTCTACACCCATCCCGCCGTCTCGGAGGTGGCCGTGATCGCCCTGCCCGACCCCAGGTGGATCGAGGCGGTGACGGCGGTGGTGGTGTTGAAGCGGGGCGCCACCGCCACGGCGGACGACCTGATCGCCCACGCCCGCCAGCACCTGGCGCCCTTCAAGGTCCCCAAACGGGTCATCTTCGTGGACGACCTGCCCCGCAACGCCTCGGGCAAGATCCTGAAGCGCGAGTTGCGCGCCCGGTTTGCCGAGGGGACCGGCTGAGCGGGTGCCGGGCCCGCCCGCGCAGTGGCCCGTGACAGGGAGCCGTAGCCGGCGTAGCCGGGCTCGCCGGAATCCCCGGGCGGGGCGGTTCCGGCAGGGGCGGCGACCGGCGGCGCCGAAGGGTCCATCAGCCGACCCGGCCGCGGGTTCGTCCCCATCCCGGCCGGGATCCGGGAAGGAGGGTTGGCCATGGGCGAACCCGTGCTTGTGGAGGGCGTTCGCACACCCTTTGGCCGGCGGGACGGGGTCCACCGCGCCACGCGCCCGGACCAGCTGCTCGCCCTGGCCCTGCAGGGTTTGATCGAGCGAACCGGGCTGGACCCGGCGGCCGTCGATGACGTGGTCACCGGCTGCGTCACCCAGGCCGGCGAGCAGGGAGCCAACATCGGCCGCTTGGGCGTGCTGCTGGCCGGATTCCCCGTCCGGGTGCCGGCGGTAAGCCTCAACCGGATGTGCGGGTCGAGCCAGCAGGCCATCCACTTCGCGGCCCAGGCCGTGGCCGCCGGCGACGCCCGCTACGTGATCGCCGCCGGTGTGGAGAGCATGACCCGGGTGCCCATGTTCAGCGACATCCGGGGCGGCTTCGAAACGTTGAACCCCGCCTTGCGGGAGCGGTACGAGCTGATCCACCAGGGCGAGAGCGCCGAGCGCATCGCCGAGCGCTGGCGGATCAGCCGCCAGGAAGCCGACGCCTACTCGGCCGAGAGCCACCGGCGGGCCAGCGCCGCCGCCCGCGAGGGCAAGAACCGGGAGATCGTGCCCGTCGAGGGACTGGACCCTGACGGGCAGCCCGTCACCGTGACCCGGGACGAGGGCATCCGCGACCGGATCGACCCCGAGCGCATGGCGGCCCTACCCACGGTGTTTCGCCCCCAGGGGAACGGCATCGTGACCGCAGGCAACAGCAGCCAGATCTCCGACGGCGCTTCCGCGGTGCTGGTGGCCGACCGGGAGGCGGCCCTGGCCGACGGGCTGCGGCCGAAGGCCCGCTTCCGCGCCCGGGTGGTGGTGGGTGACGATCCCACCATGCAGCTGACCGCCGTGATCCCGGCCACCCGGCTGGCGCTGGAACGGGCGGGCTTGAGCCTGCGGGACATCGACTGGATCGAGATCAACGAGGCCTTTGCCACCGTGGTCCTGGCCTGGGCGCGGGAGCTGGACCCCGACATGTACAAGGTCAACCCGTGGGGCGGAGCCATCGCCCACGGCCACCCGCTGGGGGCCACGGGCGCCGGCCTGATGGCCAAGATGCTGGCCGGGCTGGAGGCCACGGGCGGCCAGTTCGGCCTGCAGGTGATGTGCATCGGCCACGGCATGGCCACCTGCACCATCATCGAGCGGCTGGAGTAGGAGGAGGCGCATCCATGGAGGTCAAGGGCGCAACCTTTCTGGTGACCGGCGGCGGCTCGGGCCTGGGCGCCGCCACGGCCGAGCTCCTGCTTGAGGCGGGAGGCCAGGTGGTCGTCGCCGACGTCAACCGCCAGGCCGGCGAGGCGGTGGCCGCAAGGCTGGGCGAGCGGGCCCGGTTCGTCCCCACGGACGTGACCGACCCGGAGAGCGTGCAGCAGGCGGTCCAGGCGGCGGTGGATGCCTTCGGCGGGCTGCACGGCGCCGTCAACTGCGCGGGGATCGCCATCGCCGAGAAGGTCCTGGGCCGGGAAGGCCCCCACGACCTGGACCGGTTCCGGCGCGTGATCGAGGTCAACCTGGTGGGCACTTTCAACGTGATCCGGCTGGCGGCGGCGGTGATGGCCCAGCAGGAGCCCAACGCCGAGGGCGAGCGGGGCGTGATCGTCAACACCGCTTCGGTGGCGGCCTTCGACGGCCAGATCGGCCAGCCGGCCTATTCGGCCTCCAAAGGCGGCGTGGCGGCCATGACCCTGCCCGTGGCGCGGGAGCTGGCCCGGTACGGGATCCGGGTGGTGGCCATCGCCCCGGGCATCTTCGACACACCCATGATGGCGGGGCTGCCCGAACCCGCCCGCAAGTCCCTGGAGCAACAGGTTCCCTTCCCCTCCCGCCTGGGCCGGCCGCGGGAGTACGCCATGCTGGTGCGGCACATCGTGGAGAATCCGATGCTGAACGGCGAGGTCATCCGGCTGGACGGCGCCCTGCGGATGGGGCCGCGCTGAGGCGCGGTTACGGGGCCTGGAACCATGGTCCGGCGCCGTGGCCGGGAGCCGTGGCCCGGAACCGCGACCCGGGGCCGTGGCCGGGAGCCGTGGCCCGGAACCGCGACCCGGGGCCGTGGCCGGGAACCGCGGCCCGGGACCGTGAATCGAAGCCGTGGCCGGGAGCCAAGACCGAAAGGCACGACCCCCGCTCCGCCCTCGGGCGGCGGGGGTCGCGCGTTCACGGCCCTGCCCTCATTCACCTGTTTTCCCTGGCGCCGGCGGGTCCACCCCGCCAGCGCCGCCCGTGGGTGCATCGCCTGCAGGGTCCGGAGGCACCTCGGGCTGCCCGCCGCCCCGGCGGGCAGCCCGCCGGCCCGGTGCGGGCAACCGGCCCGCCTTCCGCAACGCCTCGCGCAGAAGATACTCGATCTGGCCGTTCACACTGCGCCACTCGTCCGCGGCCCAGCGCTGGATCGCGTCGTAGATCTCCGGGTCGATGCGCAGGAGGAAGCGTTTCTTTTCGGGCAAGTTCGTCACTTCCCATTGCCGATCCGGCGGGAGCGCCCCGGCCGGCGCCCCGGGAAGGCACCGGAGGCCGGCCGGGTTCCTCCGGATCGCGGGCCTGGGGCCGCACCCTGGGGCTGCCCATCAGTAAATGGTTCCGGCGTTCATCACCGGTTGGACGGCCCGCTCGCCGACGATGGCCACCATCAGGTTGTTCACCATGGCCGCCCGGCGCTCGTCGTCCAGGTCGACCAGCCCGCTCCGCTGCAGTTCCCGCAGCGCCATCTCCACCATGCCCACGGCGCCCTCCACGATCTTGGCCCGCGCCGCCACCACGGCCTCGGCTTGCTGGCGCTGCAGCATGGCGTGGGCGATCTCGGGCGAGTAGGCCAGGTGGGTCAGGCGGGCATCCAGCACCTCCACGCCGGCCACCGCCAGGCGCTCCTGCAACTCCTGGGCCAGCGCCTGGGAGACCCGGTCGGTGTTCTCCCGGAGGGAGGGGGTGCTCTCGTCTTCGAAGTGGTCGTAGGGGTACTGGCTGGCGATGTGGCGCAGGGCCGTCTCGCTCTGGATCTTGACGAACTCCTCGTACTGGTCGACCTCGAACAGGGCGCGGGCGGCGTCGATCACCCGCCAGACCACCACCGCGGCGATCTGGATGGGGTTCCCGCGCAGGTCGTTGACCTTGAGCTTCTCGCTCTCGAAGTTTCGCACCCGCAGCGACACGGCCGGCTTGGAGGTCAGGGGCACCGTCCACCACCAGCCCGCTTCCCGTAAGGTGCCCAGGTACCGGCCCAGGAAGATCACCGAGCGGGAGTAGTTGGGCTGCACGATGACCAGTCCCGTGGCCACCACCGTCCCGGCCGCCAGGAGGACGAAGCTCACCACCAGATCCACTCCGCCGTGCCCCAGCAGCGGCGGCCCCCCTTCGTCAAGAGCCGTAGCCCCGCGGACGAACAGGTACACTGCCAGGGCCTCCAGCGCGAGCGCCAGCAGCACGCCCACAATGCCCGGAAGGGCGCGGGCCCGCAGTTCCTTCATCCCCTGCATCCTCTGGTCCCCCCCAAGGGACTATATCGTTATGATATCACTTCGATACTAATGCGGACTTCCCTTCCGGTCAGTCAAAACCAATCGACCAGGCAGCAGGCGACCCGATCGACGCGCTGTACTTGTGCCACCAGACGAAGCGGCCGTGATTCCAAGAGGCCTGGGCCACCACGTGGCGGCAGCGCCCACGTGGTGAAAAAGGCCCGCGCCGGGCATTCCGCGGCGCGGGCCTTGATCGAAACACAACGAAGCTGTCTAAAAACGGAAGCTGTCTAAAAACGGCGAAGCTGTCTCCGGCACATCACGGTCGTCGTAGTGCCCTTCGGTGCCGGGGGCGGGATTCGAACCCGCACGGGCTCGCGCCCAACGGATTTTGAGTCCGCCTCGTCTACCGGTTCCGACACCCCGGCTCACGTATCAGCATGGTAGCACAGCGCCGGGATGCCCTCAACGGGGCTGCTCCCTGGCAACCGGCTCCAGGGTGCCGGCGGCCTCCAGTACCGCCATCAGCCGGGGCGCGCTGCGCACCAGGTTGGGGTGCACTTCCATCACCCGCTGCGCCAGCCGGTGGACCACCTGCCGGATATCCCACTGCGCCTCCGGCTTGCCCCGCAGCGTGATCAGGTGGTACAGCTGCCAGAGATCGAACTCCGCCACCACCCGCCGCCGGTGCGCGTTGGTCACCACATAATGGGCGGCCAGCGGCAGGCCCGCCCTCACCAGCCGGAAGAACAGGCGCTCCGCCGCATC
Organism: Thermaerobacter subterraneus DSM 13965; assembly: GCF_000183545.2. NCBI lineage: Bacteria > Bacillati > Bacillota > Clostridia > Eubacteriales > Clostridiales Family XVII. Incertae Sedis > Thermaerobacter > Thermaerobacter subterraneus. The sequence continues at coordinate 2,188,559 of NZ_JH976535.1, forward strand.
GACGGCGCGCATCAGCACGGGCGCCAGGCCCGCCTCCTGGATGCGCGGCGGTACGGTGATGCCGTGTTCGACCCCCGGCGCCTGGGCGGCGAAGTGCATGCGGCGGGAGTGGCGCAGCAGCTGGTGCCAGCAGGCCTCGGAAACGGTGAGTTCGGCCCGGTATCGGACCAGCTTGAAGGCGTCGGGCGGCGGATCGTGGGGCCCGAGGCCAGCCACGGCTTTTTCCAGCAGCGCCAGCTTCTCTGCCGCCGTCATGGCCGCCAGCACGTCGCCGGTCTCCGGCCAGCCGCCCGACCCGTATTCGTTGATCCAGGCGGCCAGGATCACGTCCAGGGCCGCCTGCTCGTCGGGCGTGGTCGGCAACGCCTCCGCGACGGCCCCGGGCGAAGCGAGGGTCCCGCGCGAACCGGAGACCCCCGGCGAACTACCTGCACCGAGCGCACCGGCCGCCTCCGGCGCCGCACCGGCCCCCTGAGCCGCACTGGCCCCAGGCGTCACGCCGAATTCCGGTCCCGCGCCGGCCCCCGCTACCGCACCGGGCAGTCCGGCGCCGCCGGATGCCGTGGCAACCGCCGGCCCGCCCCCAGCGCCTGCCCCCCGGCCTGTCCAGTCCAGCAGGAGCACGGGGTCGCTGGCCACCGCCCGGACCCCGCGGTACCGCTGGAGGGCCTCGGCCACACCCCGGGCCACCTCCGCCTCCGCCGCCTGCAGGCGCGGGTTGGGTTCGGCATATCGAACCAGCGTGGGCAGAACCCGCGTGACCTCCCGGCGGATGGCCAGGGCCAGCCGCGTGGTCTCCTCGTAGGGGTCCGACAGCAGACGGACGATGGCATCCCGCAGGGCACGGCCGTTGCCCACCATGCCCAGGTTGGTCTCGACGGCCAGGGTCAGGGCATAGCGCGCGTCCTCGAAGGCCAGCTTCTCCAGCCGGCTGGCCCGCGCCCGCGCGGTTTCGCCGGGTTGGGCCGGTTCGACCCGGTCGAGGTGCTCCACCAGGCCCCGGAACAGCTCCTGGTAGGCGTCGTAGGTGATCTCCTGAACCCGGTGGAACTCGTCCAGCAGCTCGGGCGCGCCGGCCGCCTCCAGCTCCGGCGGTACGACGTACGCGCCGCGCCGCGGCATTTGATAGCGCTGGCTGTATTCGATGAAGGAGAGCCAGGGGTTGGCCGTCTCCAGGCGCGCGCTGGCCAGTCGGGAGATGCCCTCGATACCGACGGCAGCCTTGGCCAGCTCGGCCACCGAGGCGTGGCCGTAGCCGACCACCCACTTCTCGTGGAAGCGGCGCGCCTTTTCCGCCGCCACGGCCAGGGAGCCTGCCCCTTGCGGACGGTCCCCGGCGCCCGCCGCCGCCGGCGTCCCCGCCGGTGCCGCAGAGGGTGCAGAACGGGCCCCAGCGGTGGCCGCGGGGCGCCCCGCCCCCCCTGCTTCGCCGGTCGCCTCTACGCCCGCCGGGCCCGTCGCTCCCGGAGCCAGCGCCATCGTGCCCTCCCGATGGACGCCGGCCGGGTCAGGGCCCGCTGGGTCGGACGCCGCGGCGGCGGAGGCCGGCCCCCCGGCGGCCGCGGGCTCGGGCTGGGACGGGAGGCTGCCGAGCAGGTTGAGCTCCGGGTCTTCCATCAGGCGCAAGAGATTCTCCCGAAAGCTGCGGGGGCTGCGGCTCACGTAGGCGAAGATCACCGCGACGACTTCTTCGGGCAGGTTGTAAATTGCATACACGTTCTCGTCCAAATTGCTGACGAACCGGGCCAGCAGTTCCCGCTGGCGCGGTGTGAACCGCTCTGCCGCCGTCGACAAACCTTACACCGCCTTGCCGGGTTGACATGCCGGGTTGATGTCATGGCTTTCGACCCCAGCGCCCCCTCTCCCTTCCGGCCTCCGGGGGCAGCGCTCACCCGCGCCTCACCCCACCCCCCTCGGGGGCCGGGCGCGACCCTCCTGTGAATCGGTCCCGGCCCCCGACGAGCCAACCCAACGTTGCCGGACCGCGACACGCCGGCCGTCCATGGGCGACAATGGCAGTAAGCACCGGCCCATCATCCAACCCATGCGCATGACCCGTGAATCCAACGACGAATCCAACGACCGGTGAAGACTCTGAGGAGGTTTTGGCGCCATGAACCCCACGCCCCCACCGGCCACCCCCCTGCCGGCCAGCTTGCGCCTCGGCCCGGTCTACCTGCGGGTGCGCCAGTTGTCCCGCGCCCTGGCGTTCTATCGCGATCGGCTGGGTCTGGTCCCCGTACCGGTCCCCCGGCCGGGGGAAAGGGAGCCGGCTGTGGATACGCATGAACACCGCCAGAACGGCGGCGCACCGGCGCCCGGCGCGGCCGTACATGCCCCGGCCGGGCCCCACCGGGATGCCGAACCGCACCGGGAAGCGGCGACCGTCACAGGCCTGGCCGCCAGGGCGGGGGGACCGCCGCTGATCTGCCTGGAAGAGGCTCCCGAGGCGCTGCCGCGCCCACCCCGGACCACCGGTCTCTACCACGTGGCGCTGCTCTATCCCAGCCGGGCGGCCCTGGCGCGGGCTTTCCTGCGCCTGCTGGAGGGCGGGTGGCGCTTTCAGGGCTTTGCCGACCACGGCGTCAGCGAAGCCCTCTACCTGGCAGACCCTGAAGGCAACGGGCTCGAGCTCTATGCCGACCGGCCCCGGGACCAGTGGCCCCGCCGCCCGGACGGCACCATCGCCATGTATACCGCCTCGCTGGATCTGGACGATCTTGTGGCATCCGCCGCCCGCTCACGTTCCGGCGCGGCTCCCGGGAGCGCCGCCAGGGCCGGGAGCGCCGCCAGGGCGGCCGTCGCCATCCCGTCCAGGCCAGGTCGCGGCAGCACGCCCCATGAGCCCCCCAATAAGCACGGCGCCGTGCTCCAGGCCGGGTACGGCGCCGTGCCCCCGGCCGGGGACGATGGCCAGGACCCCGGCCCGGTGGTGGGCCACGTCCACCTGCAGGTGGCCAGCCTGGCCGCCGCCGAGGCCTTCTACTGCGGGGTGCTCGGCTTTGAGGTGACCCAGCGGGATTTCCCCGGAGCCCTCTTCGTGGCGGCCGGGGGATACCACCATCACCTGGGTCTAAACGTATGGGCGGGGGAAGGCGCGCCCCCTCCGCCGCCGGGAGCCGCCGGCCTGGCCGGCTTCACCCTGGCCCTCCCCGGCGAGGCCAGCCTGGCCACCGTGCTCGAGCGGGTACAGAGGGCGAGCCTGGAAGCCAGGCCGTCGCCCCGGGGCTGGACCGTGCTGGACCCCAATGGCATCCCGGTGCACCTGACGGCGCCGCCTGCCTGATGGGCCCAGGATACGGCCCCCCCGCGCCGTAAGCCGGTTCTCGCTTTCACCCGGCCGGCCGGCCCGGTCGCCCGGCGCCCTGCCCTGGCCGCACCCGCTCGCGCCCGCGCGACCCGGACCGGCACATTTCCCGGGAAATCGGCACCACCTGACCCGGCCCGCCAGCAGAGCGCCCCAGCACGGGGAGTCGACAGCAACAGGATTCGACGGAGGCGGGCCGAACAGTGTACCCATGACCACGACGGCACCGAAACCGCGCCACGTCTTCGAGGTCTTCACCCTGGGCTTCTTGGTCCGGGAGGGCCAGGTCCTGCTGCTGGAACGGCGCAAGCCGCCCAACGCCGGGCGCTGGAACGCGCCGGGCGGGAAGCTCGAAGCCGGCGAGGACCCCATCCAGGGGGTCGTCCGCGAGTTCGCGGAAGAGACGGGGCTGGTCCTCCAGGACCCGGTCCTGCGGGCGATCCTGTGCTTCCACGAGTTGGACGGCCGGTGGCGGCCGCAGATGATCTACACCTTCTTAGCCCATGCCGCCACCGGCGAGCTGCTGGCATCCGATGAGGGCCGGCTCGCCTGGTGGCCGGTGGAGCAGGTGCTCCGCGACCCCCGTGTGGTCGGCAACATCCCCCTCTTCTTGCCGCGCATGCTGGAACCGGAGCCGCCCTTCGTCTTCATCGCCGCCTATCGCGACGAGTGGCTGGAGGGATATCGCATCGCGCCGCTGCTGTCGGCACCCGTTCCGATCTCCCCGACCGCCGGTCGTCCGGGTCCGCAGCGGGTTGAACCGGCGTGAAGGGAAGACCGATTCGATGCCGCTCCAGCCCGCGGGTGTTGTGACGGTTCACCCCCCGATTTCGAGGCTTTACTGACGAGTTTGGAGCAGGATAATGTCTCCTTATTAGTGAGCTGGAACTTCTGGCAACACCGCGCGAAAGCAAAGAAACCCTTGGGGAACAAAGAGGTCGAGGAGAAAGAAGATTGCGCTATGGGAAAGATGGACGAACAAATTGTTGTTGTGCCACGACGTGTGCTTTTTGGAGAAAGGGAAATTTATGCATTTCAAGGCCTCCTGACAGACCCGGATGACGTGCGTGTCGTACTAATGAACATGACGATGGATGCGCGTCTGATGCGTCGAGGCGACGCCGAAGAAAACCCGGCGTACAAACAGCCTATTCCGTACGTGGTTCTGCGCCAGAAAGGCACAGGAAAGATCTATGTTTACGAGCGTCTATCCGGTAGCGGTGAGACGCGCCTGCACAATAAGCTTTCGATTGGCGTTGGTGGACACATGCAAAAGCTTTTTGATTCCGAAACCTTCGGCAGTGTTCTTGCTGGTGAAACAATGCGTGAGCTAACTGAAGAGCTTTTGCTCCGTCGGCCGGACGGGACAGAAATTGTTTTTGGTCATGGTCATATGCCGGTTGAGGACCGTGGTGTCATGGCCCTCATCAACGATGACATCAACGGGGTCGGACGTGTGCACATTGGTCTTTTGACTCTCCTGGAGCTTGATGAATCCATTCAGGTTGAGGTACGGGAGAAAGACCAGCTGCGCGGTTTTTGGACCGATGTCTCTGAATTGACCAAGCCGCAATTCTATGCGCGGCTGGAGTCCTGGTCGCAGTTTGCCATTGATTATCTCAAAGAGGAGGATGTCTCTGCATAAAATTGCAGTAGACCTCCTGCAGGCTTTGGCGGCGGGGAGTTCCTCGCCGCACTTTTGCATTTCAAGCTTGGGCAAGCCCGCGAGTGCCCCCGCGGTTGGTCTTGCAAACGGCTTGCAGTATCATTGGAACATGGTCCCATGCTGCCCGGCCGACGCGGCCGCTCTGGATGCCCTCACCACCCTCCCCCTGACACCGGGCACGCGACGCCGGCTGCTGGTGTCCCTGGCCGCATCGCACCTCGATGCGGGGGCCGGAGGCGAGGGCACGGCGGGCGGCAAGGCGGCCGCCGTCGACACGACGACCGGTGACCCCGAAGGGGCGGGGGGTCGCGGGACCGTGGGTGCTCTGATCCACCCCTCGGCGCCGCTGCCCCTCCTCCGCGATCCCGCACATCTGCGTCGCGTGATCGCCGGCCTGCGAATCCGCTGGGGAGGCCCGGTGGAAGCCGTCGCCTCGCAGTGGCACAAGCACTACGGCGCTGCCGCCCTCACCGCTCCCCTACTCGCCATGACCGGCGCGGGCGTGGCGCTCGCCGCTCCCGGCGAGGAAACCGTCGTCATCCTGGAGGCTGGACCGGGGCGGAACGCGGGCTTGCCCGTCGGCATCGGCGCCAGGCTCCTGGGCCACCGCTCCCAGCCGCGCCGGGGTAGGATCTCCCTGGGCAGGCCCCAATGCCGCCCCCCGCTTGCTGGAGAGACCGGTCCTGGCGCGCTTCCCGCAGCCTCCGCGGCGGGGGCCACGGCGGTCCCCGAGGCCGCGACCGGGTGTGGCGCGCCGGTCCCCCGCGCCCCGTGGATGGACGACCTCCTCGGCCTGCTTCTCGAGGAGTACGTGGCTCCCATGGTGGCCGCCCTGCACCAGGCCACGGGCCTCCGACCTGCCACCCTGTGGACGAACACGGCCAACTTCTGCGCCAGCCTGTACGAAGAACTCGCAGGCGCGGCACATCCCGCCGGTGAGCGTCGTGGGTCCACCACCGGTGAGAGCAGCGGCGCCAGGGCTCCTCTCGCGGCCGTGCCCACCGGCCTGCGGGAAGCCGCCGCCCACGATGCCGCGTGGCTGCTGACCGCCCCGACCCTCGCCGGGTTCGACCCCAATCCACTGGCCGGCCGGATCGAGTACGTGGAATGCCCGTGGCGGGACGCGGCGACCCCCTCCGCCCGCCGCGTCCGCCGGGCCTGCTGCCTTCGTTTCCGGCTGTCCGAGGGGAAGCCTTGCCGCTGCTGCCCCCTCCGGGGGCGCGGTGAGGTGCAGGCTCGGTGCGCCGATCCCGCGCCGCCTCCTCCAATCCAGTCTGGACCGGGCGGTTGACGGGAAGGGGCCCGACCCCTCAAGATCGAATCGAGTGCGAAATGGAGAAGGATTCTCAAAACCATTTGCCACGCATGGGCCCCCGAGACCGCGTGCCCGCAGCGGGCCGTCCGTCCAACGGGGAGCGGTGAAGGGCCCGAAGCCACGGGGCCGTCGGGACACGGGCCCGGCGGCGGAAGCGGTCGATGGGCGAGGGGGCGTCGATGTTGGCTTCCTTCCTGCGCGCGCGGCCGGTGACAGCGGCGCCCGGGCGGCCGCCGATCCTTCCCCTGGCGCGGCCGGCAGCCGGGTTCACGGCGGGCATCGGACTCGTCGCGGCGCTGGCGGCGGCCAGCATGGCCTACGGCGCCATGGCGATCCCGCTGAGCGAGGTCATCGGCGCGTATACCCGTTTCGACGGCACAGACGCCCACCTGGTGGTGACTACCGTCCGCATGCCCCGCACCCTGCTGGCCGTTGCGGTGGGCGCCAGCCTGGGCATCGCCGGCTTGCTCCTGCAGATGCTGACCCGCAACCCCCTGGCCGACGTGGAGGTGGCGGGCATCAACGCGGGGGCGGCGACGGCCGTCGTCCTGCTGGCCGTGCTGGGAGGACCCGTCTCCCTGGGCGTGCTCACCGCCACATCCCTGGCCGGTGCCGCCGCCGGTGGCCTTCTGGTCTACGCGCTGGCCGCCCTGGGGCGTGACGGCCCGACGCCGCTGAAGCTGACCCTGGCCGGCGCCGCCGTCTGGGCCCTGGGCGAATCCCTGACCAGCGGCCTCTTGACCGCCCACGAGCGGGCCCTGGACGAGGTGCTCTTCTGGCTCAAGGGCTCGGTGGCCGGGCGCGAGTTGCCCCTGTTCGCCCCCCTGCTGCCCTGGATGGCTTTAGGCTGGCTGGTGGCCCTGGCGGTGGCCCCCGCCCTCCACACCCTGACCCTGGGCGACGACGTGGCCCGGGGACTGGGCGTCCCGGCCGGTGCCGTCCGTCTGGCCGCGGGGGCGGCGGTGGTGGTGCTGGCCGGAACCTCCGTGGCCGCAGCGGGTCCCATCGGCTTCGTGGGCCTGGTGGCCGCCCACCTGGCCCGGGCGGCCGTGGGGCTCAACCCCCGTTGGATGGTGGCCTACAGCGCCTGGATCGGGTCGGCCACCCTGCTGGCGGCCGACCTGGCCGGCCGGTTCCTCGCCATGCCGGAGGAACTGCCCGTGGGGGTCGCCACCGCCCTGCTGGGCGCTCCCTTCTTCATCCTGCTGGGACGGAGGGCGGTGCGATGAAGGCCGCCCGGTTCCACCCGCTCCGACCGGCCCCTGCGCCCGGTCTGCCCCGGCTCTCCCGCCGGCCGCTGCCGGGCCACTGGACGTTGCGGCTGCCGGGTTTGCCGGTCTCCTTCCACCCCAGCCGGCGGTCGGTGGTCGCCACGGCCGCCCTGCTGGCCGTCACGGTGGCCGCGTTCACCGGCAGCCTGTGCCTCGGCTCCCTGGCCATCCCGCCGCAGCGGGTGGTGGCCGCCTTGCTCGACGGGCTCGGCGGGGCTTCGGCGGCGGGGGTCGGGACAGGCGGTGGCGCGGCTGCCACCGCCGCCGCCGGGCCGGAAGCCTTTGTGGTGCAGAACCTGCGCCTGCCGCGGGCCCTGGTGGCGGTCCTGGCCGGGGCTGCCCTGGGCCTGGCGGGGGCCCTGACCCAGGCGGTCTTCCGCAATCCCCTGGCGGCCCCCGACATCCTAGGGGTCACGGGAGGTGCCTCGGCGGCGGCCGTCGCTTTCCTCACCTATGGCGAGGGCCTGAGCATCCGCTGGCTGCCGCCGGCGGCCTTTGCCGGTGCCATGGTGACCGCCCTGGCCATGCACGCCCTGGCGCGGCGCACGGGCGCCTCGCTGCGGCTCATCCTGGTAGGCATCGGCCTGCGGGCGGCCACCGCCGCCCTGACCACCCTGTTCGTGGTCAAGAGCCCCATCTACCTGACGAACCGGGCCATGCTGTGGCTGACCGGCACCGTCTACGGCGCGACGTGGACCGACGCTCTGCTGCTGGCCCCGTGGCTGCTGGGCGCAGGAGGATTGACCCTGGCCGCAGCCCGCCGCATCAACGCCCTCCAGCTGGGGGATGCGGTGGCGGGGGGCCTGGGCACGCGCCCCGATCGGGACCGGGTCCTGGCCCTGGCGGCGGCCGCCGCCCTGACGGGAGCCGCGGTGGCCGTGGCCGGAGCGGTGGGCTTCGTCGCCCTTTTGGCCCCCCACATCGCCCGGTTCCTGGCAGGCCCCGCCTTCAGCCAGGGCGGGCTGGCGGCGGCCCTGACGGGTGGGCTGATGCTGCTGGCCGCCGACACCCTGGGCCGGGTGGCCTTCCCACCCCTGGATGTGCCGGCGGGGGTGTTCACAGCGGCCGTCGGGGCGCCCTTTTTCCTGCTGCTGCTGTATCGCCAGCAGCGGGGCTGAAGCCGGTGCGACCGGCCGCCTGAAAGAGGAGGCAAGGCCATGCCCGTTCTGGAGAGCCGCCATCTGACCCTGTCCTACGGCCGCGAGCCGGTGGTGGCGGACCTCGACCTGAAGATCCCCCCGGGCCGCATCACCGTGCTGATCGGGCGCAACGGGTGCGGCAAGTCGACCCTGCTGCGCGCCCTGGCGCGGCTGATGCGCCCCCAGGCAGGAGCGGTGTTGCTGGACGGCCGCGCCATCGCCACCCTGCCCACCCGCGAGGTGGCGCGGCAGCTGGCCATCCTCCCCCAGAGCCCCGTGGCGCCCGAGGGCATGACCGTCCTGCAGCTGGTCAAGCAGGGGCGCTACCCCTACCAGTCGTGGCTGCAGCAGTGGACCCGGGAGGACGAGGAGCGGGTCCGCCAGGCCCTGGCCTGGACGGGCCTGGAGGACCTGGCCGGCCAGCCGGTGGACGCCCTCTCCGGAGGCCAGCGCCAGCGGGCCTGGATCGCCATGGCCCTGGCCCAGGACACGCCCCTGCTCCTCTTGGACGAACCCACCACCTACCTGGACCTGGCCCACCAGATGGAGATCCTGGACCTCCTGGCCTGGCTCAACGCCCACGACGGGCGGACCGTGGTCATGGTCCTCCACGACCTGAACCAGGCGGCCCGGTACGGCCACCACCTGGTGGTCGTCCACCAGGGGCGGGTCTACGCCCAGGGGGCGCCGGCCGAGGTGCTGCGGGAGGAACTGGTGCGCCAGGTATTCGGCATCGAATGCCGGATCATCCCCGACCCCATCCACGGCACGCCCCTTTGCGTCCCGTGCAGCCGGTGGATGGCCCAGGCCGGGGCCGGGGCCGATACCGCGACGGCCCGCACCGCAGAGGCGGACACAAGGACCCCCATCCCGCCTGCCGCCGGCGGCCGCCGGCATGAGCTCGCCCCAGGCGCCCCAGGCGCGGCCGCCGCGGGCCCGTGATCGGCTACGGCCCGAAGCTGGTCAAAGCCGGCTCGACCGCTCGTTCGCGGCGCCGTCGCGGCCGGCCCGTCCCAAAAGCATGAGGCCCGGGATGCCGGAGCCGCTACCCGCTCCGGCATCCCGGGCCTCCCGGCACCAAGGGGCCGGATGAGGGGCCGCCCTTGCGGGCAGGCCCCTCATCCGGCCCGGCCGTCCACCATCTCACCTTGCATGCATCCCGCGCCTGGCATGCATCCCGCGGGTCACCCGGGCTAACGGATGCCCCCAGATCAGCGGGCCGGCGGTTCGGTCCCCAGCACGTACCGGTAGAGGTCGTCCAGCATCAGGTTGGCTGCCAGGATGCCGCCCGCGGTATTCCAGATGACGTCATCGACCTTGTAGACCTGGCCGCGCTTCACCACGGGCAGGTTCTTCCAAAGGGGATCCTGGGTCCACTCCTGCTCCAGACTGGTGGCCTGGCCGTCGCCGGTTTCATAGCTGTAGTAGAACAGGATGTCGCCGTCCATCTCGGGGATCCGTTCCTTGCCGACCTCCGCCGCGAACTCCGGCTTGTCCTGGGCCGGCGGCCGCTTGAAGCCGATCTCCTCCAGGATGCTGCCGGCGAAGGTGTCCTTGTAGAGGATGCGGACGCGGCCCGGCATGAAGCGCACCAGGGAGATCTGCAGGTCCAGCTTGTCCCCCGCCTGCTGGCGGAAGTGCTCGAGCCGCTGGTCCCACTCGGCCAGCAGGTGCTCGCCCTCGGCCTTGCGGTTCACGGCCTCGGCCCAGAGCATGAAGTTCTCCTGCCACTTGCCGCGGATCGTCTCGGAGAAGACCGTCGGCGCGATCTGGGACAGCTGGCCGTAGATCTTCTCGTGGCGCATCTTGGTGCCCAGGATCAGGTCCGGCTGCAAGGCGGCGATGGCCTCAAGGTTGGGCTGGTCTTCCTTGCCGACGGGCGTCACGCCCTCCATCAGGGGCGCGATGTGGTCATACCAGGGATCGCCCAGCCAGGAATTGGCCGCCCCCACCGGCTTGATGCCCAGGGCCAGCAGGGCCTCAGTGGCTTCGTTGGTCAGCACCACGATCCGCTCCGGGGTTCGGGGGATGGGGGTCTCCCCCATGGCGTGACGGACCACATAGCCTTCTTCTGCCGAGCCTTCAGCCGAGCCCGTGCCCGTACCGGTCCCGCTGCCGCTGGCCGTCCCGGTCGGCGTGCCGCCGCTGGTGTTCCCGGCCGAGCCGCCGCAGGCGGCGAGCATCAGGGATGCTAGGAGCAAGGCCACGATCAGCAGCCTGCCCCTGGGCACCCGCGCCCGCCTGGCCCGCCGCGTTCCTCCGGCCGTCTGCGTGCTTCCACCGAACAACCTCGCTTCCATGGGCACCCCGCCCTCCCGAAAATTAATGAGAAGGGTTATCAGACAGTGCCCATGGTAACGGAGTCATTATTGAGTGTCAATTTCATTTTCTGGTGCCAGCTGATGGCCCCGGTGGACGGGTGAACCGGCGCCGCCAGCCTCACCGCCCCAGGTCGAAGGCGGCATGGACCGCCCGCACCGCCTCGTCCACCTGTTCCCGGGCCACCAGGCAGGAGATGCTGATCTCCGACGTGCTGATCATCTCGATGTTGATCCCGGCCCCCGCCAGGGCGCCGAACATGGTGGCCGCCACCCCGGGCTGGGTCGCCATCCCCGCCCCCACGGCGCTGACCTTGGCGATGCCGTCGTCCACCACCAGCCGCTGGGCCGGCAACTCCCGCACCAGCGGTTCCAGCACGCGGCGGGCCACGGGCAGGTGACCGTCGGCAATGGTGAAGGCGATGTCCTGGTGGCCGTTGCGCGCCACCGACTGGCTGATCATGTCCACGTTGATCCCGGCCTCGGCCAGGGCGCTGAAGACCCGGTGGGCGATGCCCGGCACGTTGGGCACCGAGACCAGGGCCAGCCGCGCCACGTGGCGATCGGAGGTGACGCCGCTGACGGGGCGGTCGGGCTCGACGGTGCCCGCCGGCACCACCCGCGTCCCCGGGTGGTCCGAGAAGGTCGAGCGGGCATGGATCACGATGCCGTGGCGCTGGGCGCAGGTCACCGCCCGGTGGTGGAGCACCTGGGCACCCAGGCGAGCCAGCTCCATCATCTCGTCGTAGGAGATGACGGGCAGCAGCCGGGCGTCCGGCACGACCCGCGGGTCGGCGGTGAACACGCCCTCCACGTCGCTGAAGATCTCGCAGCGCTCGGCTTCCAGCGCCGCCGCCAGGGCCACCGCCGTGGTGTCGGACCCGCCGCGTCCGAGCGTGGTCACGTGCCCCTCGGCGTTGAGCCCCTGAAAGCCCGCCACCACGGGGACGAACCCGGCCTCCAAGGCCTCCCGCAGCCGCTCGGCGGCGATGGCCCGTACCCGGGCGTTGCCGTGGGCCCCCTCGGTCTGGATGCCCGCCTGCCAGCCGGTAAAGGAGCGGGCCGGCACACCCAGAGCGTCCAGGGCCATGGCCAGCAAGGCCGCGCTGGCCTGCTCGCCGGTCGCCAGGAGGGCGTCAAGTTCCCGCGCAGGAGGTTCGGGGTGGAGCTGCCGGGCGAGATCGATGAGGTCGTCGGTGGTGTCCCCCATGGCCGAGACGACCACCACCAGGTCGTGCCCTTCCTTGCGGGCCTCCGCCACCCGCCGGGCCACGTGACGGATGCGGTCCGGTCCCGCCACAGAACTGCCGCCGAACTTCCACACCCAAAGGGACAAGGCTCATTCCTCCGTCCCAACGCCAGAGTCCTTGTCCGGTATTGTTTCGCCCGGCGGCATCCGTGTAAAGGTCTACCGGCCGGACGGGCCGCCCAGGTGGCTGTCGAAGAAGGCGACGACCCGCTGCAGGTACGCCTCCGGCGCCGTGGCGTAGGCCTTGACGTGCCCCGCCCCCTCCACCTCCCACAGTTCCACCGGCACCCCCGAGCGCTCGGCCACCAGGGCCAGCTGGCGGCTGTGGTGGGGGCCGATCACCGTGTCCGCGGTGCCGTGGATCAGCAGCAGGGGGGTGGTCGCCATCCGGGTCACGGCCTCCACGGGCCGCACCCGCTCGGGGTGGACGCCGGCCAGCGGGGGCAGCAGGGTGCGGATCAGCCAGTTGAAGGGAAACTCGGGCAAGCCGGTCCAGTGGGACAGGTTCTCCTCCAGGTAGGTGCGCAGGTCGGCGAAGGGCGCGTCGGCCACCACGGCCTGCACCGGTTCGGCCCCGCCCGCTGTGAGGATCGCCGTCACCGCCCCCATGGACCAGCCCAGCAGGCCCACCGCCTGGTCCGGGCCGTAGGTGGCGCGGACCCACTCCACCGCCGCGGCCAGGTCCTGCACCTCCTCCTGGCCCACGGTGGTGCGGTCGCCGCCCGAACTGCCGCTGTTCCGGAAGTCGAACATCAGGACGTTGAATCCCGCCCGGACCAGGGCCGCCGCCACGTCCAGGGCGGGCACGTCGTCCTGCAGCCGGTTCTTCCCGTAGCCGTGGGCGAAGACCACGGTCCGCGGCGCCACGCCGCCCGCCGCGGGGAGGAACCAGCCCTCGAGGCGGACGCCATCGCGGCTCGTGAAGGTCACGTCCTCAAAGGCCAGGCCGCGGCTGGAAGGGTCCGCCGTCACCGGCTCTCGCTCGGGGTGGATCAGGCCCAGGCCCACCTGCCAGGAAATCGCCACACAGGCTGCCGTGACCAGCACCAGGAACGCCGCCAGGCTCCACCCCAGCCACCGCCGCAGGCGAGGCCGGCGGCCCGTTCCGGCCCCTAGGTCCCCCAGGTTCCCTCTCACCCGCCATCCCCCGCTTGGCGTTCCAGCCGGTTGCCGGCCACGCCGGCGAGCCCGGCTGCCCACGAAGATCCGCCTTGCCAAAGCCATCGAACCAGCCAACGGGTTCGACCCGGGGGCGGAGACCACCTTCCAGCCTGCGGCAAGACACGCCAGCCGGCCGGGGTCGCCGGGGATTCCCCGGGGACACCCGGCCGGCGGAAGCGGAGCGCAAGCCTTGCGCTGGGGTCGCAAGGGGGCCACAGAGGCCACGGGATGATGCCCCACTCGGCGGCATGCAGCGGCCCCCTGCTTAGCGGGGTGTCGTGGGCGGCACCCCCCAGACGCGGCCCGCCCGGCGCCCCATCAACGCCCCATCAAGAGCAGGATCGTTCCGTTTGACGGGCCGCGTCCTTCCCGTGCATGCGATGCCTCCCTGCATCCCTCTATCGGGACGCGGCCGCCAGCCGCTCGGCCGGCAGGGTCAGCTGGGCGATGCGACCGGCCAGGTCGAGGAACGCCTTCGCCACGTGGCTCTCGGGCGCGTACAGCGCCACGGGCTTGCCGGCGTCGGCGGCCTCCCGCAGCTCCTCCTGGATGGGCAGCTGGCCCAGCAACTGCGTGTCCAGCTTCTCCGCCAGCTGCCGGCCGCCGCCCCGGCCGAAGATCTCGTGGCGCTCGCCGCAGTTCGAGCAAACCAGGTAGGACATGTTCTCGATGACGCCCAGCACCTCATGCTGCACCTTGCGGGCCATGATCCCCGTGCGCTGGGCCACGGTCACCGACGCGGGCTGCGGCGTGGTGACCACCACCACCTGGGCCCGCGGCAGCTTCTGCAGGATGCTCAGGGGCACGTCGCCGGTGCCGGGCGGCAGGTCGATCAGGAAGAAGTCCAGATCGTCCCACAGCACGTCGGCCAGGAACTGCTCGACGGCGCCCATCAGCATGGGACCGCGCCAGATCAGGGGCGTGTCGGCGTCGACGAAGAAGCCCATGGACATGACCTGCATGCCGTGGGCCGGGATCGGCACGATGGCCTTGTTGAAGGCCACGGGCTTGCGCCCCTCGATGCCCAGCATGCCGGGAATGCTGAAGCCGTAGATGTCGGCATCCAGCACGCCGACCTTGTAGCCCAAGGCATGGAGGGCGGCCGCCAGGTTGGCCGTCACCGTCGACTTGCCCACGCCGCCCTTGCCGCTGGAGATGGCCAGGATCACCGTCTGGGAGTCGTCGGCCATGATGCGCGACTTGGGCTGGCGGGGCTGCCGGAACTTCTCGATCAGCTGCTGCCGCTCCTCGTCGGTCATGGCCCCCAGGTGGACCACCGTCTCGGTCACCCCGGGGATGGCCTGGAGCTTGGCCTCCACGTCCTTCTTGATCTCGTACCGCAGCGGGCAGCCCCGCACCGTCAGGGCGATCTCCACTTCCACGCGGCCCCCGTCGATCTGGAGGTCGCGGACCATGTTCAGTTCGACCAGGTTGCGGTTCAGCTCGGGGTCCTTGACCTGCGCCAGGGCGCTGAGGACCTGTTCCCGCGTCACTTGGGACACGGTGCCGTCCCCCCTTTCTCCGTGCCTCCATTGTACCAGCCCCGGGGGCCCGCGCCCGCCGGCAGCCCGCCGAGGCCGTCCAACCGGAGCCCGGCGGGCACCGCGGGGGGCAGGGCCAAGCCCTTCCGGCCGGTCACCGGGGAACCCGCGGCGGGCGGCGGGCCCAGGGGCCGCGGTCCTCAGCCGACCCGGGCCCAACCGCGGTAGACCAGGCCGCGCCGGGCATCCACGGTGACGGTCTCGCCGTCCTGCAGGCGTTCCAGGGCACCCACCGCCCCCACGATGGTGGGGATGCCCCGGTGCAGGCCGACGATGGCCGCATGGGAGGTCAGCCCGCCCTCTTCGGTGATGAGAGCCCCCGCCTTCTCGATCAGGGGCATGAAGTCGCGGTCGGTGCTCAGGGCCACCAGCACCTCGCCGCCGTGGAAGGGACCCGCCGCCTCGGGGTCGCGCACGATGCGCACGGGCCCCGTATGGCTGCCCTGGCCGACGCCGGTTCCTCGCAGCACCGCCTGGCCCACGGTGTGGACCTGCAGCATGTTGGTGGTCCCCGGCTGGCCCACGGGCACCCCGGCGGTGATCACCACCAGGTCCCCCGGCCGGACGAACCCGCCCTCCACCGCACCCCGCATCGCTTCCTCCATCAGGCCGTCCACGTCGTGCTGAGGCGCGGTGACCAGGGCCCGCACGCCCCAGACCAGGCTGAGCTTGCGGGCCACCCGCTGGCTGGGGGTGACGGCCACGATGGGCTGGCGCGGCCGGTGGCGGGAGATCATCCGCGACGTGTAGCCCGACTGGGTGGCCGTCAGGATGGCCGCCGCCCCCAGATCTTCCGCGGCGGTGCAGGAGGCGTAGCTGACGGCGTCGGTCACCGTGCGGTGTTCCTCCCGACCGGTGCGGGCCAGCCGCTGGGCATAGTCCAGGGCGGCCTCCGTGCGGCGGGCGATGCGGGCCATGATCTCCACCGCCTCCACCGGATATTGCCCCGCCGCCGTCTCCGCCGAGAGCATGACCGCGTCGGTGCCGTCCAGGATGGCGTTGGCCACGTCGGTGCTCTCGGCCCGGGTGGGCCGCGGGTGGTGGACCATGGACTCCAGCATCTGGGTGGCGGTGATCACCGGCTTGCCCGCCCGGTTGGCCGCCTGGATGATCTGCTTTTGGAGGAGGGGGATGTCCTCGACGGGCAGCTCGACGCCCAGGTCGCCGCGGGCCACCATGATGCCGTCAGCGCTGGCCAGGATCTCGTCCAGCCGCTCCACGCCCAGCCGGTTCTCGATCTTGGCGATGACCCACTGGTCGCCGCCGGCTTCCTCGATCACCCGCCGCAGGGCGTGGACGTCGGCGGCGGAGCGCACGAAGGAGGCGGCGATGAAGTCGATGCCCAGCTCGATGCCCAGGCGCACGTCGGCCCGGTCCGCTTCGTTGAGGTAGGGCAGATCCAGGCTCTCGGCCGGCAGGGTGGCCTTCTTGCCCTGGAGCAGGCGGCCGCCGGCGTCCACCCGGCAGTACACGTAGACGCCGTCCGTCTCTTCCACGGTGAGCACAAGGTTGCCGTCGTCCAGCAGGATCCGGTCGCCGGGCCCCACGCTGGTGGCCACCCGGCTGTAGGAGACGGGGATCACGGGGCAGCCGGCCGGCGCCCGCCCCCCGGCTCCGGAGCCTTCCGAGCCCCCTGGCGCCTCCCCGCGCTCCGCCGCGACCAGGGCCACCCGCTGGCCGCCGGCCAGCTCCAGGGCGCCACCGGGCAGCGGGCCGACCCGCACCTCCGGTCCCCGGGTGTCGAACAGGATGCCCACGTCGCGGCGGCCCAGCTCGGCCGCCACCTGGCGCAGCATCTCCACCCTTCGCCGGTGGTCGTCCGCCGTGCCGTGGGAGAGATTGATCCGGGCCACGTCAAGGCCGGCCTCCAGCAGGCGGCGCAGCACCCAGGGGTCGTCGGTGGACGGGCCCAGGGTACAGACGATCTTGGTCCGCCGGTACTCCACGGGGATCACCTCGGTGACGCAAGAATCAAGGGGTCAGCGGGCCAGGACCTCGGCCAGCTCGATCCACCCCGCCGGCAGCGGGCGCGGCGTGGCGAGGACTTCCTCGATGGGGGTGGCGATCCAGCCGTCTCCGCGGACGCCCACCATGACGCCCGACCGGCCGCCGAGCAGGACCTCCACGGCCGCGGCGCCGAGGATGCTGGCGACCAGCCGGTCGCGGCCCGACGGCGTGCCCCCCCGCTGGATGTGCCCCAGGACCGTCACCCGGGTCTCCAGGCCCGTGCGCGCCTCGATGGCCTGGGCCACTTCGAAGCCGTGGGCGGCACCCTCCGCCACGACGATGATGCTGTGGCGCTTGCCGCGCTGGCGCCCGCGCAGGAGGCGCGCGCAGATGTCGTCCAGGTCGTAGGGTACCTCGGGGACCAGGATGGACTCGGCACCGCCGGCCAGGCCGGCCATCAGGGCGATCTGGCCGCTATGCCGCCCCATCACCTCGATGACGAAGGTCCGGCCGTGGGCAGTGGCCGTATCCCGCACCCGGTTGATGGCTTCCAGCACGGTGTTGACCGCCGTGTCAAAGCCGATGGTGACGTCGGTGCCGGCCAGGTCATTGTCGATGGTGGCGGGGATGCCGGCCACGGGGAAGCCGCGCCGGTGCAGGGCCAGCGCACCGCGCAGGGTGCCGTCGCCGCCGATGGCCACCAGGCCGTCGATGCCGTGCCGGCGCAGCTGTTCCAGGGCGCGCTCCTGGCCTTCCAGCGTGCGGAAGGCCTGGCTGCGCGCCGTGCGCAGGATGGTGCCCCCGCGGTGGATGATGTCGCCCACGGCGCGGTGGTCCAGCTCCTCCATACGCCCTTCGATCAGGCCGGCATAGCCTTCCTGCACGCCCACCGCCTGGCAGCCGCTGGCCAGGGCGCGCCGGACCACCGCGCGCACGGCCGCGTTCATCCCGGGCGCATCCCCGCCGCTGGTCAGAAGTGCGATGCGCTTCACGCCTTGCCCTCCCCCTGCCGGCCGGCAGCCGGCCGTACTCACCCTGCCCCTCGCCGACCGGCGTCGCCCTGACCCTTCCATGGTAGCGCAGCTTGTCCCGCGGCATCACAGCAACCCATTGCCGGACATGTCCCGTGTCGTGCCCGCCGACATTAGAGGCGGGGGTGAGCGGAGTGACGGTCGGCCTGAAGATGCAGCAGACGCTGGCCAGCGCCGAGAGCATCCTTGCCGATCTGAAGAGCTACCAGCTGGAGACCCAGGACCAGCAGGCCAAGCAGCTGTTCCGGGACCTGGCCAACCAGATGGAGCAGACCGTCAACGGCCTCAAGCAGCGGCTGCAGCAGATCCAGCAGCAGGAGCCCCAGTACAAGCAGAAATAACCGCCGGCCGTACCGTGGATCACGCCTCACCGCCCGCCCGCCGGTCCACCGGGCGGGCAAGACGGCACGCGGGAGCCCCGCCGGGCTCCCGCGCGCGCTTGCAGGGTGCGGATCGGTTCACCAGTGCCGGTCACCGGCCCAGCAGCTGTCCGACATAGCGAACCACCTCGTTGGCGCAAGCCGGGCAGTAGCCCTGGCGGTCGCACAGCCGCTGGACCACCTGGTTGATCCGCTTGAGCTGCTCCTCGTCGGGGTGGGCAGCCGAAGTGGTGATCTTCACCACGTTGCGCAGGTCGCTGAAGAGCTTCTTCTCGATGGCCTCCCGCAGCCGGTCGTGGGAGGTGTAGTCGAACTTCTGCCCGCGCCGGGCCAGCGCCGACAACCGCAGCAGGATCTCCTCCCGGAAGGCCTTCTTGGCGCTCTCGGGGACGCCGATCTGCTCTTCGATGGAACGCATCAGCTTCTCGTCGGGATCCCGCTCCTCCTCGGTGAGGGGATCGCGCAGCTTCGTCTTGTTGCAGAAGGCTTCGATATGGTCGAGGTAGTTGTTGAAGAGGTTGCGGGCCGTCTCCTCGAAGGAGTAGACAAAGGCCCGGTTCACCTCGTTCTTGGCGATCTCGTCGTACTCGCGCCGGGTCTCGTGGATCAGGTTGAGGTAGCGCTCCCGCTGCTCCCGCGTAAGCCCCGTGTGGTGATCCAGCCCATCCCGCAGGGCGCGCAGGGCGTTCAGGGGCCCCAGGCAACGGTTCTCCGCCCGGATCACGGCGCTGGACAGGCAGTTGATCACGAAGCGGGGGGAGACGCCGGTCATGCCCTCCCGCTCGGCCGCCTCCCGCATCTCCCGCACGTCCCGCGGGCTGAATCCTTCCACCGGCTGGCCGTCGTACAGGCGCAGCTTCTTCATCAGGGTCAGGTTGGGGTGCCTGGGCGGTTCCAGGCGCGTCAGGATGGCGAACATGGCCGCCACCTCCAGGGTGTGGGGCGCGACGTGCACGCCCTGGAGGTCGCTCTCCGCCAGGAGCTTGCGGTAGATCTTCACCTCCTCCGACAGGCGCAGGTTGTAGGGCACCTTGATCAGGATCATCCGGTCGATCAAGGCCTCGTTGCGCTCGTTCTTGACGAAGGCCTGGTACTCCGCCTCGTTGGTGTGGCCGATCACCACCTCGTCGGCGTAGATCATGGCGAAGCGGCCGGTCTTGATGGACTGCTCCTGGGAGAGGGTAAGAAGGGCGTAGAGGAACTCCGTCTGGGCCTTGAGCAGTTCCACGAACTCCATCAGGCCCCGGTTCGCCACGTTGAGCTCGCCGTCGAACCGGTAGGCCAGAGGATGGGACTCGGTGCCGTACTCGCCCACCGTGCTGAGGTCGATGGACCCCACCAGCTCGGCGATGTCCTGGGACTTCTCGTCGGACGGGGTGAAGGTGCCGATGCCCACCCGCTCCGCCTCGGAGAAGACGATGCGCTGGACGGGGAAGCGCTCGATGTCCCCGCCGTACTCCTCCTCCAGCCGGTAGCGGCAGACGGGGCACAGGCTGCCCTCGATGTGCACGCCCAGTTCCTCGCTGACCTGGGGCCGCAGGGAGTCGGGGATCAGGTGCAGCGGCTCCTCGTGCATGGGGCAACCCTTGAGGGCGTAGACCGCCCCCTCTTCCGTGCGGGTATAGCGCTCCAGCCCGCGCTTGAGCAGGGTGACGATGGTCGATTTGCCGCCGCCCACGGGCCCCATGAGGAGCAGGATGCGCTTGCGCACCTCCAGCCGCCGGGCCGCGGACTCCAGGTAGTCGTAGAGCTGGTTGAGCGGTTCCTCCAGGCCGAAGAGCTGGCCGTCGAAGAAGTGGATCTGCCGCGGCCGCCGCTCGCCGTCGCCGCCCTCTTCCGCCTCCGTCACCCCCGCCGCCCGCAGCATGTCGAAGAGCCGGGCGTGGCTCAGGCGGGCGACCTCCGGCCGCCGGCGCACGATGTCCAGGTACTCGGCAAAGGTCCCCTCCCAGCGCAGGCGGGCCTCCTCTTCCCGGTGGCGGCGGAGGAGCTCGTGCAGGTTCGTCCCCATGGTCACGCTCACCCCTTGTCTCCCCCGGGCACCGACAGGACCACGTCGTGCCCGCCGGCCCGGGTCTCCAGGTGGACGGGGCGCCGCCACAGGCGCTCCACCAGGGCCAGCGCCTGGCGGGCCTCATCCAGGTCCAGCTCGCGGCCGTCGAAGATATGCCGCAGAAGCAGCTCACCCCGGCCCCGGTAGTCGCCGTCCACCACGGCGATGAGCGGGAACCCGCCGCGGACGCGGCTCAAGACCAAAAGGTCCCGCACCCGGGCCCAGTCGTCCTCCACGATCACCCACTGGTCGCCCTGGCGGGCGTAAATGTACAGGTCGCAGGCTTCGGCCACCTGGCGGTCCAGGTGGTTGCGCAGGAAGGCCACGTCGTCCTCGGTTTCCAGGATGAACCGGGCCTCGTCCCAGCCCCGGGTGGCCAGGATCCGCTCCCAGGTGTGGTAGCCCACGGCGTAGGGATTGAACGCGAAGGGGGAGGAGGCCTGGATGGCCGCGTGGAGCCGGGCGAACTCGGTGTAGTCGCCGTCGGGCAGGTCCAGCCGGCGCAGGATGCGGCTGTGGGCGATGCAGGCCCAGCCCTCGTTCATCACCTTGGTCCGGATCTGGGGCCAGAAGTAGAGCCGCTCGGCGCGCACCATGGCCAAAAGGTCCCGCTCCCAGTCCTCCAGGTGGGGCGCGTGGTGCTGGATGAACAGCAGCACGTCCTCAAAGGGCTCCTCGGGGCGCAGGGGCGGGATCTCCTGCTCCTCTGCCAGCCACGGGTCGGCGTGGGGCTCCAGGGCCAGGGCGGCGTCCAGCACCCGCTCCACCGCCTCGACCCCGTGATCGTACTCGTAGCGGCGCACCCGCTCGGCGTGGACGGCCGCCAGGCCCGCCATCTCGCGGCCCGCCCGGCGGAAGAACACGTTGTGGTGGAAGAAGTCGGCATGGCCGGCCACGTGGGCGGCCACGAACAGGTTCTCGAACAGGCTGTTGCTCTCCAGCAGGAACGCCTGGCAGGGGTCGGCGTGGATCACCAGCTCGTAGATGCGGTGCAGACCGTAGTCGTGCCGGGTCTTCAGCAAGTGGTACGCCTTGCCGTGGCTCCAGTGGGTGAAGCGGCCGGGCAGGCCGTAGGCCGCCACCTCGTAGACCACGGGGGCCGGCACCACCTCGAAGTGGGTGGGCAGGGGGTCGAACCCCAGGTCCCGGGCCACGGCCCAGATGCGCTCCAGGTGGGGCAGGAGCCCCTCGGCCCCGGGGCCCGAGGCGGTGACGCCGGGACGGCTCATGGTCCCTCACCTCCCCCGCCGGACCCCGCGCCCGCTCCCGGGCCCGCGCCCAGGACGGCCCCGCCGGGCTGGGCGCGAAAGATGGCCTTCAAGGCGGGGTAGATGTCCTCCCGCCGGCTCATCTTCACCCGGACGAACCGGGGGTGGCGCACCCGCTCGAAGGCCGTCATCAGCGGGGAGCGGTAACCGCTCTCGTTGATCTCCCCGTAGGCGAAGAGGTTCGACAGGTCGGCCAGCTGCTGCGCCAGCTGGACGCACAGCCCGTTGTCGCTCTCCCCCCAGTTGTCGCCGTCGGAGAAGTGGATGGCGTAGATGTTCCAGCCGTCGGGCGGGTAGCGGCCGGTGACGATGTCCAGGGCCAGGCGGTATGCCGACGAGACCCGGGTGCCGCCGCTTTCGCCCAGGTGGAAGAAGCGCTCCTCGTCGACCTCCTGGGCCTCGGTGTGGTGGGTGATGAACACCCGCTCCACATCGGCGTAGCGGCTCTGGAGGAACCGGTTCATCCAGAAGAAGAAGGTCCGGGACGTCCACTTCTTGAACTCGCCCATGCTGCCCGAGACGTCCCGCATGGCGACCACCACGGCCCGGGCATGGGGCCGGGGGTCGTCCCGCCAACTGCGGTAGCGCAGGTCCTCGCGGCGGAAGGGGCCGAGCCGCGCCTCCCCCTGGCGGGCGTGGCGCTTGAGGTTCTCCTTCAGGGCGCGGCGCAGGTCGGCCCGGCTCAGGGGCCCGGCCCGGGCCACCTCGGTGAACCGCGGCCGCCGGGCGTCCAGGGCCGGCTGCCGGCGCGGCTTGAGGTCGGGAAGCTCCAGCTCCTCGAAGAAGATGGACTCCAGCTCGTCCAGGGTGACTTCCGTCTCGTAGTAGTCGGTTCCCGGCCCCTGGCCCGCCCCGTGGGGGTCGCCCTGCCCGCCCGGCTGGCCGGGCTGGCGGGCCAGCACGTCCCCCTTGCGGCTGCCGCCCCGCCCCTGCCCCACCTGGGGGTTGTCGGTCGTGCTGAAGCGGAACCGGTACTCCCGCAGGGAGCGCACGGGCACCTTGACCACCCGGCGGCCGTCGGTGGTCAGCAGGGAGTCGTCGGTGATCAGATCGGCCAGGTTCTCTCGGATGGCGGCGCGGACCTTTTCCTGGTGCCGCGCCTGGTCGACGGGCCCCTTGCGGTGCAGGGACCAGTCGATCACGCCCCGCGGCATGGACCTCACCCCCTCGCGGTATGTACGGGCCCCTTCCGGGCAGCGGCCGTTCGGTGGACGACCGGCGGGCTGCCGCCGCGCCGGTCCAGGCCAGCGGCGAGGGTGGGGGTTTTTCCGGATGTATGTGCCCGGGCGGTGGCGAATGCGGGCCGGACAATCCAGATCCTGGGCGTCCCGGACCGCCCGGGGTCGCCCGGGGCCGTTATGTAGGCGGGGCTCGTCGTGGGAGGAAGAACCGGCCGGCGAGGGTGGAAATCCCAGGGGGTTCGTCCCGGGGGCATCTGGGGACGGACGGAGCCGGAACCCGTGCTCCCGCGCCACCGGTCCCCCGTCTTGCGTCCCGGGGCGGGGGGTTCTGCACCGCGGGCCGGCCACCGGCGCCCCGGCCACCCCGGGGCCCGGCACGGGAGCCGCGCGGGCCCGTGGCGTCCTGCTCCCGGGGGCCCGGCACCGGGACCCCGTGGGCCGGCGGCGTCCTACGGCAGTGTATGCACGGGCCGCGACGTTGCTCTTAGGTAGCTGCTCTAAGTCCAGCGGTCCCGGACGCCGTCCGGGCCGACCACCAGCCAGAAGTTGTCGATCAGCCGGGTGGTGCCCAGGCGGGCGGCCACCAGCAGCAGCACCTCGCCCTCCACCGGATCGGCGGGCTCCAGGGTCTCCGCGGCGACGGCGGCCGCGTACTCGGGTTCAACCAGGGGCTCGGCGGCCAGGACGGCCTCCATGGCCGCCACCACCCGGTCCCGGCGTCGCTCCCCGGCTTCCAGAAGGCGGCGGGCTGCCGCGAGCGACCGGTAAAGGACCGGAGCCGCCCGGCGCTGCCCGGCATCCAGGTAGACGTTCCGGGAGCTCATGGCCAGGCCGTCGGGCTCCCGCACCGTGGGGCAGACCACCACCTCCAGGGAAAAATCCAGGTCCGCCACCATGCGCCGGATGATGACGGCCTGCTGGGCGTCCTTTTGCCCGAAGTAGGCGCGGTCGGGCTGGACCAGGTGGAAGAGCTTGGTCACCACGGTGACCACGCCGCGGAAGTGACCCGGCCGCCGGGCCCCTTCCCAGCGGCGGGCCAGGTCTCCCACATCGACGTAGACCCCCGGCTCGCCCCGAGGGTACATGGTCTCCACCGCGGGGTGGAACAGCAGGTCGGCTCCGGCCTGGGCGGCCAGTTCCCGGTCCCGCTCCAGGTCGCGGGGGTAGCGGGCGAAGTCCTCGTGGGGGCCGAACTGCAGCGGGTTGACGAACACGCTCACCACCACCCGGCGGCACTCCGCCCGGGCCCGGCGGATCAAGGAGAGGTGCCCGTCGTGGAGGTAGCCCATGGTGGGGACGAAGCCCACCCGGCCCCCGGGGTCTTCCCGGCGCCAGCGGGCGATGTGCTGCCGCAACGTGGTGATGTCCTGCACCAGTTCCATGGGGGTCCCTCCTCCCGGTGGCTGCCGGGTGCGATCCGGGCGCGCCGCTGCCGGGCGCCGCAGGGCGGAGCCTGGCGGCCCGCCGGTCGCGTCGCGGGCACGGGATCCGGGCGAGCGCCTACCGGTCCCCGTAGGGCGCATCGGCAGGCGCATCGCCGGACGAGGCATCCCCGGCCGGACGGCCGCCCCAGGGCGCCTCCCCGGCCGGACCGGCAGGGGCGGGTGACCGGGAACCCCCGGGACCGGCCGGGGCACCGGCCGCGTCGCCGGCCCGGGACCCGGCCTCCCCCGCCGCCATGTGGTAGCTGTGCTCGTCCGTGGGGAAGGCACGCGCCCGCACGTCGGCGGCGTAACGCTGCAGGGCCTCCAGGGCGATCTGCCCCAGCTCGGCATACCGCCGGGCGAAGCGGGGGACGCGGCCCTGGGTCAGGCCCAGCAGGTCGTGGAGCACCAGCACCTGGCCGTCGCAGTCCGGCCCGGCCCCGATGCCGATGGTGGGGATCCGCAGCCGGCGGCTGATGGCCGCGGCCAGTTCCCGGGGCACCATCTCCAGCACCAGGGCGAAGGCCCCCGCCTGCTCAAGGGCGACGGCATCGTCGAGAAGCTGCCGGGCCTCGGCCTCGTCCCGGCCCTGGACCCGGTAGCCGCCCAGGGCATGCACCCGCTGGGGCAGCAGGCCCAGGTGACCCACCACGGGGATGCCCGCGCCGGTCAGGCGGTGGACCACTTCCAGCACGCGGCCGGCCCCCTCCAGCTTCACGGCCTCGGCACCCCCTTCCTGCACCAGGCGCCCCGCGGCGCGCAGCGCGTCGTCCACGGAGAGGTGGAAGGTCAGGAAGGGCATGTCGGCCACCAGCAAGGCTCGTTCCACGCCCCGGCGCGCCGCCCGGGTGTGGTGCACCATCTCGTCCAGGGTGACGAACACGGTGGCCGGGTAGCCCAGCACCACGTTGCCCAGGGAATCGCCCACCAGGATCATGTCCACGCCGGCGGCGTCGGCCAGCCGGGCGAAGGGGTAGTCGTAGGCCGTGACCATGACCACCGGCCGGCCCTGTTCCTTGTACTCGAGGACGGTGCGCACCGTAACCCGCGACGCCATGATGCTTCCCCCCACGGGATGGCCCTCGGGATGCGGGCGGGCCGGGTTCCGGCCCGGACCGCTCACCGGCCGGCCCCCTCCCCGCCCGCCCCCAGCAGGCGGGCGATGTCTTCAAGGCCTGCCGGCGGGTCCCCGGGTCGGGCCGAGGCGGCGGCCAGAACCAGCGTGGCCGCCAGCCGGTAACGACCCGCGGGCCCGGGATCGAAGGCGCCCAGCCCGCCGCCCGTTCCAGCTCCGCCGGCCAGTGCCTCCAGGTGGCGCTGCACCGTGGCCGCGTCTCCCCGCACGATGGGGCCCGTCAGGGCCGCCAGCGGTCCCCTCTCCGCCGCCGCCTCCAGCGCCGCCCGCGCCAGGGCCTCCAGGGGACCCCAGGAGGAACCGGCGGCCGTGGTGGAACCGGGTCCCGCCCCGGGTCCGGGGTCCCGGCCGGCGGCGACCCGGGCGGCCATCGCCATGCCGGGGTACCCCGACAGGCGGAGCAGTTCCCGGGCGGCCCAGAGCAGGGCGGTCACCCCGTTGGCCGCCAGGGTGGCGGCGGCGTGGTACAGGGCCAGCTGCCGGGCCGTGGCGCCGGGCCAGAGGACCGGCGTGGCGCCCAGCCCCCGGGCCAGAACCGGGCCCACCGGGGCCCGGTTCTGGCCCGGGTCGTACACCACCGTGGCGTACCCCCCTGCCAGGTGGTCCCGCCCGGCGGCGGGACCACCTGGCAGGGGCAGCAGGGGATGGAACACCTCGGTGGCCAGGCCCAGCCGAGCCAGGGGCGCCAGGGGCTCCAGCCCCAGGGCGCCGCTCAGGTGCAGGGCGTAGCGGGGCCGGCAGGCCTCGGGCACGGCCTCCAGCCGGCCTGCCAGCCGGGCGGCCGCCTCCGCCACCGCCCGGTCGGCCACGGCCAGGACCACCACGGGCGGCCAGGGACCGGGGAGCCCCTCCGCCAGCAGTCGCTGCCAGCCGATGGTCCGGGCGCCCACCTGCGCCGCCAGCCGGCGGGCCGGCTCGTCCCGGCGGCCGGTCACCCACGCCACCGGCCCGCCCGCCCGGTGCCAGGCCAGGGCCAGGCTGGAACCGGCCCGCCCCGGGCCGGCCAGCAGGATGGCCGGGGCCGGGGGTCCCCCTGGCTCCTCCACCGGTACCCCAACCCCCGCTGCTCCGGACGGCCCCGGTGTACCGGAAGGTGCAAGGGGCGGCTCGGGGCGGGGCACCCCGTGCTCCCCGCCCGGTTCGGGCCCGCCTTGCCCGCGGGGCCCGGCCGGCCCGTCCGGGGGGTATTCCACCCCCGGCTCCCCGTGCCGCGTGCCGCTGAACCGCGCCCCGGAGCCCATCCCGTGGCCTTCCCGCGGGTGTTGCCCCTCCCGTTCCACCGCGCGCCCCTCCCGCCGGCCCCGGTTCGGCGACCGTTGCGCCCGCCGCCGCCGGCGGCCGGCTGGTGCTACGTTACCGGACCCCGCCGGGCCGGCGCTGCCGGCACCCTCCTTACTGGCCGCCCAGGGGGCCATGCGCCCCCGCCGCCCCGCAAGCCGCAAGCCCCCGGCCGTCCCGAGAAGCCGGCCGGGCTTCCACGCCCCGCCCCCAGCCTCCGGCGGCCGGCCCGACCTCCCGGCCCCCGGCGGATTCCGCGAGGGCGGCTGGTGCCCATTTCCCCGCCCGGCCCGGGTTCCCTCCTGCGGGCCGGGCCCGGGTTCCTTCCGGCCGGCCCGGGCCGCGCCGCCGCGGCAGGCCCGGGCCGGGGCCCCGTCCCGGCAGCCGGGGCCGGCGCCACGGTCCGGCCCCGGCTGCGACAGGGCTCACCCGAGCAGCATCAGGGCTCGTTGTGGGCGATCCGCGCCGCGGCAGCCGCCGCCACGCCGGCCACCAGGTCGTCCAGGAACGTCTGCACCCGCCCCTGGCTCTTCTCGTTGTTGAGCCGCTCGATGACCCCCAGCTTCACCTTGTCCAGGTAGCCGAAGTTGGTGAGCCCGATGGACCCGTACACGTTGGTGATGGCCAGGGCCAGGACCTCGTCCACGCCGTAGAGCGGCTCGTCGGTGCGCAGGATGGACAGCAGCGGCTCCTCCAGCAGCCCCTGCTCCGCCGCCTCGTCCAGGGCGATGCCCGTCAGCAGGGCGTGCTGGACCTCCCGCTTGGCGATCACCGCTTCCACGCTGGCCAGGCACTGCTCCAGGGTGATGCCCGGCACGTACTTCTCCTGGATGGCCAGGACGATCTCCGCGATGTCCCGCAGGGTGACCCCGCGCCGCTCCAGGCGGCGGATCACCTCGGCCCGGTGGTCCACCCGCAGGCGGACCGGCTCGGAGACCTTTGGCGCCCTTTCGGCCAACCCGACCCCTCCTCCCCGCTTCCTCCCTCGCCCGATCGCTGCCTATCGCTGCTCCGCGCAAACTGCTGTCCGTGGCAACCGCTGTCCGTGGAACTGGGCCCCCCCTTGCCTCACTGCTGCCGGCCTCCATTGTCGCCGGAGGCGGAGACCGTCCCGGGGGACCGCTCCGGCCGGCCCCCGCCCGGGGGCCGCGGCGAAGGGGCAGGACCGTGCCCCATGCCCGGATCCCCTCACCAGCGGACCGCACCCGCCATGCCGCCGGCGGCCAGCCACCTCCCATGTCGCCGGCCGGCCCGCGATGTTCCGGTCCGCCCGGCGGTCAGTGATCGTCCAGGTAGAACCCGCTGTCGCCCACCACCCGGGCCAGGTCCTGCAGGAGCTCCGCCCGCGGCGTCACCCAGTACTGGGCATCGACCTGCAGGGCATGGCCCCGCCCCGGGAAGACCAGCACCACCGGCGAGGTGCCCGGATGGCGCTGGCAGGCGCCGCGCACCCGGGCCAGCACGCCCTCCACGGCGTCGGGCCCGCCGTCCGGCAGGGCCACCACCAGCCGCTTCCCCGTCACCAGCGGCCAGATCTCCTCGGCCACCACCTTGGGCGGCTCCTCTTCCTCCCGGCGGTCGACCCGGCCGCGGACGACGATCACCGCATCCTCCTGCAGGGCTTCGGCGGCTTCGGCGTAGGTCCGCGGGAAGACCACCACCTCCACCGTTCCCTCCAGGTCTTCCAGCTGGACGAAGGCCATGA
Source organism: Thermaerobacter subterraneus DSM 13965 (assembly GCF_000183545.2). NCBI lineage: Bacteria > Bacillati > Bacillota > Clostridia > Eubacteriales > Clostridiales Family XVII. Incertae Sedis > Thermaerobacter > Thermaerobacter subterraneus. The sequence goes on from NZ_JH976535.1 coordinate 2,216,928, forward strand.
AATCGCCGCCCCGGGTGGTGATGCGGCGCACGCCCTGCACCAGGCCGCCCACCTGGACCCGGGCGCCGTCTTCCCGGTCCGCCAGCTGGCGGGTGGTGGCGGTGACCCGCCGGGCCAGCTCCCGCTGGTAGTGGGCCAGGGGGTGGCCCGACAGGTAGAGGCCCAGCACCTCCTTCTCCATGGCCAGCTTGCGGTTGGGAGGCCATTCGTCCACCGGCGGCAGCTCGGTGACCTCCAGGTCGGCGGCGGCGGCGCCGGCGCCGGTTCCACCACCGCCGCTGCCGCGGCCGCCTGCCCCCACCAGGGCCGCCGTCAGGTCCAGCAGGGACACCTGGCCCGTCTCCCGTTCCTTGTGCCAGCGCTGGGCCCGGTTCATTACCTCTTCCAGGCCCGCCACCAGCCGGGCGCGGGGCTCGCCCAGGCTGTCGAAGGCCCCGGCCTTGATCAGGCTCTCCAGGGCACGGCGGTTGACCTGGCGCAGGTCGACCCGGCGGCAGAAGTCGTCCAGGGAGCGGAAGGGCCCGCCCTCCTGCCGGGCGGCGACGATGGACTCGATGGCCCCGAAGCCCACGTTCTTCACCGCCGCCAGGCCGAAGCGGATCGCCTGGCCGCCAGGCGCGCCGGGGTCGGGCACCACGGTGAAGCGGGCCTCGCTCTGGTTGACGTCGGGAGGCAGCACCGGGATGCCCAGGCGGCGGCACTCGGCGATATATTCCGCCACCCGGTCGGAGTTGCTCATCACGCTGCTCAGGGTGGCGGCCATGTACGGCGCCGGGTAGTGGGTCTTGAGGTAGGCGGTCACGTAGGCCAGGTAGCCGTAGGCCGCCGAGTGGCTCTTGTTGAACCCGTACCCGGCGAAGTACTCCATCAGGTCGAAGATGCGGCCCGCCAGCTCGGCGTCGATGCCCTTGGCCGCGGCCCCGGCCAGGAACTTCTCCCGCTGCTTCTGCATCTCCTCGGGCTTCTTCTTGCCCATGGCCCGGCGCAGCAGGTCGGCCTCGCCCAGGGTGAAGCCGGCCATCACGCTGGCGATCTGCATGACCTGCTCCTGGTAGACGATGGTCCCGTAGGTCTCCTTGAGGATCGGCTCGAGCCACGGGTGCGGGTATTCCACCGGCACCTGGCCGTGCTTGCGCTTGATGAAGTCGTCCACCATGCCGCTGCCCAGGGGGCCGGGCCGGAACAGGGCGACGGCGGCGATCAGGTCCTCGATGCTGGACGGCTTGAGGGAGCGCAGCATCTGGGTGAAACCCGACGACTCCACCTGGAACATGGCGGCCGTCTCGCCCCGGCTCATGGCCTCGAAAGTCGCCGCGTCGTCCAGCGGGATGTCCCGCACCCGGAAGGGCCGGCGGGCGGCGGTACCGTCGCCGCCGGGGCCGCCACCCGCCCCGCCCGCGCCGCGCGGGCCATCCTTGCCAACCTCCCCCGACGCACCACCCGCGCCGCCCGCGCCGGCCGGGCCGCCTGCTCCGCCCGGCCCGGCCGGGCCGGGTTCTTCCGCCAGCACGTCCCGGGCCCCCGTCTGGTGGATGATCTGCTCGGTCTCCTGGATCACGTGCAGGGTGCGCAGGCCCAGGAAGTCCATCTTGAGCAGGCCCAGCTCCTCCAGGGTGGTCATGGGGAACTGGGTGACGGTGGAACCGTCCTGCATCCGCTGCAGGGGCACGTGTTCCATCAGCGGGTCGCGGCCGATCACCACGCCGGCGGCGTGGACCGAGGCGTGGCGGGGCATCCCCTCCAGCTTGCGCGCCATGTCGACCAGCTGGCGCACCACCGGCTGCTGGTCGTAGGCCTGTTTGAGCTCGGGGCTGGACTCCAGGGCCTGGTCCAGGGTGATGCCCAGCTGGGCCGGGACCATCTTGGCGATCTTGTCGACCTCGCCGTAGGGCAGGCCCATCACCCGGCCCACGTCGCGGATCACCGCCCGGGCCAGCATGCGGCCGAAGGTGATGATCTGCGCCACCCGGTCCCGGCCGTACTTGCGCACCACGTACTCGATGACCTCGTCGCGCCGGTGGTCGTCGAAGTCGATGTCGATGTCGGGCATGGTGACCCGCTCGGGGTTGAGGAACCGCTCGAAGAGCAGGTTGTAGCGCAGGGGATCGATGTCGGTGATCCCCAGCACGTAGGCCACCAGGCTGCCCGCCGCCGAGCCGCGGCCCGGGCCCACGGCGATGCCGTTGCGGCGGGCGTAGTCCACGAAATCCCACACGATCAGGAAGTAGGCCGGGTAGCCCATGCGGGTGATGACCTCGAGCTCGTGGTTCAGCCGGTCCCGCACCTCGCTGCCCGCGTTGGGGTAACGCTCGGGCAGCTTGCTCTCGCACAGGTAGCGCAGGTAGGAGGCCGCGTCGTGCCCCTCCGGCACCTCGTAGTGGGGCAGGAGGAACCGGCCGAACTCGAACTCCAGCTGGCAGCGCTCGGCCAGCTTGACCGTGTTGGCCAGGGCCTCCGGCACGTCCCGGAACAGGGCGGCCATCTCCTCCGGCGTCTTGAGGTAGAACTCCGGCCCTTCGAAGCGCATGCGGTTCGGGTCGTCCAGGGTCTTGCCCGTCTGGATGCAGAGCAGCACCTCGTGGGCGGCGGCGTCGTCCTTGTTCAAGTAGTGGACGTCGTTGGTCGCCACCACCGGCACGTCGAAGCGCCGGGCCAGCTCCAGGATGCGGGCGTACGCCCTGCGTTCCTCGGGAAGGCCGTGGTCCTGGATCTCGAAGTAGAAGCGGTCGCCGAAGACCTCCAGGTACCAGCGCACGGCCTGGAGCGCTTCCTCCTCCCGCCCCTCTAGGAGCAGCCGCGGGATCTCGCTGCCGATGCAGCCCGAGGTGACGATCAGGCCCTCGCTGTACTGGGCCAGCAGTTCCCGGTCGGCCCGCGGCTTGTAGTAGAACCCCTCGGCATAGGCCCGGGAGACGATGCGGATCAGGTTGCGGTAGCCCGTCTCGTTCTGGGCCAGGGCCAGCAGGTGGTAGGGCTGGTCGTCCAGCTTGGGCTCCCGGTCGTGCCGGGTGCGCCGGGCCAGGTACAGCTCGCAGCCGATGATGGGCTTGATCCCGTGCTTCTTGCACGCCTTGTAGAAGTCGATGGCGCCGTACATGACGCCGTGGTCCGTCAGCGCCAGGGCGGGCATGCCCAGCTCGGCCGCCCGCGCGGCCAGCTCGCCGACCCGGGCGGCGCCATCGAGCAGGCTGTATTCGCTGTGGACGTGCAGGTGGACGAAGGGTTCCATCGCCACCCCTCCGTTCGACCGGTTCCTGTCCACCTTCGCCACGGGCCATGAAGGCTCCTGGCGGCCCCCTCGCCTCGGGCCGGGGTTCCCGGCCCGCCCGCGCCGCCCACCACCGCTGCACCCCCGGCCCCGGCCCCTGCCCTTGAGCCTGCGGCCGCCCGCAGGTAGAGCCCACTCCCTGCCGGCCGCCGCTTGGCCACGACGAAGCCCATCGGAGTTCCGGGGCATTCCGGCCGGCCCGGGCGACCGTTGGGCGCTCCGGACACGCACCGGCGCTGCGGGCGGTCCATAGGGTGGTCCGTGACGCGCGCCCGGCCCGCCCGGCCGCGGCGCCCGGCCGGGCCGGGACGGGCGCCCGCGGGCAACGGGCGGCCGGCGGTCCCACCGCCTGAAACCCGTCGCCTGGGGAGGTGCAGCCCTTTGCAGCGCTTGCTGGCGTTCGCCCTGGTGGGCCTCATCGCCCAGCTGGTGGATGGGGCCCTGGGCATGGCCTACGGGGTGACCTCGTCGTCGCTGCTCTTGCTCTACGGCCTGGCGCCCGCCGCCGCCTCGGCGTCGGTCCATCTGGCCGAGACCATCACCACCGCCGTGTCGGGTCTCGCCCACTGGCGCATGGGCAACTGGCACCGGCCCACCGTTCGCGGCCTGGTGCTGCCGGGGGCGGTGGGGGCGTTCCTCGGTGCGGTGCTGCTGGCCTCGTTGCCGGCGGAGCGGGTGCGGCCGGTGGTGGCCGGGTTCCTCCTGGTCCTGGGCGTGTACATCCTGGTGCGGTTCACCCTGGCCGCCATGCCGCGCCACCGGCGGCCGCCGCGGCTGCGGCTGCGGTACGTGATGCCGCTGGGGTTCGTGGCGGGGCTCCTGGACGCCACGGGCGGCGGCGGCTGGGGTCCCATCGCCACCCCGGCCCTCATGGTGCGCGGCGACCTGCCGCCCCACCAGGTGGTGGGGTCGGTGTCCATCGCCGAGTTCGCCGTGGCGGTGTCGGCCACCCTGGGCTTCGCCCTCACCCTGGGCTGGGAGGGGGTGGCGTGGCTGCAGGTGGCCGCCCTGGTGGCCGGAGGTGCCGTGGCGGCGCCCCTGGCGGCCTGGATGGCCCGCAGGCTGCCGGCCCAGGTGCTGGGCGTGATGGTGGGGACCGCGGTCCTGCTGGTCAACCTGCGCACCCTCTTCGGGGCTGCGGGCATCACGGGCCTGACCCGGCTGCTGGCCTACGCCCTGGTGGCGGCCGTCTGCCTGGGGCTCCTGGTGCAGGCCGCCCTGCGCAGCCGGCGGCAGGCCGCCTCCCAGGTCCAGCACCCCGCCACGGATTGATCCGCCCCGGACCGAGCTGCCCCCTTGAAGCCGCCCCGGAGCCGCCCCCGCACGGCGGGGCCGCCGCGGTGCCAATGCGGCGCGTCGCCCCGAGCGCCGGGTGCTCGGGGCGACGCGCCGCTTCTTCCTTCACCAAGCCGCCCCGGTGGGCTCCGCGCACCGGATCGCCCGGGGCCCGCCGGATTCGGACCAGCCGGGTCAGCTGCCGTCGGCCGTACCGGCCGCCGCCAGGCCGGCCGTGCCCTCGTACACCCGCTCGCCGTTGACCTCCACGGCGTAGTGGATCGCCGCGGTCCGGCCGATCATGGCGCTGACGCCGCAGTACTTCTGCTGGCTCAAGGTCACCGCCCGGACGGCCCGCTCGGGATCCAGGCCGTGGCCCTCCAGGCGGTACACCAGCCGCACCTGCCGGAACACCTTGGGGTGCTCCTCGGGCTCCTCCGCCTCCAGGTCGATGACCAGCGAGCCCAAGGGCTGACGCATCTTGTTCAGGATCTCCACCACGTCAATGGCCGTGCAGCCGCCCAGCCCCAGCAGCACCAGGTCCTTGGGCGACGGCGCCTCCCGCCGCTCGCCCTCCCGGGGCGCCCCCTGCAAGGGCACCTCCAGGCCCAGGTCGTTGGCCCCGACGTAGCGGCTCCCGCCCTTCCAGCGCACCGTTCCGTGCCGCATGGGCATGCCTCCGTCACGCGCAGAAGCGGTCGAAGGCGGCCTTGAGGTCGGCGGCCACCTCCTCCGCCGTGCGGTTCTCGATGTCGCTGCGGTGCAGCATGTAGACCAGCTGCCGGCCCTTGAGCAGGGCGATGGACGGCGAGGAGGGCGGCTGACCCGTGAAGTACTCCCGCATGCGGGCCGTGGCCTCCCGGTCCTGGCTGGCGAAGACCGTCAGCCACCGCCGGGGCCGCCGTTCATGCTCCAGGGCCATAGCCACCGCCGGCCGGGCGATGCCGCCGGCGCAGCCGCACATGGAGTTGACCACCACCAGGGTGGTCTCGTCGTCGCCCGCCTCCGCCATGGCCGCGTCCACCTCTTCCGGCGTCCGCAGCTCGGTGAAGCCCAGGCGGACCAGTTCCTCCCGCATGGGCGCAAAGAACATGTCGAGCATCTCCATGCTCATGGCGATCCCTCCCTGTCCCCGGCCGGTCCTTCCCGGGGGCCCGCCCGGTCCCGGCCCGGCGACCTGCTGGCGCTGCGGTGCGGCGGCAACGGGTTCGCCCAACCCCCCTTCCGGTCCAACCCCTGGACCCTGGAACCGGCCCCTAGACCCCCGCCGCCGGCCGGGCCTCCGCTTCCGCCGGCCGCTCCGTCTCCCGGTGGACCAGCTCCACCAGCCGCCGCAGGTGGTCGACGGGCGTCTCGGGCAGCACGCCGTGGCCCAGGTTGAAGATGTGCCCGGGCCGCCCCGCCGCCCGCCGCAGCACGTCGCGCGCCTGTTCTTCCACCTGGTCGAAGGGGGCCAGCAGCGCCGCGGGATCCAGGTTGCCCTGGATCGCCTTGTCCGGGCCGATGGCCTCCCAGGCCCGATCCAGGTCGACCCGCCAGTCGACCCCTACCACCTCGGCGCCCGCCTCGGCCATCAGGGGCAGCAGGGCCGCGTTCCCCGTGCCGAAGTGGATCCGCGGCACGCCCAGGTCGGCCAGCCCCTCCAGCACCCGGCTCGAGTAGGGCAGGACGAACCGGCGGTATGCCGCCGGCCCCAGGCCGCCCACCCAGGAGTCGAAGAGCTGCACCGCCTGGACCCCGGCCTCCACCTGGGCCCGCAAGTAGTCGAGGACCGTCTCCGCCAGCCGCTCCATCAGCCCGTGCCAGAAGGCGGGATCGCCATACATCAGCGCCCGGGCCCGGTGGAATTCCCGCGACGGCCGGCCCTCGATCAGGTAGCAGGCCAGGGTGAAGGGCGCGCCGGCGAACCCGATCAGGGGAACCCGGTCGCCCAGGGCCCGCCGGACCAGCCGCACCGTCTCCAGCACCGGGGCCAGTTCCTCCCGCGGGTCGAACCGCCGCAGCCGCCCCAGGTCGGCCGCCGCGGCCAGCGGCTGGCCCACCACGGGCCCCACCCCGGGCTCGATGCGGTAGTCGACGCCCAGGGGCGCCAGCGGCGTCATGATGTCGGCGAAGAGGATGGCCGCGTCGACCCCCAGCCGCTCGACGGGCATCACGGTGATCTCGGCGCAGAGGTCCGGGTGCTGCATGAGCTCGACGAAGCCGTACTGCCGCCGCAGTGCCCGGAACTCCGGGAAGATCCGGCCCGCCTGGCGCATGAACCAGACGGGCGTCCGGTCGACGGGCTGGCGGCGGCAGGCGGCGAGGAAGCGCTGGCTGGGCGTCAACGGAACCCCTCCTGGCTGCCGGCGGATCTACTGCCATTGTAGCACCCCGCAGCCTGCCGCCCGCCGGACGAACCAGCCAGGGTCTCCCGTCGGTGGGTAACCGCTTGATCGCCCATCGACTGGCACCACGCCCTGACCACCTGGACAGGCGACGGAAACCCTTGTCGCCAGCGGCCCTTTCGCCGGGACGCCGCGGAGTCGCGGTGTCCACTTCTGCTCTTGTCGGACCTGTCCCCCACGCTGGGCGTGCCCTTCGGCATGGAGGGCGGACCCGTTGACCGGCCGGCAATCACCAGACTAATCCGGCGCATTGCCTTTATCTTGCCGCTGGCGTCGACCTAGAGGCAGGGGTATTCGCCTTGCAACGGGCGGTTGATCCTGGCCGGCCAGCCCTTGATCCTGCAGCCCTGTAACTGTCCACGACAACGGGGCAAGTGCATGGCCAACCGTTCGATGCATACGCGCAGACTGAGCCTGTCTACGTTTAGTGGGCTCGTCTACATGCCACGACCAACTGGCGCGCAAGTAAAGTCTGTATCAACAGGAACGAACCCCACACAATACCTAGGCGTGAAGTGTTCAGGTTGAACTCTACGTCTGGCAGCTTATACTCAACCACACCCACCGGTATACCGAAGAGGGTACGCCAGACGCCCACTCCTTCGGGTTCGATGGGTGGTTGCTCACTCGCGAGTCGCACTTCAATGATCTGCAGGTACGCTGGATTGATCTTGTAGATTGAATCGATTTCGACACGCAGGCGATGGACCGCTTCCCGATGAAGCTCTGGGTCAGATATGTCGCTGCTTGTAGTATCCGGGAAGAGCAGGGGCAGCCCGAATGCAGCCACGGTCAGCACGAGGATCAAACCCGCCAGCCAGTACACCCGTTTCAGCCTCGACATTCCTGATCCCCTCTCGACATTCCTGATCCCCTTTTTGGGAGAGGCGCGGTTGCGACCGGATCACCCAGAACCGTCCCTCATCCGGTCCCACTGCTTCAAACAACAACCCATCGCCCGGCCGGATCCCCAGGGCTTCGAGGAGCGCCGCCGGGATTTGGAGGCGGCCTTCTGCTTGGACCCGTGCCGGGCCGATCACCTGCCCCGTGGCCATGCCCAAGCCCACCTCCTTTGCTGCGATTCCCGGCCATCAGGCTCGCCTCGGGACGGGGCCTACCACTGCACCACGCGGGCGTCCGTGAACCTCGCGATGGCGCGATCGTTGGTGAGCAGGAAAACGTCCTCGTCGGCCGTCCGGGCCGCCAGGTAGCCGTCCACGAAGTCGAGCTGCCCCGCCGCATGGTGGCGGAGTCCGGCCAGGACGGCCTCTTCGTCTTCCACGTCCACCTCCGGGGCCCGGACAAACTGAAGGAGCGCCGCGACCGCCTCGGCAGGGCTGTAGCCGTACGCGCCTTCCAGGACGTAGAGCGTCTCGGCCACGACCACCGGCGTGATCCGCAGCCGGTGCCCGGCGGCAATGGCCCGCTCCAGGGCCCGGTCGAGCACCTCGAGCCGCTCGTGAAGGTGCGCGGCCTGCGGGTTCGCCAGGATATGCTCACGGGCCAGGCAATACACGACGACGTTGGCGTCGAGCAACCAGGTGCTCACGGGCTATTCCCTCACCCGCTCTGCGGCCGGTTCCCCGCCTGCGGCCGCCTGCGCCAGTCCCTGCGTCCCCGCAGCTTCAAGGCCGTCCTTTTCGGCCCACCGGCGGGCCCGGTGCTCGCGAATGGCTTGCCGCGCCTCCGCCGGGCTGACGGGCCGGTCGATCTTGAGCACGTTGCCCAGCTCCTTGAGGCTCCGCGGCCGCGGCAGCGGGTAGAGCACGATCTCCCCCTGGCCGTTGACGTACACGAGTACGTCGTCCCCTTCCTCCAGCCCCACGCGCTCACGGATAGCCTTGGGCAGCGTCATCTGCCCCCTCTGCAGAATCTTCACGATGGCCACGGCGCGATCACCTCGCGTCCCCATGCTACCACCTCCGCAGGAGGAACTCAAACGATTCTCTTTGTGTTCGGAGTCTATGCGTGTTCGTCCGATTTTAATCGGCCGGCAAGGGCTACAGCCTCCATGGTCGGCACACCGGCTCCGATGCGATAATCGGTCCAGGCAGGGAAAACGGGTGAACCTGCGACGAGCCGTGGCGGTCGTACGGGTCCAGGGCCGAGGGCAGTTCACGCTGCCGGCCGCCTTCCGCAAGGCGGTGGGCGTCAAGCCGGGCGATGTCCTGTTGCTCGAAGCGCGGGACCCGGGGCACTTTGAGGTCCGTGTGCTCTCCCGGCAGTCCCTTCTCGATTTCCCGCGGATCGACGCCGAGGGGTTCAACATGCGGTCGGCCCGGGATGCGATGGAGCGTGCCCTGGCCGAAGAGGCCTTCGAAAGTCCGTAAGTCCGTGCCGGCAGCGGCCAGCCAGGGCCGCCAGGCCGGACGCAAAGGTTTGAGCGGTCGCTGAGATGGACTGAAGGAGGCTCTTGTCCTTTGACGCCACTCCCCGAACGAGCCGAGCAGTACCTCGAAACGAAGCGGGTCGAACGGGGCCTGCGGACTTCGAGCCTTGAGGAGTACCGCCGCGACCTGGCCGACTTCTGCCGCGGGCTCGCGGGCCGGCTCCGCAAGAATCCCGAGGACCTGACCGACGCGGACCTGGCCGGCTTCGACCGGGACGGCGCCCGCCGCTGGCTCGCGCATCTGGCCGATCGGGAGCTGGCGCCCTCCACGCGGGACCGGCGCTGAAACACGGTGGGCGGCGGGTTCCGGTGGATGGTCGCCGAAGGCGTTCTCCCCCGCGACCCCTTTGCGGGCCTGGAACGGCCGGTTCGCGGCGAGCGGCACAAGCGGCTTCCGGTCTATCTCGCCGAGACCGAGGCCGAGCGGCTTCTGCGCACCGTCCTCTCCGATCAGGGCCTCACGCCCCGGCAGAAAGCCCACCATGCCCGGCTTAAGGAACGGGACCACGCCCTGGTGACGACGCTACTCTGTCAGGGGCTGCGGATCAGCGAGGCCGTGGGGCTGCGATACGGGGACGTGGACTTTGACGAGGACACCCTGCGGGTGATCGGCAAAGGCGACAAGGAACGCCTCCTCCCCCTCCACCGCCGGACGAAGGAAGCCCTGCTGCGCTACCTTGCGACCTGGCCCGGCCGGAAGAAGCCGAAGGCGCCGCAGGATCCGGTCTGGTGGACGCTCACCGGCCAGCCCTTGACCAAGAATGCGGCCCAGGTCGCCGTCAAGCGCCACCTGGTCCGGGCCGGGCTCTGGCGGGCCAGCGCCCACAAACTCCGGCACACGTTTGGGACGCGACTCGCGGAGGCGGGCGTGGACCTGCTGGTCATCAAGGACCTGCTCGGTCATGCCACGGTGGCCACGACACAGGCCACGACACAGATCTACGCCCACGTGGCCCAGCGGCGACTACGGGAGGCCGTGGAGAAGATCCGCTAAGCCGGTAAGTAGGGTGGGCGTGATCCAGAGGCATGGGAGGTAGGCCCGGGATGTTGACAGAGAAGCTCCGAGAGGCAATCCGGAGCGGCTTCGAGCTGGATGAGCAGGTGACGTTCTCCGAACTGCGGTCGGCAGCCTGGATGAAGACGCTGGCTGAGCGGGGCAAGCTGCGGGTTGCCCACCGCCAGGAGGTGGTGGGTGGCGACCCGGAAAGGCTCGGTCTGGGACCGCGAGGCAAGGTAGCCGTCCACGAAGTCGAGCTTCCTCGAATACCGGCTCAGGGCATACAGAACGTGTTCCTCGTCCTCACACTCCACCCCGGGCAAGGCGAGCACCCGCTCGACAAGGCCGGCCGCTTCGCGGGCGTTCAGGTCGAACCCGGAAAGCACGAGCAAGGTCTCAAACACCACGAGCGGCGTCACGACCAGGGTCACCGCGCCCCGGGCTGCTCGCTCAAAGAGCGCCCGTACCCGATCCCGCACCGCGTCGCTCGGCGCCTGATCGGGCGCAAGCAGATCGATGATGAGGTTGGTATCGAGTAGCCACCGCTCCGTCACGACGCGTCCCTCGCCGGCGCCGCTTCCCGCCACGCCGCATCTGGGTGCGACCGAGGCTGGCTCTCGCGCCAGGCTTCGGCGTATTCGCCGGCGGCCCGCTCAAGAGCGTCGGCCAGGAACCGGCACACCCTCCCCTCCAGCGCTCCTGCAACCTCAACTGTATCGTCCGCATACACGCAGTAGGCACTATAGCATCCCGAAGGGTAACGATGACCCTTCCGCGCCTGTAGCTTTGTCATTGTTGGGCCGTTAGCGCCCGAAAGTCTCGCCTTTCCCCCACCTGCACCTACCGAAACTTTAGGCAGTCACCGGCCGGAAGGGGGGCGCCCGCTGGGGCGGTCACGCCGAGCTTCTGGTCCGGCGCCCCCGGACATAGGCTGGGGTGGAGGGATCCCACCATGGCGCGCCTGTCCCTCGGACATCTGATCTACGTGGCGTGCATCGCCGCGGGGATCGTGGTCGGCGGGTCCCTGGCGGGCGGGCTGGCGCGGCTGCTGTTCGTCCAGGTGCCTTTGGACGCGCCCAGCAGCCTGCCCGTGGGCTCGCTGCCCGACCTGGCCAGCCGCCTCAAGCTGTGGGGCACCTTTGCCGCCTTGGGCGGCACGCTGACGGCGCTGCAAAACTTGGAGTCGGGCATCCTGGGGCGGTCCTTCGGCGTGGCCGCGACCCAGCTGCTCCTGATCCTGAGCGCCTTCACCGGGGCCCACCTGGCCTACGTGGCCCTGCGTTACCTGGCCGGCTCGCCCCCCGGGCCCTGACCCCCCCGCCCCGGGCCATGACACCTCGGCCCCAGGGCTTGAAGACCCCGGCCCCGCGGCCGGCTGGGTCCGGCTGAAGCCGGCGGGTGCACCGGAGGCGGGTCGAACGGCGAAACCCCGGGTTCTGCGGCAGGAGACCCCCTGGCCAAAACGGCCCGGCCGGGGCCGTGACAAACCAGCACCGCCCGGAGGTGGGACCGCAGTGACCCCGTCGCCCCGCCTGAGGCTGCTGGCCGCCCTGGCCGTCGGCGCCTTCCTGGGCGCCGGTCTCACCCTGCCCCTGGCGGCCCGCCGGGTCGACACCCTGACCCTGCTGGCCACCGACCTCTTGCGGGAGCTGGCCGAGACGGAGAACGAGCTGGCCCGCCTGCGGGAAGAGCCGCCGGCGTCCGTTGCCGTCTACGAGACCCGGCTCGAGCTGGTGGACGGCCGGGGCCAACGGCTGCCACCGGCCACCGAAGTGGTCCTGCGTCGCGAGCTGGAACCGCTGGCCCAGCGGCTGGTGGGCGAGGACGTCTACCACCTCAGCCCAGCGGTGGTGCGGGACCTGTTCGACCGGCGCCGCCTGCAGGTGGACGACACCCTTTACCGGATCACCGTGGAGAGCGTGGTCCTGGGGCCCCGCTCCCTGCTGCGCCTGCGGGTCGAACCGGTCCCCGCCTCCCCCGGGGCGGGAAGCCGGGACGGGCCCTGAAGGGCAAGTTACCAGCGAAACCAGCGATAGACCCAGGTCGACCACCGGCTCCTGAGCCCCCGCCCCGGCCTCTCAGGCCCCGCAAAGCCGCAAGGCAGAGCCCGGTGGCAAGGGAGGCCCGCCGTGCGGTGGCGCGCCGGTGGTGCCCACCCCGGCCGGCCACCCTACCAGAAGAAGGCAGGGTCCGGCCCCGGCCCCCGAGGCCGGGCTCCCGGGGCCGGGCCCCCGGGTCAGGACAGGGCCATCACCAGCTCCTTGAACCGCCGGCCCCGCTCGGCAAAGTCCCGGAACATGTCGTAGCTGGCACAGGCCGGGGACAGCAGCACCACATCCCCCGGCCGGGCCAGGCGCCGGGCCTCCGCCACCGCCTCCTCCAGGGAGGCCACCCGCCGGACCAGCGGTGCCTTGCCCTCCTGGCGGGCCGCCTCCTCGATCACCCGCTGGATCGCTTCCGCCGTCCTGCCCAGCAGCACCACCGCCCGGGCCCGCCGGCAGAGGGCCGGCCCCAGGGGATCGAAGGGGATGCCCTTGTCGTACCCCCCGGCGATCAGCACCACGGGTTCGGTGAAGGCCTCAAGGGCCGCCAGGGTCCGGTCGGGAGCGGTGGCGATGGAGTCGTTGTAGTACCACACCCCGTCCAGCTCGCGCACCGGCTCCAGCCGGTGCTCGACCCCGCGGAACGCCGCGGCGGCCTGGGCCATCCCGGCGGGATCGGCGCCGGCCACCCACCCGGCCAGGATGGCCGCCAGGGCGTTGAGACGGTTGTGGGCGCCCCGCAGGTGCATGGCGCCCGCCTCCAGCAGGGGCCGCTCCCCTTGCCCGTCCCACGCCACCAGCCGGTCGCCCGCCAGGTAGGCCGCCCGGACCGGCCCGCCCCGCCGGGCGGCTTCCCGCTCCGCCAGCTCCCGCGCCGCCCGGGCCGAGGCGGCGAAGGCCGCCACGCGGCCGGGCGCCCGGCCGGCGAGCCCGGCCGGGGCCGGTTCGTCCGCGTTGAGCACCGCCCAGCCGTCCGGTTCCTGGAGCTCCACGATGCGGGCCTTGGCCGCGGCATAGGCCTCCATGGTGCCGTGGATGTCCAGGTGGTTGGGCCGCAGGTTGAGGTACACGGCCACGTCGGGCGCCCGGTGGCAAAGCTCCAGCTGGAAGCTGGAGAGCTCCAGCACCACCAGGGCCTCGGGCGGGATACGGTCGACCTCTTCGATCAGCGGCCGCCCGATGTTGCCGCCGACGAACACGGGGCGGCCCGCCAGCGGGCCGCCGGGCGCCGCCGCCTGGCGCAGGCCCTCGGCCAGCAGGGTGGTGGTGGTGGTCTTGCCGGCGCTGCCGGTGACCCCCAGGACCTTGCCCCGGCACCGTTCCAGGAACAGGTCGATCTCGCCGCGGACGGCAGCTCCCGCCGCCCGGGCGGCGGTGATCTCCGGCAGGTCCTTCTTCATCCCCGGGGTGAGGAACACGGTGCCGAAGGGCCGCTCCTGGAGGACACGGAGGTAGCCGGGCCCCAGGTGCAGCTCGACCCCGGCCCGGGCCAGCTGGTGGATCTCCGGGTCCGCCTGCTCCGGCGGCACCCGGTCGCAGCCTACGACGGGGATCCCCCGGTCCAGCAGGTACCGGACCAGGGCCCGGTTGCTGCGGCCAAGCCCCACCACGGCCACCGGGCCGGCCAGGGGCGGCGTGGCTCCCGGACGCCGCACCCCTCGCTCCCCCGGGGACCGGGCCGCGGGCTCTCCAGGCCCCCGGCCCGGGTGCCCCACCGAAAGCCCGGCGGCACCGTGCCCCGGCCGCCCTGCCGCCCTCCCCTCAGGCCCCTGCGCCATGCTCCCTGGCGGGAGCGGTGCCTCCCTTGCCGCCGGTGGCGGGCCCGCGTGCCCCTCCGCCGGCATTCAGGCTCCCTCCAGCAGGCGCTCCAGGCGCCGCAGGGCCTCTTCCAGGTCGGACCGGGAGGTGGCGTAGGAGAGCCGGAGGTAGCCCGGCGTGCCGAAGGCCGTGCCCGGCACCACCGCGATGCGCGCCGCCTCCAGCAGGACCTCCGCCAGGGCCACGTCGTCGCCGGCCCGCCGGCCCCCGATCTCGCGGCCCAGCAGGCCCCGGACCGACGGGTAGACGTAGAAGGCCCCCGCCGGCCGGAGCACCTCGACCCCCGGTAGCCGGGACAGCCCCTCCACCAGCAGGTCCCGGCGCTGCCGGTACTCGTCCCGCATGGCGGCCACTTCGTCCTGCGGACCGGTCAAAGCCGCCACCGCGGCCTTCTGGGCGATGGAGTTGACCGACGAGGTGGCCTGGGACTGGATGGCCGCCATGGCCCGGGCCACGGGCCGCGGAGCCGCCGCCCAGCCGATGCGCCAGCCCGTCATGGCGTACGCCTTGGAGACGCCGTTGATCAGGATCACCCGCTCCCGGTATTCGGGGCGCAGAGCCGCGACGGACACGTGCTCCCCCTCGTAGATGAGATGCTCGTAGAGCTCGTCCGTCACCATCCACAACCCCGCCTCCGCCGCCACGGCGGCCAGGTCGTCCAGTTCCTGGCGGGTGTAGACCGTTCCCGTGGGGTTGCTGGGGCTGTTGAGGACAAGGGCCCGGCTGCGCGGGGTCAGCGCCCGCCGCAAGGCCTCGGGCGTGAGCTTGAAGCCGGTCTCGGGGCCGGTCTCCACGATCACCGGCTCGCCGCCCGCCAGCCGCACCATCTCCGGGTAGGAGACCCAGTAGGGGGCGGGGATGATGACCTGGTCCCCGGAATCGCAGATGGCCATGAAGGCGTTGAACAGGGCGTGCTTGCCGCCGGCCGAGACGACGATCTCGTCCTCGGCATACTCCAGGCCGTTGTCCCGGCGGTGCTTTTGGGCAATGGCCCGCCGCAGCTCGGCGATGCCGGCGGCCGGCGTGTAGCGCGTAAAACCCGCGTCGATGGCGGCCTTGGCCGCTTCCCGCACGTGGCGCGGGGTGGGGAAGTCGGGCTCGCCGGCGCTGAGGTTGATCACCTGCTCCCCCGCCGCCTTGAGTTCCTTGGCGCGGGCGTCGATGGTGATGGTCACCGAGGGCTGGATGCCCCGAGCTCGGGCCGACAGGTGCATCGCGGCTCATCCTCTCCCTGACTTAGAGGTCGAACACCGCCCCGGGCTCTGCCAGCTGGGCGGTGGGGAATACCTCCCGGGCCTCCCCCAGGACCTCGTCCGGATCGTACTCGGGCAGGAGGTGGGTGAGAAGAAGGCGCTTCACCCCGGCCGCCTGCCCGATTTCCGCCGCCTGGCGGGCGGTCAGGTGGCCCGGCGCCCGGTCGCCCCGCCGCGCCAGCAGGCTGGCTTCGATCAGCAGGACGTCCGCGCCCCGGGCCAGTTCGACCAGCTGGGCAGCGGCCTCCGGCCCCGTGTCTCCCGAGTACACCAGACGCCGCCCCCCGGCGCTCCAGGCGGAGGCCAGGCAGGGCAGGGGGTGGTCGGTGGCCCGCACCGCCACCGTCCACCCCGCCACCGTGATCCGGTCCCCGGATTCGAGGAAATGCGGTGCAAACACGTCCTTGTACGGCATGCGTCCCGCCAGCTCCGGCGGCCGGGCGGGCCCGTACAGCGGCATGGGCTGCGACCGCGGCCGGCCCAGGTAGCGGGCGATGTCCAGCACGTACCGCAAGACAAAGTGGTCGCTGCTGTGATCGGGGTGGTAGTGGGAGTAGAACACCGCCGCCAGCTCGGCCGGGTCGACCCGCTGGCGCAGGCGGGCCACCACCCCGGGGCCGCAATCCAGCAAGACGGGCCCTTCCGGGCCCTCGAGAAGATAGCCGGCGCAGGCACCTCCGGGACCCGGGTACGGCCCGTCCCGGCCCAGGATGGTGAGGCGCATGGGCCGCCGCCTCCTCGTCTCCGCCCCCCGTCACCACGGACCCGGCGACGTCCTCGACGCCAGGCCCCCCGTCCGGCACGGGCGCCGGAAGGGTCCTCGGATTTCGGGAAGGGTCCTCGGGATTTCCGTTAGGTTTCCGTGGAGGCCGGTCGAATCCTGCGCTGCTGCAGCAGGCGCTGCATCTCTTCCGCGGAGAGGCGGCCCTCCTCGACGGCCTCCTTCAGCAGGCGCTGCATGTAGCCGCCGATGCGGCCGCTCTCCAGGGACGTCAGGGCACCCCAGCCCTCGGCCTCCACCTTGGGCCACAAGCCCAGTTCCTGCGCCGCCTGGACCTTGAACGGGTAGAGGGGGTCGTCTTCCGGGTTGGGCTGGGCCACGCGCCGGCCGCCCCGCCGCCCCACCCCGCCCCGGTGCCCCCGCTTGCGCCGGCGCCGGGAGGTGGCGGTGGGCGGCAGCTCGATGCCGGCCCAGGGCGAGGTCACGGCCGCCGGTTCCGCCGGAAAGGAAGTGGCCGCCTCCAGCCCCTCCCCCTGCGGGCTGCCGGCCGGGACGCCTGCAGCGGGGTGGCCTCCCGCCAGGGCCGCATCCTCAGGACCGGCGGCCGCGGCCGGGGCTTGGGGCGCCCGTATGGCCCCCTCCGGGGTGCCGGCCGGGCCGGCGCCCGCCCCCTGGGGCTCGGGGGCGGGCGCGCCGGCACCGCTGAGTTCTGGCGACGGCGCAGCATGACCTGCCGCGCCGCTTGCTTCGTCGTCCGTCCAGCCCGCCGGGCGGCCGGCGGGTTCCGCAGGGTGCATCGGTTCCCACCTCCGGTGCCTTAGTTTGGCTCTGATGAGCGGCTGTAATCTGACCGTAACCGCCGCTGAGACCATACGTCGCAGCCCGCGGCGGTCTGCGGGACGGGCTCTGACATGGCCGGCAGGGTCCTGGAATAGAGGTAAGGGGCAGGCGGCATGCGGGTCATTGGGCCGCCGGTGGGGGTGCGGCACATGGCAGGTTCGTCCACCGGCCCAGGCCGCGGGTTGCGGGGGCCCCTGCCGGCCGGGCTCCTGGCGGGGCCGGGAGGCCGGGTCGTCCTGTGGATCCTGCTGGCGGTGGCCGTGGTGGTGGGCGCTTCCCTCTGGTGGCGCGCCCGGTCGCTGCCGGAAATCCTGCAGTGGGGCGAGCGGCCGCTGGTTCTGGTCTACCACACCCACGCGACGGAAGGGTTCCTGCCCGACCTGCCGGCCGGCCGCCGCCCGGACCGGGACATCCACCGCGACGCCTTCACCCGCGACGCCCGGCGCTCGGTCCGGGCCCTGGGGCAAGCGGTGGCCCGCCGGCTGGCCGAGCGGGGCCTTGACGTCGTCTGGTCGGGCACGGTGTACGACGCCGCCGGCCGCGACGACGCCTACGAGCGCGCCCGAGCGGGCCTTCAAGACCTGCTGGCGCGGCACCCGACCCTGCGCATCGCCCTGGACATCCATCGCGACGCCGTCAGTACCCGGGTCCAGGTGGGCGGCCAGCCGGCCGCCGGCGTCCTGCTGGTGGTGGGAGCCGGCCACCCGGGCTGGCACCAGAACCTGGCCCTGGCCGAGGCGCTGGCCGGCCGCCTGCGGCGCATCCACCCGCAGCTGGTGCGGGGCATCGCCCTCAAACCGTGGCATTACAACCAGGATCTTCTCCCGGGATCGCTGATCGTCGAGATCGGCGGCGCGGAAAACACCCTGGCCGAGTCGTTGCGCACGGCCCGCTGGGTGGCCGACGCCCTGGTCGAAGCCCTCTCCATCCGGCCGGACGGGGCTCCCGCCCGCCCGACCCTCTTGCCGCCACCCGGGAGCGGCGCGCTGCTGGGGTACGGCGCTCCCGCCGGGCTGTAGCGCCACGGCCTCGGGCGCCGCGGTCCCGGGGTCCGGGTGTCCCCGTGCAGCACCCGGTACGGCGCCGCCGTCCGTGGCTGCCCGTGGACGATCCGTGACTCCCCGCCACCCCCCGCCGAGGGGCGGACCGGCCGGAACCCGGGGCAGGTGCAGGGTATGGCCGGGCCCCCTTTCGCCCCAGGTTATGGGCGGGGGATGTGGGATGACCGGTCATGCCCGCCCTGGCGCCGCCGGGGGCGGCGCCGGACCCGGGACGGGAGACCACCGGGCCCGACCGCGGAAGGCACCCGGGCCCGGTGGGAGGAACCTGTTGCCGCCTGTCGCCGCCTGGGCCCTGGTGGCCCTGGTGCTGGTGCAGGCCCTGCTGGCTGCCGGTCCGGCGCCGCTGGCCGGAGGACCTGCCGCCAAGCCGCCCCTGTCCGGAGCCCGGCCCGGCGCCCCGGGCACGGGCAACGACGGGGAAGGACCTGGCACCGGCGACGGCGCTGCCGCCCCGGGACGGGTCGATGCCGCCATCGCCCGGCGGTTCGCCCGGGAACCCCAGATCACCGTGTTCGATCACGCCGCCGGCGGGCCCCGGGCGATGCCGATGGAAGAGTACGTCGCCCACGTGGTGGCCGGCGAGGCCGTCCCCTCCTGGGATGCCGACGCCCTGCGGGCCCAGGCGGTGGCCGCCCGGACCTACACCGTGTCCCTGCTGCTGGCGGGCGAGCAGTCGACGCCTCGCCGGCTGTACGGCACCGACACCTCCACCGACCCCGCCGAAGCGCAGGCCTTCAACCCGGTGGTCCCGCCGCCGGTGGCCGCGGCCGTCCAGGCCACCCGGGGGGAGATCGTGGTTTACGATGGCAAACCCATCGTGGCCCTGTTCAGCGCCTGTGCCGGTGACCGCACCGCCGGGCTGAGGGAATCCTTCCCGGGGGACGACCGGCAGGCGCCCTACCTGCGCCCCGTCCCCTCGCCCTGCGAGCGGGCGGCGCCCGATTTCATCCGACGCTGGTCGGTGGCCTTGACGGCCGGCGAGCTGGCAGGGGTCGCCGGGGTGGCCCCCTCCCTGGTCCAGCAGGTCTCCATCGCCCGCCGCGGGCCCTCGGGGCGGGCGGTGCTGGTGCGCATCGGGCCGCGCCTGGTCCACGCCGCCACCCTGCGGCGCCAGATCGGGCCCAACCGGCTCAAGTCCACCTACTTGATCGAAATCGAGCCGCTGGAAGGCGGGGTGTGGATCTTCCGCGGCCGGGGCTGGGGTCATGGCGTGGGCCTGGACCAGTGGGGCGCCCAGGCCATGGCCCGGCAGGGGCGGGGCTACCGGGAGATCCTGGCCCACTACTACCCGGGCACCGCCGTGGTGCAGCTGTACCGCTGAGGGGCGCAGGTGGGCCGGGCCGGGCCTGGACCAGCCCAGGGCAGCGATTCCGGCAGGTCCCGGGAGGAAGCGGCTTCAGGACCTGCACCCAGCCGGGCGCAGCACCCCTAAGCCCCGGCTGTACCGCTAAGCCGTAGCCCGGGACCTGGACCTGCACCCTGCGCGGGCTCCCCGGCATCCCCGGCGTCACGCCGTCAGGACAGGATCAGCTCGAAGTGCGCCAGCCGGGAAAGGTAGGCGGCCACCACCAGGGGCCGGTTCAGGCGGAAGGCATGGGTGACCCACACCCGCGTCACCGGATCCTGCTCGATGACCTCTAGCACGTTGACGTAGGGGGAGTCGACCCGCTCGATGGCGGCGTAGGGAATGTCCAGGGGGCCTGCCGTGAGGGTCCCGGGGCCGCCGTGGGAGGCGCCGGGGGCGTCGGGCGATGTGTCCGGGGCCCCCTCGTCGGGATGGAAGAACAGGCTGTCCCGCCCCACCACTAGCCAGCCCCGGGCCAGGGAGCCATAGCCCCCGCCGGGGCGTTCCTGGAGGAGGGTGCAGCGGGCGGCATAATACGCCGGCCGGTCGGGTACCCCTTCGGGGAGCCGCTCCAGCAGCGGCCACTCCCCGGGCGGAACGGACAGGACGCGCCGCGCCGCCTCCCGGTCGGCCTGCCGGCTCGCCTCCCATTCCCGCTGCCGGCGCATGGCCTCCAGCCGTGGCCGCGCCCGCAAGAGCGAGCGGCCCAGCAGCACCAGCGCCGCCAGCACCGCGGCCGTGACGAGCAGCGTGGTCCAGCCCCCTGGCATGCCGGTCCCTCCTCTGGCCCTCGGTCCTGTGGCCCTGTCTTCCTGGGTCCTTCGGGCAAGCCGTGATCCGCGGAACCCGGGCCGTAGCGGCCGCAGCGGGGTCTGGGGCGCAGACGTCACGCCCAGCGGAACCGCCAGCGGGTCCCGGAGGCCGCCGCCCGTTCTGCGGCTCTTGCCCTGACGCGGGCCGCCCTGCGCCCCGGCGGCCCGTGCCGTCCACCCCACGGGCCGCCCCGCCGCGCCCATTGTGCCATATTCCGCCGCCCTCCGCTCCTTCCCTGGCCGCCCGGTCCTTCCCTGGCGGCCCGGCCCAGGCAGCGGAGGCACAGCGCAGAGCCCGGGGGCGCCCGGAAGGTGGACCGGAGGTGGCAGGGCCGGAAGCCCGGTGCAGTTGTAGCACGACCGGATGCATTGGGATGCGGTCCTTCCCGCAGACGGCCCGGGACCGCTTCCCGGACCGGCCCCCTGCGGCGCGACCAGGGGAACGGCGCGGTGCAGGGCTTCCCCGCTGCCCGCTTGGCCGGGGGGCGTTCCTCCGCAATAATGGACGGGGCGCCACGGGTCGCGGCGGCGGCCGCCCTACCCGGCAGCCGGCCCAAGGCCGGCCTGCCCGGCAGCCCGGTCAAGCGGCCCAACCCCGCGGCCGAACCCGGCAGGAACCGGGGAAAGAACCAGGCAAGAATCGGGGACAGGCCGCGTAGGATGAACCAGCCCGTGGACAAGGCGGTGCCCCACCTCCGGGGGCCGCGCAGCCCTGAGCAAGGAGGGCAGGCCGTGGACTGGCTGACCCAGGTGGTGGAGCGCTGGGGCTACCTTGGCCTGGTGGCCGTGGTGGCCCTGGAGAACCTGTTCCCGCCGATTCCGTCGGAAGTGGTGATCCCCTTTGCCGGGTTCCTCACCAGCCTGGGCGTCCTCACCCTGCCGGGCGTCATCGCCGCCTCGACGGCGGGCTCGGTGCTGGGGGCCCTGGTCCTGTACGGGCTGGGCCGCGTCCTGGGACGCCGGCGCCTGGAGGCCCTGACCCGGCGCTACGGCCACTACCTGGGCGTGCACGTCGAACAGGTTGAAAAGGCGGAGGCGTGGTTTTCCCGCCACGGGCCCTGGGCGGTGCTGGCGGGGCGCGTGGTGCCCATCGTGCGCAGCCTGATCTCCATTCCGGCCGGGATCGCCGAGATGCCGGCGGCGGTCTTCGTGGTCTACACCGTCCTGGGCACGCTGGTGTGGAACACCGCCCTGGCCGCGGCAGGGGCGGCCCTGGGTGCGGCTTGGCCCCTGGTCCAGGAGTGGGTCCGGGTCTACCAGCACGTGCTGCTGGTGGTGATCCTTGCGGCCGCCGCCGTGGGCATCGGCTTGCGCCTGGCGGGATGGCCCCGGCGCTGAGCAGGTCCCGGCACGGGCGGCCTGCTGGCCTGACGGCGCCCTGCCGAGCCTGGCGCAGCAGGTCACGCCAGGCGGGGGCATGCGGGCCGGATCGCCCCGAGCGGGAGCGACGCGGGACCGGATCACCCCGCGGGAGCGACGCCGGCCGGGCCGTCCCTGGCGGGGCGGCGGCCGGCCGGGCCACGGCAGGCGGCGCAGCAAGCAACGGCGAGGTGATGACCATGGGAACCGGCAGGCGGAAACAGCAGCTGCGCTGGGTATGGGTCGCCCTGGTGCTGACCCTGGTCGCCTCCTTCGTCCTGATGACGCTGGCGCCCGCCCTGGCCGCGGCGTCCTCGGCCGCAGGCCCGTCCACCGGCGCGGGCGGTTCGGCCGCGCCAGCGGGTGCCGGTGCGCCCGCCGGCGCTGCGGGCTCACCGGAGGCCAGCCCGCAGGAGGCGCCCGCCCCCGGGAAGGCCGTGGTCGTCCTGGGGGCCGACCTGACGGAAGCCCAGCGCCAGGAGGTCCTGCGCCTCCTGGGCCTCGACCCTGCCACCTGGGACGGCGAGCCCCTGATCCTGACCCATCAGGAGGAAGTGGCCCTGGTGGGCGACTACGTGCCGCGGGAGCAGCTGGGCAGCCGGGCCATCTCGTCCGTCCGGGTCGAACCGGCGGAGCCGGGCAGCGGCATCCGGGTGGAGACGAAGCACATCACCTGGGTTGCGCCGGAGATGTACGCCGAGGCCCTGGCCACCGCCGGGGTGAAGGACGCCGTGGTCTACGTGGCGGCGCCCTTCGACGTCTCGGGTACGGCCGCCCTGGCGGGCATCTACAAGGCCTACGAGGTCTCCGCCGGCGAGAACCTGGACGCCGGGCGCAAGGACCTGGGCGCCCGGGAGATCGGCGTCATGGTGCGCATCGCCCAGGAGATCGGAAGCCCCGAGAAGGCCAGCCAGTTCCTGACCCTGCTCAAGGAGCGCATGGCCGAGCACCCGCCGACCAGCCGGGAGGAGATCCTGGCCCTGATTCGCGAGCTGGAACAGCAGCTGGGCATCCAGCTCAGCGACGCCCTCCGGGAAGAACTGGCCACCCTGGTGGAAAAGCTGCGGGACGCCGGCATCGACTGGCAGGCGGTGACGGCGCAGCTCCAGCGGGTGCGGGAGCAGGTGAACCGCTTCCTGGGCGAGGACACGCCCATCATCCGGGATTTCTTCAACCGCCTGTGGGACTGGGTCCTGGCGGCCGTGGACGCCGTCCGCAGCTGGTTCGGGCAGTGACCCGCGCGGGCGGAGAGGAAGCGCCGGAGGGCCGGCCGGCGACCCCGACGACCCCGGCGCCCCCGGGTCCGATCCGGGTTCCTTCGCCCGGGATCCATGGCCCGGGGCCTTGGCCCGGGGCCCCCTGCCCTTGGGGGCTTGGCCCCCCGTGCGGCGAGCGGTCATCCTGAGCGGGGGGGCGTCCCCCAGGCGGAAAGGAGCAAGGCGCGTTGCACGACGGCCCATCCCACGACGGCCCGATGCCCGGGGCACCGCTAGAGGACGGCGCGTTCTACGTCACCGTGAACGGGATCCGCCACTGGTACAGGATCGCCGGCGCGGGGAAAGGCACGACACCGCTGGTGGTGATCCACGGCGGACCCGGTGGGAACGTCTACAACTTCGAGCGCACCATCGGCCCTCTCCTTGAGGCCTTTGCGACGGTGATCTACTACGACCAGCGGGGCTGCGGCCGGTCGGACCGGCCGGCCAGTCCCGCGGACTATTCCTTGCCGCTGCTGGTGTCGGACCTTGAAGGGTTGCGGGCCCGGCTGGGTCTGGACCGCTTCATCCCCCTGGGCTTCTCCTTCGGCGGGGAACTGGCGCTAGAGTATGCCCTGGCCCATCCCGGCCGGGTGGAGCGGTTGATCCTCCAGGCCCCCACCTTCTGCGACCCGGTGCGGCTGGCCTGGATCCAGCTGTACGGCTTCTACCACGTGGCAGCGGGACAGCTCAAGGACCGGATCGCCGGGCTCCTGGCAGGGGACGAACCGGCCCCGGCCCGCCTGGAGCAGGCCTGGAACCTGGTGGACACGGAAACGGTGGACCGCTTCCTGTTCTTCGACCCCGCCGCCGCCCGGCTCAACCGCCGGCTGTGGGAGGAAAGCGGGCTCGTCAACACCGGCGACATGCAGCGCGCCCTGGCCGCCCAGCCCCAGCCCCCCAGCCGGATGGAGGCGCTGTCCCGGATCCCGGTCCCCGCCCTGGTCATGGTGGGGCTGCACGACCGCAATGTCGGGGTCGACCTCTGCCGGGACATCAGTGCCAGGCTGCCTCAGGGCCGCCTGGTGATCTTCGAGCGCAGCGCCCACTTCCCCGACATCGAGGAGCCCGAGCGCTACGCAGCGGAGGTGCGGCGGTTCCTGGGATCCTAGCACCCGTATCCGGGACCCGCCCCGTACCTGGCAGCCCGGATGGACAGGAGGGCACGGGCGGGGACCGGGTTCCGCCCGCGGTCCCTCCCCTGCGGTCCCTCCCCTGCTGTCCCTCTCCGGAGCGTTGCTGCCGGACACCCGTCCCGGGAGTCCTTCTCGACGGAGGCCTTCACTCGCGCCTCGACGGGAGCTTCGGGATCAGCCAGCTAAGCAATGACGCCTCCGACCGGGTCTGGATGTACACGGTGCCGGGTCCGGTGAACTCGCAGGCCAGGCCCTCGCCGCTGGCGATGGAACTGAACAAGCCGCTGCCGGCCGTTCGTACCTGGAAGGCCATGCCGTCGGTGAAGGCGACCACGTGGCCGGTGTCGACCACATAACGCTGGCCCGGTGCCAGATCCTTGCGGTGCAGCGCCCCGTAGCTGTTGATGAAGAGGGCGCCGTGCCCCGCGACCCGCAGCAGGAAGAGCCCCCCGCTGCCGAAGAAGCCCCGGGCACCACCCCAGCGGGCGTCGACGGTCAGGGTCGTGGCCCCGGCCAGGTAGGCACCCGACTTGAGGTACACGACCTCGCCGGCCAGTTCCAGCACCGTGATGTCGCCGGGCAACGCGGGGGCCAGCATCACCTCACCCCGCGCCCCGTCCGCCCGGTACCGGCTGGTGAAAAAGGACTCCCCTCCCAGGAGGGAGCGGCTCAGGGCGCCCAGCAGCCCGCCCCGGGCCTCCGCCTGCAGGGATACGTTGCCGCTCATGGAGACCAGGGCCCCGGGCTCGGCCTGCAGTTCCTCGCCCGGCTCCAGCTCGACGATGGCCAGGGCGTAGCTGGGCTGGTGCAGGATCCGGTATTGCAAGGGCCGCCCCCCCTCTGGAGAACCTTTCCACTCCATCAATTCGGCATCAATTCGGCGAGCCGCCTCGGGGCCCCTGCCGCGAAGAAGGAAAGAGGAAGGAAAAGTGAAGGGCCATGCCGAGGGACGCCGCCCCGGGCATGGCCCTTCAGCACGCGGATCCTGTTGCGCGGCGTGCCGCCGACACGGTGCGCCGGAGGCACGGTGCACTGGCACCACATGCCGACCTTGCGGGAGCATGTGGGAATCGAACCCACCGGGGACGGTCTTTCCGCCCCCCACTGGTTTTGAAGTTCGACAACGACATGTCTCTGCGTTTCCTCGTACTGCCCTGAGTTTCTGGAAACCCTTGTGGTATAAGGCTTTCTCTCCCCTCCCGGCCCTCTCTCCGTTCCGAGTTTTCTCCCCGGTTTCTGGCCCTCGGATTTGCAGCGGATTTGCAGGGTGGCTCCAACCGAATCCCTACCACACTGCGACTCAGCGAAGTCCACGGGGCACAGGGTTCGCCGGAACCTCCCCCTCGCGTGCCAGGAAGTCATAGAAGCTCCGCACCGCCGTGATGGTTTGCCGTCGGCTTTGGGGTTGGATTCCTTGAGCAACGAGCCAATCCCGAAACCGCTCCATGTCCTGATAGGACGCCTTCCGAAAGTCCACGCCCGCCTCCTCGCACCAGCGGGCGTAGCGGCCAAGCCACCAGCGGTACGCCTTTAGGGTGCTGGCGCTCCGGCCCTGTGCCTCCAGGCTCTTGAGAAAACGAAGGATTGCCGCTTCCATTGACCCGCACGCCCTTCCTACGGTATGGAGAAAAGGGCCGCCTTGAGCGGCGGCCCGTGCTTCCATTGGGGGCCGGAAACCCCGGCCCCCTTCCCTCACTCCTCCTCGACATCAAGGTTGCCTTCCAGCAGGTCGATGACGAACCGGAACGCGCTGGCGGCACCTTCTGCGTTGCCGATGGAGTAAAGCAGGTTCGCTCGCCGGTCGGGGTCCGGCTCCCGGGCGACCTGCTCCCACAGCGCCTTTTCTCGGGCCTCCTCCTGGGAGCGGCACGTCTTCAGGAAATCCACCAGCCTCCGCTGGGCCTCCTCCCGCTCCTGGGCATGGAACGCAACCGAATCCATCACGAACTGGCGAACCGCTTCCTCCGTCAGCATGGTATCCCCTCCCTCGATGGTTTGGGTCGCGTTAACCACCGCTGTCATGTTCTTCACCTCCCCCCGCCGAGCGGCGGTTCTGCCCATACTATAACAAGTGTTATAGCACGTTTCAACCCCTTGCTCGGAAAAACTTGTGTGCGTCGATTCTGCCCTGGAACCGTTGGCGGGTCCTGTGGATCGCGTCCGTTTCCTTCCTGGCCGTCTAGGCTCATTTCGTGGCTGTGCGTCGGGGTTGGGCGGCGGGTGGGGCGGGGGAGGAATTCGGGCCGCATGGGAACCCGCCGGCACCCCGGGGGTAGGGACCACCGGGGCGGCAAGCGCCCATGAGACTCCAGTCTCCCGCACACAATTCCCCGAATCGAGGCCGAAGAATTCTTGCCTCGATGACTTGATTTTTGCCGCCGACTTGTGGTATAATAGAAATAGGGAGGTTTACTCCGTGCCCATTCGGGACATCCTTGAAGCCCTCGCAAACCTCCCGGACCCCATCTCCCGCGCCGAACACCTTCTCCGGCATCTTCCGTTCCTACGGGACTACGTTGAATCCGTTGTTGAGCGGGTTGCCCGTTTATCCAAGGGGCGTGCTCCGTGGGAAGGTCCTGCGGGCCGGCGATCCGTTTACGGAGATCCCACGTTTGCTGCGGTTGCAACCCTAGAGGAACATGAACCCTACCAATTTGCGCGGGCCGTGGTCCGGTTCGTAGACCGGCTACCGGAGGGTGTGAGGCAGATCGTCGACGACCTCTATGTCCACCGCACCCGTACGAGGGCCGACCTCACCCCCGACGAGCTGAAACGGCTGTACGCTGTATTGCAGGACATATGGGACCTGATTGGACACGCAGCCCCTGTGCCCGTTGAAAGCGAGCGGGTCGCATCTTAATTCCTCAACCGCCGCCCCACCCCAACCGCTTAGGACACGCCGGTTCAGGTTGGCACGACACTCCTCCTTCCCCCACCCCACGGACCCGTGGTGCGCCCCGTGCGCCACGGGTCCTTTTTGTTACCCGGCGTGGGCGGTTGGATCGCTGGTGGGCAAGCGGAAGGAGTGAAGTTCCGTGCCAACCCCTTCGGACGCCATCTTCGCGGCGTACTACCCCATTCTCTCCCAGACGAACATCCGTCGGGGCATGCGGGGGAGTCTTCTCGACGCCTACCGCCTTCCCACCCTTCAAGACATGCTGGCCCAACCCCAGCCCGAGCCGCGAAGTTTTGCCGAACAACAACTCAACACGATCCTCAACGCACAGGCCCGCCTGGCGTCGGTGGGCCAGCCCATCCCCGCCCCGGAGGAGAACCGGAGCGCCCTCGAAAGCCTCGTCAACCTTCTCGATTTCGACCGGCGGCTCCTTTTCAACGCCCTCGCCCAAATCCCGGGGCTGGAGAACGAACGATGGTTTCAGGCTCTCCGTGAGGGCGGCGGGAAGTTTCTCGAAGAACTCGGCGTCGAGAACCCCGTCCTCCGTTTCCTCGGCGGCACCGCCATCGACGTGCTGACCTCCCCGCTGTCGTACCTTTCCTTCGGCCTCGGCACGGTGGCCCGGGAAGGAGCACAGGCCCTTGCGCGGGAGGGGGTCGAACAGGCCGCCCGGCGATTCGTCGTTAACCTGCAAGTCCCCTTCACGGGGGCGGCCCGCACCATCGCCTCCGCCCCGGCGGAGCGGGTTGTCGGCGCGGTCGAACGGGCCGCCGCGCCCATCGTGGACCCTCTCCGGCCCCTCTTCTCGCGGGGCGGGGCGTCGGCCCGGCTTCCGGCTTCCATGCGGGAGGCGATTCGTCAGGCCCAGCAGACCGTCTTCGAGACGAAGGCCGCACAAAGCGGCCTGACGACGCGGGAGATTCTCGAAGCCCGAAAGACGCTTCGGGAGATCGGCGCTCATCAAATGGACCCGTCCCTCCACCGGATTGCGTTCCTTGCCGGGGAGGGCGACGAGGAGGGGATTCAGGCCCTCGCCCAACTTCGGAAGACCGACCCCGAGACCGCAGAGCGCGTCGAGAAGCTCTCGAAGTTCCTCCGCCAGCAGATGGACGCCCTGTACGACGCCGAACAGGCAACGGGGCTGACCTATCGCCGCAGGGAGAACTACCTGCCGCACCTCGTCGAACGGGATCAGGACGCGGCGGAGGAATACCTTCGCTCCCTCCAAACCTCCCTCGCCCAGCAGGCCCGTGCCCGCACCACCGAGTTCGCGGCGTTCCGGCTGGCGCGGTCGAAGAGTTACGCCCGGGAACTCGAAGAGGCGGGGTTCAACGTCATCTACGACCCCGAACGGATCATCGCCATTCGGTCCTGGCAGTCGGCCCGGGCGCGGATGAACCACCTGCTGGCACAGCAACTCCGCTCGCTCGCCAAGAAGGCCGACGAGGCGGATGCAGCCTCCATCGTGCGGATTCCGGCCCGCGCCCCGAAGGGGAAGAAGCGCCCCAACCCCCCGAAGGGTTGGGTGCCGGCGGAAATGCTCATGGAGAACCTGATCGACCGGACGAAGAGCGGTCGGGTGAAGGCGCGGTATTTCCTTCACCCGGAACTCGCCCGGTCGATCACGACGCTCAACGACGCCCTCTCGAACCGCCGGGAAATCCAGGACCTCATCCGCACGGCGGAACTGGCGAACGGGCTGTTCAAGGGCATCGTCACCGCCACCCCCGGCAAGGTCTTCCGCGACTTTATCGGCAACACCTTCAACGCCGTCATCGCGGGTGTGCCGCCGCTCCGGTTCCTCTCGGGGTTCGTGGCGTCCCTGCGGTCCTGGACACCGGAAATGGCGGAGCAGGTGGCTGTGCAGGCCGGAGGCCGTGCGTATCGGTGGAAGGACCTGCACGATATCCTTTGGCGGCACAACCTCATCTCGACGGGCGAGACGGCGGAGATTGCAGGCCTTCTGCGGCCTGCCGCCGAAGCGACGAACTCCCTCCTCGAACGGGCGGCGGAGAAGATTCGCCGCCTCCCGCCGCACCGGGCCTCCGCCGCCGTCGACACGAACTCGAAGCTGGCCCTCCTTCGGGACCTCATCGCACAGGGCCTCGACCCCGACGCAGCGGCCCGGCGTGTGCGGCGTTATCTGTTCGACTATACCGACATCACGCCAGCGGAGAAGCACATCTTTCGGAACTTCTTCTGGTTCTACACCTTCTGGCGGAAGGAGTTGCCGGTCCTTTTCGAGGGCATCTTCTCCCACCCCGAACTCTTTAAGGCGGGCGGGTATGCGAGCCGTGAAGCCCGGGAAGCGGCGGGCGTCTCGGAGGAGGAAGTGCCGGAGTGGGTCCGGCAGGACCTCGGCCTCGTGTACCGGATCGGCGAGCGGTTCTACGCCGGTTCGCTCGGCTTCCCCGTCGACCCGCTGTCGGGCATCGAATCCCCCACCGAAGGGGCCGGCGACTTTCTCCAGTCCGTCGCCCGGTACGTCGGCGGGCAGATGACGCCCTTCCTCCGTGTGCCGATGGAACTGGCGGGGAACACCCAGTTCTTCAGCGGCTCCCCCATCCAGAGCCGCGAAGGGCAGGTCATTCCCCTCCAGGTTGGCCCCGTTCAGCGCCAGGTCGACCCCCGGCTCCTCTACCTCTTCGAGCAACTCGTCCCGGTGGCGGGCCGGTCGCTGACCCGCACCTTCCGCCCGCAGGTCGAGGAGGTGACGGAACTCCCGCCGCGCCCCGAACAAAGCGCCCTCGAACAACTCCTCCGGGGACTCTCCGGCATGAGTTCCTTCGCGTCACCATTCAACCCCGAACGCGAACTCGCCGTTGGCTCCATGCTCTACGCACGCCGCCTCCAGGACCAAATCACGAACCTCCGCCGGCAGGGTATGTACGTTCCAACGACGGAGGAGTTGGGTCTGACGGATCGGCCACGGGTCGGGGAACCACGCGCCTTGGAGGTACTGGCGGCCCTCCTCAACACACAGTAACGGCTACCACTTAAAGTCGCGCCCCCGTGTGTAGGAGCTACGCATGGGGGCGTATTCTATTCATACCAGGATGAAGGTCGCCCGCCCTTCCAGGTCGGGTCAAACCGCCAAAGCACAGCCCACCACAGACGGTGCTTCCACGACGTGGGCCTGCCGGGCCGCGTGCCGAATACCACCACCGTCCCGTAATCCCGAATATCCGCATCAGCAGGAGGCCGGCACCGTGAAGCCGCCACCCCCACCCAGCGCCGCCCGGCTACTAAGCCCGAAAGGATTACGGCGGTAAGGACTCCCGCAAACGCGTCTTGGATCAAGGCCCTCATAACGGCCTGCCCCCGTGTCTGCTGCCTGGAAAACGTGGGTATATGGCCTTTTACAATCGTCGGATTGTCCTCCCGTGCGACGTAAACGACCGCTACAGGCCATACATCTTCGTGGGTTTGGTCAAGGGCACGCGCCCGAATCCGTCGTTTCGACAAGGACCCGAAAACCCAAAACCCCGCTTCGTGAAGGGCTTTCAGTTCCTGTTCAACGACAAAGGTAACCTCTACGTTCCGTCCAGCCTCTAGATCGTCCCAAAATCCCCTAGTGCCACCAATGGCTCGATGTATAGCAAGGGACACACGGTCATCGCGGTGTAGCGCACAACTGACGCCGCCCCACAGGTGGCACGGCGTCCTGTTACCTTCCTGCCGCTCTCATACAGGCGTCGTACTCTCGAAACGCGATGTCTGCGAGAGTTTGGAGCATGGCAGGGCTTGGGAGGCCGTTCAGCCTCTCCACCGCCTCGGCCAGCGCTTTGCCGGGGTCCTTGCAGTTCGGCTTCGGGCGCTGTGCCACGGCCTTTTGCGTTTGTTCGAGGGCCGTCGTCATGTCGGTCGCCCACTTCTCGACGTTCTGTTCGAACGCAGCCTGCCGCTCCTGGATGGCCTGCTGTGCCGCCTGAAGTTCTTCGATCCGCTTGGCGAGTTCCGCTCTTTCCTTCTGCGTCTGTTCAAGCTGGGCTTCAAGTTCCTGCTGACGCTGCTCGAGGGCCTTCATTCGCTGCTCGAAAACCTGAACCTGGTTGGCCTGCTGTGCCTGTGCACCACAACCCGTAAGAAGCACCACCGTCAGAACCATCGGTACGAACGGTTTCACGCTGTTCCACCCCCACAGGCACACGCGAGCATTGCGCTCTCTTACAGAGCTTACTGCGTACTCCTGCGGGGAACCGGGTCTTCCTGCTCCGTTCGCCCTTCCGCCCGTCGTTGCCGGTCGTTCAGGTAGTATGCCACGAGACCACCTCCGACCGCGTAAAGGAGCACCCCGCCGTAGTTCGGGCCGTATCGGCTAAGAACCTTAAGGCTTTCAAAGTTCTGACCGAATAGCGATTCCTGCACAACAAACGGCCTCTCCCAAAGCCGCCGAACTCCAAAGGAAATCAACATCTTCTCGGTGTCCGGCGCGTGCGACCCGAACGCCAACCACCCCAGGAGCACGAGGTACACGCCGTAGAGAAGCCATACGGGGCTTGCGGGCCGCCGTTGAAGCGTGACGTGCTCCTTTTCCGCCGTTGCAGCCATGTACGGACCCTCCCCCGATCGGTGTCCGTGGACGGTGGTTCGTTTTTCCTCAAGCAAATCCTGCGGATGCAAACTTATACGATGTTGGTGAAATTTTATTCATCCCCTTTTGTTTGCGGTTGTTGTCGTTGGGAGGTTCCCCAAAACAAAAGGCGGGTAGGGTCGCCCCCTACCCGCCGTGTGGCTCGTTCTTACCGCGACCAAAGAGCAGCCAAGAAAGTCAGCCATCCCGCGAGGAGATTGCTGTAGAGCAGGAGGGAACCAGCGAAGCGGGGAACGGGGGTCATATGGGACTGACAGGGCGGGATTCTCCCTCTCCACGCCCTCCTCCCCTCTGTGCGTCCACCTGCACGCCTCCCCGTGTGCTGTGGTTTCGGTGGGGTTTGGTTCGTTTTTCCCCGCACGAGTCCTTCCATTTGGTATTTATGCACCGATTCCGCATCCTTATTCAGTTGCTCCTCGTACCGCTCCCATCGCTTTGGGAGTTCTCCGAAAACGAGAAAGGGGCGGGCAGGGTTTCTCCCCACCCGCCCAGGACCACGGGCGCTATCGAGTTGCCAGCATCACCAGGAGGACCAGGCACGCGGCGAGAAGGTCGCTGTGGATGAGGAGCCAGGTCACGAACCGGGGCGAAGGGGTCATGCGGTTTCGGCCCCCTCATAATCGTCCCACTCGATGCGATCATCGTCCTCGTCCTCGGTATCTTGCCGGGCACCAGCGGACTGAAGCTGGTAGAACTCGCTGCGAGGCAAGTTCCGCATAGGTTCTCCCAAAGGCTGTGGGGACAGTGGGGACAGTTGGGGACCCTTATCAGAAAACTTTGGCTCGACCCTCTTTATAGGGGAATTTTTCGAGGAAGTGTCCCCACTATCCCCACCCTCCCCACCTCCGTCATTGTCCACGAGTTTTTGCGCTTGTGCCTTTTCGGCGTTCGCCAACAGCCCGATGCCCAAACGATACTTCAGCCCTTGAATTTTCTTGGTAGGGAAGCCCTTCTCGTTTAGCCGTTCACCGAACTCGGTCAGGCTCACGGGTCGCTCACCCACGTCTTCGCACCACTTCAGGTAGGCTTTATACAGGTCGGTGGCATTGACACGGGTATTCGGGTGTGGGACACACGCCGCCTCGATGAATTGGGCGATTACGTCCTGCTCCTCGCGGTACTGGTTCGTGGCCTCCATCACTTCTGGCGGTGCGTCCAAACCCCTATCCAGCCATTTCAGACACCCCTGAACAGCCCATGCGAGGATGCCCTGTAGCTCCTGACACAGTTTCGAAGACAGGTCCCTGTCGCGCTCTCCCTCCGGAATGGTGACGGTGAAAGGAATCAGTCGGAGGCGTCGCCATATAGCGTAGTCCGTACCACGCACGCGGGGCTTATGGTTAGCCGCCAACCAGAGTTTCATGGCTGGGCGGAACTCAAAGTATTCCCGGTAGAGGAACCGGGCCGTGATGGTGTCGCCTCCAGTTAGTTGTTTGATGACAACCTCTGACCAGCGTCTTCCCTCCTCGGCCTCCGCAGCCGATACAAACCGCTTTCCGACCAGCCTGGCGAGATCATTGCGCACACGTTCGGTATCACGAGCGAGGAACGTACTGAATTCCGCCTGCTGACCGTAGTCGCCGAACAAACTCCTCAACACTTCGAGGAACGTGCTCTTTCCGTTCGCACCTGTGCCGTACAACAGGAACAACACCTGTTCGCTTGTGTCGCCGGTTAGGGTGTATCCCACGGCTCGTTGCAAGAACTCGATCAGGCGCTGGTTCCCGTTCATGATCCGATGGAGGAATTTCTCCCACAGCGGAGCCTTGGCGTCGGGATCGTATTCAACGGGAACCAGCTTCGTAATGAGGTCATCCCGCCTGTGCGGGCGCAACTCTCCAGACCGAAGGTCGATGGTTCCGTTCAGGCAGTTGAGAAGCCACGGATCACGGTCCAACTGCGATGGTTTCACGGGAATGCCGGGTTCTGTTTGGGCCAGTTCCACCATGTGCTTCAGCTTGGACGCAGATTCGGAGTTCAAAGCCCATTGGACGAGCTTCTTGCGCTTATCCTCGTCCGCGATCTGCGCGGCTTCCTGGTACATGGACTGCACCGTCTCTTTCGCCCGACGCATGACCTCGCCCGTTTTGTCCACAACCCAACGGCGTCCATCGTAGACCAGCCACTTTTCCAACTCAGGGCAGTAGCGCAGGTTCTTACCGTGCCTTCGGACAAGGCGTTTTGCATTACCCAAATCCGTAAAGTGCTCCATGGCCGGCTGTGCACTTGCAACGGATTGGTCCATGTTCGTCCACTCCGCACCCTTTGAGGCCGGCGACCGAAACTCGGATCGCATCTTCGCGATTTGGTACTCGACGTACTTGTGCTGTTGTTCGGGGGCCTTCTCCCGAATCTTCTCCGAAATAAGGTGCTCGGGGTTCATCAGCACCGCCGCCACCGTCGCGTCGTCGCACCCGGCCCGAATGAGGTCGCCGATGACCCGCCAGATCGCCTCCGACCGCGCCCCCTTCGGCGCACCGAACCGGATTAACTCCCGCGTCTCGATGGACAGGGGAATCCGGGAGATATCCACGTCGGGCAGGTGGTCCCAGTCGATGTTGACGTCTTGGACTTTCTGCTCGCTGGCCGCCCGGATGATTTCGGCAATCCAGTCGGGAACTTCAGGGTGGACCACTTCGATTCCCCTGGACCAGCGGTATTCCTTACCCGATCTGTGACGGCTTGGCGGGGCCACCACGTAGCCCCGCAGCCGAATTTCCCACCCTCGTTCTTTCCGTAGGTCGATGGCCGCCTTCGGAATGGGCAGGTCGTTCCGGCGGAAGTAGATATGCTTGCCCCGGCCCGTGCTTACGTAGTCTTCATACAGGTCGAAGCGCTGGCGGTCTTCAGGCGGAACCGCGTCAGGGTCGTCAATGTCCACAACGATCAGCCCGGATTCTTCGAGCCGAATGCCGATATTCGCCTTCGGGTACTCCGACCAAAACCGTTCCGCCTCGGCCTCTTGCCCTGGCCTGAACAGCGTGCTACCTTTAATGGGGGCTTTACCGATATGGCGGGGATCGGCGGAGCAGGTGGGGTGACCTGCTCCGCACCCACCGTCAGTTGGCCAGCATAAGGGGACGATGGTCCACCCCCTCTTGAGGTACCGCACCGCCTCGGTTCCGTTGGTCGCAACCACAGTCACCTGGCTTCACTCCTCCTTCTTTTCCCCCAAACAGGCACACGCCGGGATGACGCCAAGGACGACTTCCCCAGCGTCAACGACGGGCTGGTTGTCGTCGCTTAACAGGAGGGGGATGATTCGGATGGGCTTTGCGAAGGAGATGGAATCGGATTTGAGGATTTCTTCAAGCGAGGGTCTGGGTGGCGGGGGCTGCTGGACGACGAGGTAGCCGATGACCTTCGGCTTCACGCTGTTTTTCCTCCTTTGCTTAGATTCCCTCCCTTCCTGGACTCCCCCGTTTTCCCCACCTACGGCACCGAGCCTTAATGGTCACGGTATGCGCTGCGCCACTCAACGTACCGCCGCTCAAGTTCTTCCGCGTCCCAACCCAGGGACTCCAGAACCTTGAGCATTGCCTGCGGGGGTTTCTTCGGATATCCCCGCAGGGCGTGCGCTACGGCGGCGTAAGAGAGGCCAGCTCGGAGCGAAAGGGCGGCTCGGGTCAGGCCGGCCTTGCGAACCGCCTCTACAAGCGGGTTCTCCATTCATCGCGACCCCCTTTCTGGCATACCACTCCTATCAATATTATATCACACTTTTGAGAAAAAGTCAAGGGGAAAACCAGGTTTTCCTCCTTTCACCCCGCATCGAAACCCCGGTTTTCCCCACTAATGGTCCTCACACACGCGCAATCGGCGAATTCCTTTCCTCTGGAACCCCTTTGAGGAACAACGTCAGGGCGTCGCGAGGAACGCGAACGCGGCGCCCAATTCGAACCGCCGGAATCTCGCCCCGGTGTGCCATCTCGTAAGCCCGACTCACGCCAACCCGCAGCACCTTGGCCGCTTCGGGCACGGTGAGCAGGAGCGGCAGGTCTTCGATGCTCCGCACTGTCGTGCCCTGCATCCCCTCTCCCCTCCTTTCCTTGCCTGTGCTTCCATGTTATACTGGACCTGTCACGCAAACAATCCATCATTCGCGTAACGGAGGCGTAACCTTTGCGTAACGGGGGAGGGAGTTGGTCGTGTTGATTCTCGGTATTGTCCCGGTCCAGCGGGTCCGTCCGCAGGGAGGCCGCTTGGTTCCGGCAGGCACATGGGAAGACCTCACGGAGCTCAGGAACCCGCACAGTCACCTAGAAGAGCGCATAGCGCAGGGGGAAGAACCTCCGTATGTTCAGTTCGCGTCCCTAAACGAGGAGGACCCAGAGGCTCTAGCCGACTTTGTGAGCCGGGAAGGCTGGCTGGGGACTGATGAGATTGACGCTATTGCCCATGAGATCCGTAAGATGAGGGCTGTCCTCCAGGTCGTGGAGGCCCTTCGGACCGAACCTGCCGATGCCCAACAACTCCTTGAAGCATGTCGCATGTTGGAAGCAGTTTGGGGAGAGAAAGGGCACCCCGTGGAGGAAGACATCGAGAGCCTGCAGGCCCATGCGCGGTACCTTCTCAGCAAGGCGCTAACTCGGCAGCTTGAGCACGTACAGGTAGAGGTCGCCATCGTGGATTTTGGAGAGCGTCTAGAACTAGCCTTGCACATCGATGACTTGCTTGCCAGCATGTACCTCGAATTGGCTCGTGACATACTGGAAACTGATGACGTTCCCCGCAAGTGTCAGAATCGAACCTGCCGCAACTGGTTTCTGACTCATCGTTCGGACCGTCGCTACTGCTCGCCGCGCTGTGCTTCAGCAGACAGAATGCGGCGCTGGCGGAACGCCCACAGAAATCAGGAAGGAGAGGGAACCTCGTGAGGGGGCACATCCGAAAGCGGGGAAACAAGTGGGCCGTCGTGATTTACCTGGGCAGGGATGAAGCGACGGGGAAGAAGCAGTACCGCTGGCACGGCGGCTTCAAGACCAAAGCCGATGCCGAGCGGGAACTAGCCCGCCTGGTCAACGACGCCCACACGGGCGCGTATGTGGAGCCCGAAAAGATGTCGGTCGCGGAGTACCTTCGGTTCTGGCTCGGAGACATCCGGTCCCGTGTGGCCCCTACCACGTTTCACCGCTATGAAATCATCGTGGAACGGCACCTAATTCCGGCCCTTGGCAAGTACCAGCTTCAGAAACTCCGTCCCGCCCACATTCAGGCGTACTACAGGGATGCCCTGGAGAACGGGCGCAGGGACGGCAAGGGCGGCCTCTCCAAGCGCACCGTGCTTCACCATCACCGCGTGCTTCACGAGGCCCTGGAACACGCTGTCCAGCTTCAGATGTTGGCCCGGAACCCTGCTGACGCCGTCAAGCCCCCACGGCCCGAGCGCAAGGAAATGCGGGTTCTGGACAAGGACGAGATCGAACGGCTCCTCGAAACAGCACGCCGGAGCCGGTACTACATCCCGATCCTGCTTGCCATTGCCACGGGGATGCGCCGGGGCGAGATTCTTGCCCTCCGGTGGGAGGACGTGGACCTGGAGGGCGGGCGGATCAGCGTCCGGCAGACCCTCGTTAAGACGGGCGACGGACTTCAATTCACCGACCCGAAGACCGACCGGAGCCGCCGCGTGATTCGGATCGGCCCACTCGTTGTGCAAGCCCTCCGCCGCCATCGAGCGCAGCAGGCCCAGGAGAAGCTTCGCTTAGGCCCCGCCTACCAGGATCATGGCCTCGTGTGCGCTCAAGCCAACGGGAAGCCCTACGATCCCGCCGAGTTCTCGAAGGCGTTTACCAGCCTGGCGAAGCGGGCGGGCTTCCCTGACCTCCGGTTCCACGACCTGCGCCATAGTCATGCGACGCTTCTCCTGCGGGACGGGACGCCCATCAAGGCGGTCGCGGAAAGGCTCGGCCATGCGTCCGCCGCCTTCACCCTCGACACCTACGGGCATTCCCTTCCCGACATGCAGGAAGCCGCCGCCCGCGTGGTCGATGCCCTCCTGAGTGCCCCGGCGGAAAACCCGTAAGCCCTACCAGAGTCGTCGGATTTGCAAAAGATTTGCAAAATGCCCCCGATTGAACGCCAATCGGGCTATACCCCGGAGGGGGTATAGCCCGAAAACCCTTGCGGGAGCATGTGGGAATCGAACCCACCGGGGACGGTCTTTCCGCCCCCCACTGGTTTTGAAGACCAGGGGCGACACCAGTCACCAGCTGCTCCCCCGACGGCGACCGCCGCCCCCATCCTAGCAATCGACATCCTCGGACAGCAAGGCAACACCAGGAAGGCGCAGGGCACCCCGCGAGCTGCACCAGGCGGCGACCGGCCATCCCGCACACAGGAGCCGGCCCCGCCCGGCCCTCCTAGGCCACCCCCAGCGCCTTCAGGGCCCGGCGCGGGTGCTCCTCGGGCTTGACGCCCCGGATCACCGCCAGCACCTTGCCCTCCTCGTCCAGGACGAAGGTGGTCCGCTCGATGCCCCAGTAGGTCCGGCCGTACATCCGCTTCTCCTTCCAGACCCCGTAGGCCTCGGCCACCTGGTGATCGGGGTCCGACAGGAGCGGAAAGGGCAGGCCGTACTTCTCCCGGAACTTGACGTGGGATTCCACCGGATCCGGGCTCACCCCCAGCACCACGGCGCCGGCTTCCTGCAGCTGCCCGTAGTCGTCCCGGAAGCTGCAGGCTTCCCGGGTGCAGCCGGGCGTGTCGTCCTTGGGGTAGAAGTACAGCACCACCTTGCGGCCGCGAAAGTCGGACAGCCGCACCGTCTCCCCGCGGTCGTTCACGGCGGTAAAGTCCGGCGCCTGCTCGCCCACCTTTACCATGGGCTTGTCCCTCCCCAGTACATGGCTGTTGGTACCTCAGCCCGAGGTATTGTTCTTCCGAGGATTGTTCTTCTTCGTCGGCCTCCCACGACGTTGCCCGCTTGTTGCCAAACCCGCTCTTTTGGACCCGTCCACCGCCCGCCGGCGGGAGCCGCTTTCCGAACCTGGCCGCCCAGCCCGGGCCGCAAGCCCCCGCAAGTGCCCGCGAGCCCCTCGAAGCCCCGCCGCCCTCCCTACACCACCTCGTCCTGCCACTCCGGCTCGTCCCCCCGCACCCAGCCGGGATGAACCGGAAGGGGCAGGTCCGGCACCAGCCGGCGCAGCGCATCCCCCTCTGGGTCGCCGGCCTGCTCCACCGCCGGGATCTGCCGGTCGATGAAGGCCAGCACGGCCTCCACGTCGAGCCCCAGGTAGCGGGGCCGATAACGTTCCAGGTACCGGCGGGCCTTGGCCAGGTTGCGTCGCACGCCCCGGGGCGTTCCCCGGTCCCGCCGCACGAAGGCGGCGGCCAGGATGATGAGCCCGTGGTAGAAATCGCTGCGGGTGCGGTGCCAGGCCTCTTCCAGCACCTCGTGGCTCTCGAAGAACCGGCCGGCATGGTAGAGGCGGAGGAACTCGGCCAGGGCCGCCGGCACCAGGGCTCCCGGCGGGGGTCCCTCCGCCCCGCCCCCCTGCACCCGGCGGCCTGCCGGCCGCTTGCGGCCCACCACCACCAGGCGCCGGCTCTGGGCCGACAGGGCGGCGCCCGTCTCGTCATAGAACCCCGTGACCTCGAGCCCCGCCTGCTCGAACAGGCTCGCCAGCTCGGGCGGCGTGTACAGGCGGACGAAGAACTCCCCCCGCCGTACCTGCCCCGCCCGCCGGACGGTGCGCCGGGTGATCATCCGCCCCGTCACCGGATCCCAGCGGTGGGCGTCGATGAGGACGTCGTCCCCCCGTTCCACCACGTTGTAGGGGGCGAAACGGGCCAGCACGGCGTCCCGGAACACCGTCTCCAGGAGGAACCGGCCTCCCGGCCGCAGGGCCTGCGCCACCTGCTGCAGCACCGCCAGGTTCTCTTCGTCCGCAAAGTAGCCGAAGCTGGTGAACACGTTGAAGGCGGCATCGAACCGGTCCCGCCAGGGCAGCCGGCGCATGTCGCCCTGGACCCATTCCACCTCCACGCCCTGGCGGGCCGCCTCCTCCCGCGCCCGGGCGAGGAACCCCACGCTGCGGTCGAGCCCCGTCACCCGGGCACCCAGGGTGGCCAGGGGTACCGCCAGCCGGCCGTGGCCGCAGGCCAGGTCCAGCACCGCCTCTCCCGGCCGCAGGTCCAGCAGGGTCCAGACCAGGGCCACCTCCCGCTGGGTGCGCTCGGACGTCAGGATGGGTTCATAGAAGTACAGATAGTCGTCGGGGTCGAACACCGCATCGTAGTCGAACCGCACCTCCCCGGCCCCGCTCCCGGCCATGGTCTTCCCCCCTCCCCATGGGCGCCGGGCAGGGTTTGGCACGGCAAACCTGCAACCCGAGCGCAAGGAATAGCTGTTTGCAAGTGGAAAGCTACTGCCAGGGTTCCGCCGCGGTCCGCCGCGGTCCGCGGCCGTGCCCCGGGCGGATTCCTGCTGGACCTAGGGCCGGCCTTCGCTGCACCCCGGCCGCGACCGCGCGGGTCTTCAGGGCCGGGGGGCGCGAGGCTGGCGCGGCGCGGGTTCTTCCCGATCCATTCCCCTGCGAACCGAGGTGGCCCATGCAACGCGTGCAAGAAGTGGCAGGACGGGTGCTGGCCAGCGTGGAGCGGGCCATCGTGGGCAAGCGGGCCGAGATCCGCTACCTTATGGCCGCGCTGCTGGCCAACCGTCACGTGCTGATCGAAGACGTCCCCGGCGTCGGCAAGACCACCATGGTCCGTGCCCTGGCCCGCTCCATTGATTGTACCTTCCGGCGCATCCAGTTCACACCGGACCTGCTGCCCTCGGACATCACGGGCCTGGCCGTGTACGATCCGGCCACGCGCCAGTTCACCTTCCGGCCCGGGCCCATCCACAGCCAGGTGGTCCTGGCCGACGAGATCAACCGCACGTCGCCCAAGACCCAGTCGGCCCTGCTGGAGGCCATGGAGGAGGGCCAGGTCACGGTGGACGGGCAGACCTACCCCCTGCCCCGGCCCTTCTTCGTCCTGGCCACCCAGAACCCCATCGAGTACGAGGGCACCTTCCCCCTGCCGGAATCCCAGCTGGACCGGTTCGGACTGCGCATTCGCCTGGGTTACCCGCACCCCGCGGAAGAACGGGCCATCCTGGACCTCCACCACGGCGGCCGCCCCGTGGACGGCCTGGAGCCGGTGACCACGGCGGAGGAGATCCTGGAACTGCAGCAGCTCATCACCCAGGTCCACGTGGACGACAGCGTCAAGGACTACCTGGTGCGGATCATCCAGGCCACCCGGGTCCACAGCGCCGTCTATCTGGGCGCCAGCCCCCGGGCCAGCCTGAGCCTGTACCGCCTGAGCCAGGCGCTGGCCGCCATCGACGGCCGCTCCTTCGTCCTTCCCGATGACGTCAAGGAGCTGGCGCCGCTGGTGCTGGCCCACCGGCTGGTGCTGCAGCCCGAGGCGCGGTGGCAGGACGCCGATCCGGAGGCCGTGGTGCGGGAGGTGCTGGAGCACGTGCCGGCACCCGTCGAGCGCCGGGTGGAACACCGGCCGGGACGCCGGATCGGCGGGCTCCTGGGCCGGCTGTAGAAGGTTCGGGAAGGCGAGCCATCGGAGGCGAACCATGGGAGGCGAGCCATGCGGCTGCAGAGCTGGGGCCTGCCCTTGTGGACGCTGGCGGCGCTGGTCTTTGCCCTGACCACCGGCGGGCCCGTACCCTGGTTCCTGTTCAAGTTCCTGCTGGCGCTGCACCTGCTGGGGGCCGGTTGGGCCTGGCTGCTGGCCCGCGGGCTGGACGTGCAGGCGCGCGTCGACCGGGGGCGGGCCGTGGCGGGCGAGCGGGTGGAACTTGAGGTCTTCGTGCACAACGAGTCCGTCCTGCCCGCACCGCGGCTGGTCATCGCCCTGCCCGCCTGGGACGAGCCGCTCCGGCCGGGCGGCTGGCGGCCGGGTCCGGAGGACGGCGACCCCCCGTCCGCGGCGGGCGCCGGTGGCAGGGGGCGCCCCAGCCCGTGGCCGGAACCCGGCCGGGTGTTCTACCGCAGTCTGGGACCCCTGGGGAACCTGCTGCACCGGGAAGCGGTGATCCTGCCGCGGCGCGGCCGGTATCGCCTGGGACCCGTGGTGGTCGAGGTGCAGGAGCCCCTGGGCCTATTCCGGCTGCGGCGGGCCGTGTTCGCCGAGCCGGCCCTGGTGGTGTACCCGCGGCCCGTGCCCGTAGACGGGCTGCCCATTCTTCCCCGCCAGCCCTTCGGGCGGCAGCGGGTGGACACCCGGGCCTGGCAGGATCCCTCCAGCCTGGCCGACGTCCGCCCCTTC
Source organism: Thermaerobacter subterraneus DSM 13965 (assembly GCF_000183545.2). Classification (NCBI taxonomy): domain Bacteria; kingdom Bacillati; phylum Bacillota; class Clostridia; order Eubacteriales; family Clostridiales Family XVII. Incertae Sedis; genus Thermaerobacter; species Thermaerobacter subterraneus. Next base: position 2,258,652 of record NZ_JH976535.1, read on the forward strand.
CGGCCGGGAGACAACCCGAAGCACATCCACTGGAAGGTGTCGGCCCGCCTGGACGAGCTGCACGTCAAAGAGTTCGACCTGCGGGCGACCACGGATTGCTACCTGTTCCTCGACCTCCACGCCGGGGCCGGCCCCGAGGGCGACCCCTGGACGGGCGGCCGCCGGGTGTCACCGGATGAGCGGGCCGGCCCGGCGGGCCCGCCAAGCCCGGCGGGCCTGGGCGGCCCGCCGGCTGCCGGCATGGCGACGGCAGGGAAAGCCTTGAGGGGTGGGCCGGGGCGGGCACCGGTGACGGGCCCGGGGGCGGCCGCAGCGGAGCCGCCCCGCACCGGGCCGGCCCCAGAGCCGCTCCCCCTGGACATCAGCGAGGGGGTGGCGGGCGTGGCCGCGGGGATCGCGGCCCTGGCCCTCCACCGCGAGCTGGTGGTGGCCGCGGCCGCCCATACCGGCCGGCCCCACCGGCTGGCGCCGGGCCGGGGACCGCAGCAGTACCGGCGCCTGCTGGAGTGGCTGGTCGACGTGAACCAGCCCGGCACCATGCCGCTGGCCGACTTCCTCGCCGCCCGGCGGAGCTGGCTGACCCCCCGGTCGGCGGTGCTGGTGGTCACGCCGCAGATGGACCGGCGCCTGGGCCGGGTGCTCGCCCAGTTGCGGAGCCAGGGCCATGCCGTCGCCGTGTGGTACCTGCACCAGGATGGGGGCACGGCGGCCGCGGTCACCGCCTCGGCCTCTGCCGCGGCCACCCGGGAAGGAATGCCGGCAACCGGGGGCGGCGGTGCCGGGTCGCCTGCCGCCGGCACGATCCGGGCGGCCAGCGGGAGCGGGGGCGAAGGTTCCGCCCCTTCCCGGCCCGATGCGAGCGGCGCCGCCGGGGTGAGCGCCGGGGCGAACACCGGCGCCAGCGCCAGTGCGGCAGGTGCTATCCCGGGGGTTGATCCCGCCCTGGTGCGCTGGCTGCTGTCGGAAGGGGTGGAGATCCACCCGGTGCCATGGCCGGAGCACCCCGGAGCGGATGCCGGGGCGGAGGGGCGCTCCCTCGCCGCCCCGGCGGGCCCGCCCGGAGCGGCCGGCGTGTCCGGACTCCGAAGGCCCCTTGCCCCGCCACCGGCTGGAGCCGGGCGCCGGGCGCCCCAGCACCCTGGCCCTGGCGGGCCCGGCCCGTCGGAGGCGGCCGTCCCCTGGCCGGGCACGCCGCCCGGCCGGGTTCGGCTGGGGGGAACCGGGCTCCGCCGGTCCGCGCAGGATGCTGCGGCCCCCGTCGCCCGCACCCGGGGGTGGTGGTCATGAGGCGCAGGCCCGCCGGTCCCGGGCCGGCCCGGGTACCGGTGCTCAGCCCGTGGTATGCCCTCCTGGTGGCCACGGGCGTGGCCAGCACCCTGGCCCTGGTGCGAGGCCTGATGCCTTTCCTCGGCTGGCCGCCGGGCCAGCCCGAGCCCGTGAGCCTGGTCCTGGCCCTGGCAGCCTTGCTGTGGGCGCCCCTCACCTTCCCCTGGCTCCTCCTCGGCCTGGCGGGAGGTGCAGCCGCATGGGTGGGCTGGCTGGCCCTGCGCCATCCCGAGCGGCTGGCCACCTTCCTGGACGGGGAAGTCTCCGGGCTGGGTGCAGGCATGGCCGCCCGCTGGGCACCGGTTCTTCAGGACCTGTGGCTCGGGGCCTACGAGCAGTTGCCCTCCGATCTCCTGCGGAGCGGAACCGCCCTGGTGGCCGGGGTCCACCTGGGCCTGGTCTTCCTGGCCGCCCGGCGGCCCGGCCTCGCCCTGGTCCCGCCGGTAGCGGGCGGCCTCCTGCTCCTCCTGGCCTGGTTCTACGGCGACCTCCCCCGCCCGGAAGGGCCGCTGCTGGCCTACCTGTGCCTGGCTTTCACCTTCGTGGCCCTGGCGCGGGGCGCCAGCGCCGGGCCGGGCCGGCGGGCGGTGCCGGGCCATCTGGTTCTTCCCGTGGCGGTCCAGGCCCTGGCGGTGATCCTGGTGGCGGCCCTGCTGGCCGGTGCCGCCCCCTTCCTGGACGAACCCGCCGCCGACTGGGTCGCCGTCACCAGCGTGGCCAACCGGCTGCTGCCCTTCACCGTGGCCGACCGGACCGGCGGCTGGGGTGCCGTCCCCGGTGCGGCGGGCCGGCTGACCGCCGCTTCCCGCCAGTTCCTGGGCGGGCCCTTCTTCCCCGACCCGACGCCGCTGCTGGAGGTTCGCCTGGCGGGGGAGGACATCCCGGCCACGGTCTACTTGCGCGGCCCGGTGCGGGTAGCCTACGACGGCCGCTCCTGGGGCCCGCCGGTGGACGTGGCCTGGGCCAGCCGGCAGGGCCTGTCCGGCTGGCTGGCGGGGGGCGGCCCCGGCGGCGACGCCTCGTACCATGTCAACGGTTACGGCGACCCCGGGGCCCCGCTGCCGGTGCTGCGGGATGCCCGGACCCTGGAGCAGGAGATCGTGCCGCAGGTGCCGGTTCACCCGTACCTCTACGGCGCCTTCGAGGTCCGGGAGGTCGACGGCCGGCCGCCCCTGGTCGAACGTCCGCAGCCGGGGATCCACTACGACCCCGGCCGGGAGAACCCGGTGATGCGCACCGCCGACAGCGCCCTGATGGTCCTCCACCCCGTGGAGCAGCCCTACACCGTCCGGTCGCTGGTGCCGCGGGTCGACCCGGCCGCGGCCCGCCAGGCGGCCGCGCGGGCGGAGGCCCTCAATCCCCGCTGGCGGGACGACCCCGCTCTGGGGGTGTACCTGCAGCTGCCGGAGGATCTTCCCCAGCGGGTGCGGGATCTGGCCGCCCGGCTGACGGCCGGCCAGGACAACGCCTACGACCAGGCCCGGGCCATCGAGCGCTACCTGCGCGGCTTCCGCTACGACCCCAACATGCCCTTCATGCCCCGGGACCGGGATTTCGTCGACTTCTTCCTCTTCGACCTGCAGCGGGGGTACTGCGTCGCCTTCGCCTCGGCTGCGGTGGTGCTGCTGCGCAGCGCCGGGCTTCCTGCCCGGTGGGTGGAGGGCTTTGTGATCCCCACGGGAGGGCGGCCGGGAACCTACCCCGTCACCTACGCCCAGGCCCACGCCTGGCCGGAGGTGCTGATCCCCGGTTACGGCTGGATCCCCCTGGAGCCCACGCCGGCCTACCCTGAAGGCCCGCTGCTGCCCGCTTCGACCGGGGAAGACGCCGGGACCGGCGGGGACGGGGAAGCCACCGGCCCTGACCTGCCGCTGCCCACCCGGCGACCCCAACCCGTGGAGGACCCGGCGGAGCCTGCCCCGGCACCGGGTGACCGGAGGGACGGTGCCGGAACCGGTGCCCGCCAGGGAGCATCCTGGGGATGGGCGGCAGGGCTCGCCCTGGGGGGGCTTCTGGCCGGCGGTGCGGCCACCGCCGTGCTCTGGCGCCGGCGCCGCCGGGGGCTTCCGCCCGACCCGGCCCGGGCGGCGCGGACCGTGTTCGTCCGGGTGGAGCGGTGGCTGGATCGCCTGGGCTACGGGCGGCCTCCGGCCATGACGGCACGGGAGTACGCCGGCTGGCTCCAGGGGCGCCTGCCCCAGCTGGCGCCGACCTGGGAGCGGCTGGCCACCCTCTACGAGAGCGCCCGGTATGCGCCGGACCCCGCCGCCCTGCCCGGCGAGGCGGTGCGGGACGTCGCCCGCACCTTGCGCCGCGATCTGGAACGCCACTTCGGCTGGCGGTTCCGATGGGTGTTGCTGGTGCCGGATACCGCCGCCCTGGCCCAGGCCGCGGCACGCCGGCTCGGGAGATGGGGCACCGCCCTGGCGACGGCGGTGAAACCGCGGCTTCCCCGGAGGGCACGCCTGCTGACGGCCGGCTCCCATGCCGGTTCCGGCCGTCCGGCGGGTCCCGGCCCCCGTCACCGGGTTGGCCCCCGACGGGCGGCGGTTTCCGAACGGTTAACCGGGGCGGACCGGAAAAGTTAACGATAACTGGACAGAATCGGGTTCATGGGCCACAATCGTCCGTGGATTCCACCGCTGGCGGATCGGTCCCACGGGGACCGGGAACCGGGGCGGCCCGCGTCCCGCGGCCGGCAACCGGTGACCGGCTCCCCCGGCCCGGAGGAGCGTGAACCATGCACGGCGACGACACGGGCGGCGTCACGGGCGGCATGCCGCCCGCGGCCCCGCGCAAGGCCCGGATCGACCGGATCCTTTTCTCCCAGGAGGCCATCGCCCGCAAGGTGCGGGAGCTGGCGGAACGGATACGCCACGACTACGGGACTGCCGGGCGGGCGGCCCCAGGCCCGGTCCTTGAGGGGGCGGCCGGTGGCCATGGCGGCCTTCCCACCCTGACGGTGGTGGGGATCCTCAAAGGGGCCTTCGTCTTCACCGCCGATCTGGTCCGGGCCCTGGGTGAACAGGGGGTCCCGCTGCAGGTCGACTTCATGGCCGTCTCCAGCTACGGCTCGGCCACCCAGACGTCGGGCATCATCCGCATCCTGAAGGACCTGGACCGGCCCATCCGGGGTCAGCACGTGCTGCTCATCGAGGACATCGTGGACACGGGCCTGACCCTGCGCTACCTGCGGGAACACCTGCTGGCCCAGGATCCCGCTTCCCTGAGAGCGTGCGTCCTGCTGGACAAGCCCGAGCGGCGGGTGGTGGACGTGCCCGTGGAGTACGTGGGCTTCACCATCCCCGACGAGTTCGTGGTGGGCTACGGCATCGACTACGCCGAGCAGTTCCGGTACCTGCCCTACATCGCGTGCGTGCGGCTGGAGGACTGACGTGGGGTCAACGGCGGGCCGCCGGCGCCCAGGCTGCCCCAGTAAAAGGAAACCGCCCCCCTGGCCCCGAAGTCTATACTGGCAAAGCCCGATTACCGGAAAGGGGGCGATGCCGTGTTCCGTCGCGGCCAGTGGGTGCGCCACCGCCGGTCCGGTGAGCTGGGGATCATCGTCCGGCTCCGCAGTTCCCGCCAATCCATCCGCGTACGCTGGCAATCCGGTCACGAGCAAGAATGCACATCCGATGACGTCGAACCCTGGGATCCCCCGCCGGGGGTCGATCCCGCCCGGTTCCTGGCCTCCAGTGGCAACGGTGCCGCCGGCCGGCGCAGCGCCTCGGGCGAGTAGCCCCGAGGCCACCGGCTTGCGGAGAACCCTCCCTGGACGGGCTACCCGGTGGGGCGGTGCCGTCCGGGCGGCGAACCCCGCACAATGGTGCCCGCAGGGCTGCCGCCCTTGCAGCGGCAGGCCGCTTCCCCGCCGGAGAGAAGGCATGCCGGCCGTCCGCGGACTCGCACCAGGGACCGTTCCGGGACGAACCCGGCCCCGCGGCGCGGCCCCGAGAGGGGGCCGCGCCGCCTTTATCCCTTCCCTGCCCCTTTCTCCCGGGACGCGGGGCAGGCCAACAACGGGGCATGTTAATTCCGTGGACACGTGCACGGGCACGCCGCAGGATACCCCTCAGGCCGGGGCCGGCGGGCGCACCCCGGCCCTCGGGCCGGTGGGACGCTTCGCCGGGGAGGCGGCGCTCCTGGCCGTCTACGTGGGCGCCGTCCTGCCGGTGGTCGACCGGCTCCTCCAGCGCTGGCAGGAGCGGGCAAGCCGCATCCCGGACCCCGAGCTGCGCCGCCAGGCCCTGGCCAGCCTGCGGGCCAAGCGCTTCCACTGCCAGGGTGGGGCGGTCTTCGCCGCCGCGGTGCCTGCGGACCGGCGGCCGTTGCTGCTTGAGGCTGTGGTCGCCCTGCAAACCATCAGCGACTACCTGGACAACCTCTGCGACCGCAGCGACAGCCTGGACCCGGCAGACTACCGGGAGCTGCATCAGGCCATGCTGGACGCCGTGGCGGTGCCCGGCAGGTCCCTGCCGGCAGGCCCCCGGGAGTCCCGGCGCGGCGAAGACGGCATGCCCCTGCCCGGCGAGCCGTTGCCAGGCGGTCCCCCGCCCGCCCGGACCTTGCCCGGCGGGCCCGACGGGCCCGGGCCCCGGGCGGTCCCGGAAGCCCCGCCCCGCTGGGCCGGACCTGCCCGCGACGGCGGGTCTTACTACCGCCTTCACCCCCACCGGGACGACGGCGGCTACCTGGAGTCCCTTGTGGCGGCCTGCCAGCAGGCCCTGGCCCGCTTCCCTGGCTACCCGCAGGTGGCGGGGACGGTCCGGCGGCTGGTGTCCCTGTACAGCGACCTGCAGGTGAACAAGCACGGGGACCGGGAAGGGCGCCTGGCCCGCCTGCAATCCTGGTACCGCCGGGAGGCGGGGCCGTGGCAGGGACGGCTGGCCTGGTGGGAGTTCGCCGCCGCCTGCGGCTCGACCCTGGGGGTCTTCGCCCTCTTCCGGGAAGCCCTGCTGGCTGCGGAGCCGTCCCCGGCCCGGATCAGGGCCCTGGCCGGCGCCTATTTCCCCTGGATCGGCGGGCTGCACATCCTGCTGGATTACCTCATCGACCAGGCGGAGGACCGGGCGGGAGGCGACCTCAATCTGGTCCGGCCTTACGGCGACCCCCAGCGGGCTGCGGCCGGTCTCGCCGCCTTCGCCCGCCAGGCAGCCCGGCAGGCGGAACGCCTGCCCGAGGCCGCCCTGCACCGGCTGGTGGTCGACGGCCTGCTGGGCCTGTACCTGACGGACCCCAAGGTGGCGAGCCAGGGACTGGAACCCGTGGCCCGGCAGCTGGTGGCGGCCGGCGGGCCCGGCGCCCGCCTGTGCCGGGCGGCCAGCCGGTTCGTCCGGCGGTGGCGGCGCCTGTGAAGGCCAGACGTTGCCCGGCGGGGGCCGGAGGCGGGGCAGGCAGCCGGGCAGGCGACGGGGGTGGGCGGGCTGGGTAGCGGCAGGGGCGGGCTGCGTGGCAGCCGCGTGCCAGGCGCCGGCGTCAAGCCCATCTTCATCACGCCAGCTCAGTGAAGTTGCCAAGCGAGCCGGCGGCCACGAGACGGCACCCTTCGGCGGGCGGGGTGCCAGTCCGGCTCTCCGAGCCGGCCGGGTTACAGCCTAGCTCGCCCCCTCCGCATCACCGCCCTCGAAGAGCAGCCGGGCGCAGTACTCGATGATCTCCCGCCGGCGCACGATGCCGATGAACAGGCCGCGGTCGTCCACCACCGGAACGAAACTCTGGGCTGCCGCCAGCCGGATCAAATCGGCCACCTCGGCGTAGATGGAGACGGGCTCATAGCGGAAACGGCGCGGCACCTCGGCCACCAGGATGCGCTCCGCCCGGTCGAAGGAGAAGTTCCGGGCGCCCTTGATGTACCAGAGCAGGTCGCCTTCCGTCAGGGTGCCGGCGTAGCGTCCTTCGTCGTCGACCAGGGGGACTGCCGTGTAGCGATGGTGCTCCATCCGCTCCATGGCCTGGCGCAGGGTGTTACGGGGGCTGAGCCAGACCACGTCGGACTTGGGCAGGAGGAAGAAGGCCACGTTCACGGCCATCACCGCTTTCATCTTACGCCAGCTGCGGCCGGCCAGCATGGATGGGGGTACGCCCCGGCCCGGACCGGCCGTGTCACCCCGGCGCCGCTGCGCCCCGGCGCCGCTGCAGGCCGGGACCGCCCCGAACCTCCCGGCGAGGCCCCCGGCGGCCGAGAAACGGGCTTGCGCGACGGGCCTGCCCAGCAGGCCGGACCGGCAGGATCCCGGGCCGGGGCCACGAATCACCAAGCCATCATGGCTGCTCCCCAGGCCCTTTCCCCGACCGGGCTCCCTGCGAGCACGGGCAGCACCGCCGCCCAGGTACGGCGGGCCATGGCCGGCGTGCTGGCCGGCGCCGGCCTCTGGGGCCTCTCCGGCACCGCCGCCCAGCAGCTGATGCAGGGCTACGGCGTCACCCCCCAGTGGCTGGTCACCACCCGCATGCTGGTGGCGGGGCTGGTGCTGCTTCTGGCCAGCCCGTGGCTCGGCGCCCGCGACCGCCTGGCACCCTGGCGGGACGGGGCGTCCCGCCGGCAGCTGGTCGCCTTCGCCCTGGGCGGCCTGGTCGGGGTTCAGTACAGCTACATGGCCTCCATCGCCCTGGGCAACGCGGCCACGGCCACGTTCCTCCAATACCTCGGGCCGGCCTTCGTCACGGTGTACGAGGTGCTGCGCTGGCGGCGCCGGCCCCGTAACCATGAGGTGGCCGCGCTGCTGCTGGCGCTGGGCGGCACGCTGCTGTTGGCCACGGGCGGGTCCGTGGGCCGGCTGGCCGTACCGGCCGGGGCCGTGGTCTGGGGCCTGGTCTCGGCCTTGACTCTGGCCTTCTACACCGTGGCCGGTGCCGGCCTCCTGCGGCGGTGGCCGGCGGCACTGGTCATCGGCTGGGCCATGGCGCTGGGCGGGGCGGCCATGGGCATCGTGGCGCCGCCGTGGCACCCTGGTCCCCGTCCCGTCCCCTGGGACGGCGTGGCGGCGGGCCTGTGGTCCTTCGTGGTGCTGGGCGGCACCCTGCTGGCCTTCACCCTGTACCTGGTCAGCCTCCGCCACCTGCGCCCGTCCCAGACCAGCCTGCTGGCCTGCATGGAACCGCTGGCCGCCGCCGCTTCGGCCACCCTCTGGCTGGGCGTTCCCTTCACGCCGCCCATGCTGGCAGGCGGTGCGGCGGTGCTGGCGGCGACCCTCCTGCTCTCGAGCCGCATGGCGACAGGTCCCCAACGACCAGCGGCCGCGGGCTGAGCGGTGGGCCGGCCCGCTTCCCGGGCAACGCCCGGGCCGCCCTGGCCTGGCCCCGGCGGCCCGCCGGCTGGGCGGTTCCCTCCGCCGCCTGCCCGGCCGGCGCCCCTCCCGCCGGGGCGGCTGCCAGGCCGTCACTGTGCCGTCCCTCATCGTCCCGGGTAGACGGGCAGTTCCAGCAGCCTCCCGCCGGGTCCCCGGGTGGCGGCGAAGAGCAGGGCCGCGGCGATCTCGCCGGGGTCGATCCAGCCCGCCGGATCGGCACCGGGCATGGCCTTCCGGTTGGCGGGGGTGTCCACCACGCCCATCGGGTAGACCACGGCCACGCGGATGCGCCCCCTGGACGGGGGTGCACCTCCGGAACCCGGCGGCTGCCCCTCCCGCAGCTCCTCGTCCAGCGATTGGAGGAAGGTGGCCACGGCGCCCTTGGCCGCCGCGTACAGGGCGGCGCGGGGTCCGGCACCCCGCCATGCGGGACCGGAGGCGAAACCGGCGATGAAACCCTCCTCCTGCTCCAGCATCACCGGCAGGACCGCCCGCACGCAGTAGAACAGGGTCCGCACGTTCAGGTCGAAGAGCCGGTCGTACTGGGCCGGGTCCACCTCGTGCACCCGGCCACCGGCGTAGGTGCCCACGGTGTGGATCAGCCCGTCGATCCGCCCCATGCGGGCCTGGACCTGCCGGGCCAGCCCCTCGGCCTCCCCGGCCCGGGTCAGGTCCACCGGGACGAACTCGGCCCCCAGTTCCCGGGCCCGGGCCTCCAGGGCTGCGCCGGCCACGTCCGCCAGCACCAGCCGCGCCCCCGCAGCGGCGAAGGCACGGGCCACGCTGCCGGCGATGGCCCCGGCGCCGCCGGTGATCACCCACACCTGCCCCGACAGCTCCCGCTCCGGCACCTTGGGCCCTCCCTGGTCCTTGGTTTGGTCCGCCGCTCCGGCCCCCGAGGTTCTTTCAGCCGCTCTTTGGCCGGATCGGCAGGTCAAACGATTTCCCCCGGCGGGGCGGCCCTGGCTCCCGACGGCAGGTGACGTTCGGACCGCCAGTGCAAGCGACCCCCCTTGATCCTGGCCACGGCAACCGGCAGGCCGTCGGCGCAGGCCTTGGGACCATGGGCCGCCGGCCGGCCCCGGTGATGACAGGCGGGCCCCATGGAAGGCGGGGGCGGGGATCCTGCCCCCGCCCCCTGCCACGGCTCTGCCGTCTCGGCCCGGCTTGGGGCCCGGTTCCGCCGCCCGTGCCAGCCCTGCCCGTTGCGGCCGGGCGGCGGCCCGGTCGCCCCCTTGCCCTGGGGCCTCAGGCCCCGTCTTGCCCTTCCGCCTCCGGTGTCCCGCCCTGTGCCCGGCCACCGGCGCCCGGCCCCTGCCGCCTCAGCACTCGCTGTATCCGCAGGCCAGGCACTTGCTGCAGCCCTCTTCATGCACCAGGGCGTGGCTGCCGCACTCCGGACACAGGTTCATGCTGAGCTCCCGGCCGTTGCCGCCGGTGATGGGCGCTGCCCCCTGCCGCCCGTGGCCCGCCGTGCCTCCGGCGGCAAGGGCCCGTCCGCCCGCCGTGACGCCATCGGTCCGGGCCGTGCCGTTGCCGGCCGCGCCGTTGCCGGCCGCCCCACCGGATCCCTGGGCGCCGGTCCCGGCATCGCCGGCGAGACCCGCCCCGGTGCCGCCGGCCGGTTCGTCCGCAGCGGCAGCCCCCTGGCCCGCCCGCGCCGCCGCCACGACCTCCCGCGCCTCCTGGGCGGGGTCGCCGGGGAAGACCGTCAGCTGACCGGCGGCCACCTCATCCACCGGGTCCCGCTCGATCTTGCCGGCCAGGTAATCGTCAAGGAACTGGGCGATGGCGTCGGGCACCGACAGCACCCGGTTGGGGCCGAACCCGACGGAGCGGCTGCCGCCGATGCCACGCAGCTGCTCCACCACCTCGTGGGGGTCGATGCCGGCCCGGAAGGCCAGGGACACCAGACGGGCAATGGCCTCGGTGAAGGCCGCCACGTCGGAGCCCGCCTTGCCGATCTGGGCGAACAGCTCGAAGGGGTAACCGTTGAACGTGTTCAACGTCAGGTAGAGGTTGCCCAGCGGCGTGGTCCGCCGCACGGTAAAGCCGTTGAGCTTGCTCGGCCGCTCGATGGGCCGGATCTGCCCCCAGGTGACCCGCAGGCCGCCCGGGGTACCGGGCGCCCCCGTCACCGCCACCGCCGGCTGCTGGGGCTCGCCTGCACCGCCCGTGTCCGGCCCCGCGCCGGCCCCTGCGGCCGCAGCCCCCTGGGCCGCCCCCTTGCCTTGCCGGCCCTTCTCGCCGTCGTCCAGCTTGTGCAGCACGCCTTCCCGGCTGCCGTCGCGGTAGTAGGTGATGCCCTTGCAGCCCAGCTCGTACGCCAACCGGTACAGGGTGCGCACCTGGTCGACGGTATGCTCCCGCGGCGCGTTGACGGTCTTGGAAATGGAGGCGTCCACGTACTGCTGGATCACCGCCTGCATGCGCACGTGCTCTTCCGGCGTCAGCTGGTCCGCCGACACGAAGTAGTCGGGCACGGGCTCGTCAGGGTGCTTCTCCAGCCACTCCTTGTAGAGCTCGTGATAGACGATGTGGGTGCCCGTCCGGTCCGTGCGCTTGAAAGAGAACGCAAAGACCGGCTCGATGCCCGAGCTCACGCCCGCCAGCAGGCTGGTGGTGCCCGTGGGCGCCTGGGTCAGCAGGAACCCGTTGCGGATGCCGTGCTGGGCGATGAGCTGCCGGATGTCCTCGGGCAGCCGCTGGATGAACCAGCCCTGCAGGTACTTCTCCCGGTCGAACAGGGGGAAGGGCCCCTTTTCCTGGGCCAGCAGCGCCGACACCCGGTAGGCCTCGTCGCGGATCAGCCGGTACACCTGGTCGCAGACCTCGAAGGCCTTCTCGCTGCCGTAGCGCACACCCAGCTTGATCAGCATGTCGGCCAGGCCCATGGTCCCCAGGCCGATGCGCCGCACCCCGTACCGCTGGGCCTTCTCGTTCTCGGGGAAGAAGTACTCCGTGGCGTCGATGACGTTGTCCAGGAACCGGACGGCCACGGCCACCGTGTCCTTCAGGCCCTCCAGGTCGAGTTCGCCTTCGTGGACGAACGCGGCCAGGTTGATGGCGCCCAGGTTGCAGACGCCCCAGGGGCCCAGCGGCTGCTCGCCGCAGTTGTGGGCCACCAGGCCGTTGGCGATCAGCGAGTGGGTCACCGGCTCCGTGGTGTCGTACACGTCGGCGGTGCCCGCCGGTTCCACCGCCACCACCCGGGTGATGTAGGTCTCCCGGTTGGAGCGCCGCGCCTTGCCGGCCACGAAGGCCGCCACCTTCTCCTGTTTGCGCGGGCTCATGAACCCCACCTCGGTGAGGAACCGGTCGCGGTTGGCCTTGTCCAGGATGAGCTCGTACTGCGGGGCGGTGGCGTAGCGCCGCAGCCGGCGGCGGCTGTCGGGCAGCCGGCTCTCCCCACCGGCCCGTCGCTCCCGCAGCGCGGCCACGATGCCCAGGTTCAGAAGGAGCAACTGCACGTCCTGCAGCAGCGCCTTCGAGCTGCTGGCCAGGCGGATCGAGCAGGACTTCTTGGCGTCGGTCCGGTTGACGGTGCCGTCGCTGGTGAACAGCCCCTGCAGGAAACCCACCACCGCCTCCCGGGGAGCGCGCCACAACGCCTCGGGGACCCGCTTCTCCCGCGCCTTGACGGCCCGGACCCCCAGGCTCTCGAAGAAGGTGGCCACCGTGCTACCGTACAGCAGGGCCGTGGTGTGGTTCCTGGTGCTGACCGCTCCGCGGACGCCGAACCAGCGGCGGATCCGCTCACGGATCACCGGCAGGACGTCGGCCTCGTCGCAACCGAAGACGAACCCCACCCGCGGCTTGCCTTGATCGCGGTACACGTAGCCGTCGCCCGTCAGCCAGCCCAGCACCTGGCCGAGTTCGCGGCTCCAGGTTCGGGGCGGAGCGGCCTCGCCCCGCTCGATGCGCCCCCGCATGCGGCCGCGGGCGGCCACCGCCCGGTGCCATTCGTCCGGCAGCTGCGGGTCGGCCGGCCAGGCCCCCTCGCCGGACTGCAGGAACAGCACGTCGCCGGGGCGCAGGTCCTTGAGCGCCACGTAGCCCGCCGGGGTCAGGAAGGGATGATCCGGCGTGGCCACCACCTCAAAGCCGTGCTCCGTGACCAGCCGCATGACTTCGGCCTGCCGCCGGGTGAGCATGACCGGCGCCGCCGGACGCAACCGGGTCCCCAGGCGCGGGAAGCCGGCGCCCGCACCCACCACCTGCAGCGCGGCGTCCTCCGCCCGCAGGTCGGTGAGGACGGTGACGGGACGGCCCTCCCGGTAGAGCTCTTCCATGGTCTTGAGCCCTTCGGCGGTGGCCAGGCGCGTGGACCCCACGAAGCAGGGGTTCACGCAGTTGATGGGCTCGCAGTACCAGGTGTTGGAGCGCTTGTTGACCCGCTCCATGAACACCACGCCCGGCTCACCCGACGCCCAGGCCGACTCGCAGATCAGCTCCCACAGGTCCCGGGCCCGCACGGTCTTGTACACCTTGCCGTTCCACTTCAGGTCCCAGGGCAGATCCTGCTGGACGGCCTCCATGAAGGCGTCGCTGATGCACACCGAAAGGTTGGCGTTGGTGATCTTGGTCAGGTCCCGCTTGACGGTGATGAACTCCTCGATGTCCGGGTGGTCGTCGTCCAGCATCAGCATGAGGGCGCCCCGGCGGCTGCCGCCCTGGATCACGCTGCCCGTGGCCGTGCTGTACACCTCGGCCCACGACACGGGACCGCTGGCGGTGCCGTTCACTCCCTTGACGTAGGTGCCCCGCGGGCGCAGGGTGGAGAGGTTCACGCCCACGCCGCCGCCCCGGGACATGATCTCCACCATGAGCGAAACGTTGTCCATGATCCCCTTGCGGCTGTCCTCGGGGGACGGGATCACGTAGCAGTTATAATAAGTCACTTTGTTCCCGGTACCGGCGCCGGCCAGGATACGACCGCCGGGAACAAACTTGAATCCATCCAGGGCCTGGCGGAAGCGCCGCTCCCAGACCTCCCGCCGGTCCGGTTCCTCCACCTCGGCGATGGCCCGGGCGACCCGGTCCCACATCTCTTCCGGCGACGATTCCACCGGTTTCCCGTCGGGCCCCTTGCGGGCGTACCGATCCAGGAACACGGTCTTCCGGATACCCGTGAGTTCCATCGGCGGTCCTCCTTTTCAGCGGGGGCCTACCGGGCTTGTCCCCCGCACGATACCGGCCGCGGGGTGCCCGTCCCCCGCTTGAACCGGGCCGGCGCTGCCGCCGGCGGCGGCCGCCGGCGCCTGGCGGTCCCCGACAGGATCGGAGGAGGCCTCCCCGGCGCTGCGGGGAGCGGGAGCCGGTTCGTCCCCTCCCAGCAGCCGGTCCAGCTCGCGGCGGAAGGTCTCCAGGTCCTTGAACTGGCGGTAGACCGATGCGAAGCGAACGTAAGCCACCTGGTCCAGGTGCCGCAGGCGTTCCATGACCATCTCGCCGATGACCCGCGACTCCACTTCCTTGTCATACCGGCTCTGGAGTTCGCGCTCGATCTCGGCGGCGATGGCCTGCAGGCGCTCCAGCTCGACCGGGCGCTTCTCGCAGGCGGTGAGCATGCCGCGCAGCACCTTGTCCCGGTCGAACGCCTCGCGCCGGCCGTCCTTCTTGATGACCAGGAGCGGCGTGACCTCCACCTTTTCGTAAGTGGTGAAGCGCTCGCCGCACGCCTGGCACTCCCGCCGGCGGCGGACGGCCATGCCCTCTTCCGTCGGGCGGGAGTCCAGCACCCGCGTGTCCGGTGCGAGACAGCGGGGACAGCGCACCGGCTCACCTCCTTTCCCTGCCCGGGGGAACGACGGCGGCGCCGAACAACAACATCTAGGCGCCGCGACATCATTCTCCACCATATGTAGTCCCATCTACGAGGGCGGGATTCGCCAGCGCCCTCGGGTTTCCTTCCGGGTGCCAGGAACCTGTCCGAAGGTCTGCCTCCTGCAGGGTGCGACAGGCGCGCCGCCGATGCAACTCCCCTGACAGGTCGTGGGACGGGATCCTGCGCAGGGAGGGAATACTAACGCCCTGGTTCGGGAGCCTTCGCCGTGGCAAGGGTCCCGGTGTCCGGGAACGGGCGGCAGGCGTCCGGCCTGGCCTGGGCCGGCTCGGATGGTCGCCCGAGCCGGCCCAGGCATAATCCGGTGTGCGACCCTTGCGGGTGGAAAGCGACTTTGTGTAGTGTTGAGTGGTAGACATGCGGGGCCCCGTGCGAACCGGCAGGCCGCTGGGCCGCGGTTCCGGCGTCCGGACACCCGGGTGGCCCGGGTTGCTGCCGGCGGCTCGACCGATCCGGCCCCGCCGGCCCGCCGCCCCCCTGGCGCCCATCCCGCCTGCTCGACAGGGCGCCGTTCCAGGGCTGGGGCCTGGTCCCGCGCGGCCGGCTCCGCAGGGCGGCAACCATCGTCGGCCGGAAGGAGGAGCTTCCCGTTGAGCCGGGTTGGTACACCGGAGCAACAGCCGCCGGCGTCCGGGGGGCGCAAGTCGCTGATCGGGCGGCTTGCCGACTGGATCTTCAACAGCGCCCTCTGGAAGTCGATGTACATGAACCCCTACCCGCGGGACCGGCGCACCCGCGGCCTGGCGGTTCTGAACAGCCTGTTCCTGCACCTGCACCCGGGCCGGATCACCCGGCAGGCGCTGACGTTCCGCTACACCTTCGGGCTCGGCGGCACGTCGTTTTTCATGTTCATCCTGTTGACGGTCACCGGCGTCATCCTGATGTTCTACTACATCCCCTCGGTCCCCCAGGCCTACTTCAGCATCGAAGACCTGGAGACCACCGTGGCCTTCGGCCAGTTCTTCCGCAACATCCACCGCTGGGCGGCCCACGCCATGGTGCTGCTGGTGTTCCTACATATGGTACGGGTTTTCTACACCGGCGCCTACAAGCCGCCCCGGCAGTTCAACTGGGTCATCGGCGTGATCCTGCTGGTGCTGACGTTCCTGATGAGCTTCACGGGCTACCTGCTGCCGTGGGACCAGCTGGCCTACTGGGCGGTGACGGTGGGTACCAACATGGCCGGCGCGACGCCCTTCGTGGGCGACAAGCTGAAGTTCCTCCTGATCGGCGGCTACGACATCAACCAGAACACCCTGATCCGGTGGTACACGCTGCACGTCTTCGCCCTGCCGCTGGTGGCGGCCGTGTTCATGGGGATGCACTTCTGGCGGGTCCGCAAGGACGGCTTCTCCCGCTGAGGCAGTAGCCGGGGAGACGGGCGGTTCGCCGCCCGAGCCCGGCCAGAGGCCGCATCCGCCGAACACGCCAGCAACGGAGGGCACGAGGAGGGAGTCCCGTGGCACAGCCACAACCGGCTCCGGCCGCGACCGGCGAGGAGCCGCAGCGGCCGAACCCCAAGGAACAGGTGACGGTCTGGCCCCACCTGCTCTTGATCGAATTCGTCGGGGCCCTGATCTACACCATCGGCCTGTCGCTTCTGGCCATCCTGATCAAGGCGCCCCTTCTGGAGCTGGCCAACCCGTCCCACACGCCCAACCCGGCCAAGGCGCCCTGGTACTTCCTCAACCTGCAGGAGCTGCTGCTGCACATGCACCCCAGCCTGGCCGGCGTCATCGTGCCGGGGCTCGTGCTGGTCCTGATCGCAGCCATCCCCTACATCGATACGGACCCCTCGGACACCGGCGTGTGGTTCGCGGGCGAGAAGGGCTTGCGGATCTTCAAGTTCTCCTTCCTGTACACGTCGCTGATCGTGCTGGGCCTGATCCTGTTTGACGCTTTCTTCGCGGTCAACGTGGGGGGCGTCGACTACATCGGCACCCGCGGCCTGGTCGCCGCGGTGTTCGGCCTGTTCATGAGCCCCGAGGCGATCCACGCCCAGGCGCAGCTGGTGGAGCACATCGCCGGCGTGGTGATTCCGCTGATCGTCATGGCGGCGGTGCCGGGCGTCCTGGCGGTCATCGTGCGCCGGCGTTACCAGGCCAACACCCGGGAGACCATCATCGCGCTGTTCACGGTGTTCGTCGCCTCCTACTTCGTTCTGACCATCATCGGCACCGGCTTCCGCGGCGAGAGCCTGCACCTGGTGTGGCCGTGGCAGCTGGAACCGCCCCAGTGATCGGGTACTAGGCATCGGGATGCTCTTGATGGCTGGAGGGATTGGCACATGGCCGACGAACGCGAGCGCAGCCCGGAAGCCGGCAAGGATCAGCCGGCGACAGGCGCTGAAGCGGGAAGCCCGGACCGGGCCGAGCCCGCAGGCGGAGCGTCCGGCACCCCCCAGGATACTCCCGTCGCCGCGGGCGGAGCGCCTGCGGGCCAGGGAGGCCAGGGGGGCCAGGAGGCCGCCGGCACGCCGGCGCGGCCCAAGGTGGATCCGGAAAAGCTGGCCGCAGCCAGGGCAGCCGCAGCCAAGGCGGCAGCCGCCAAGGCGGGGGCCGGAGCCGGCAAGGGCGGTGCCGCCGCAGGGCCGGGGTCCGCAGCCGGTGCGGCGGCCAGGCCCGCGGCCCGGGCCGGCGGGCATGGTGCCGCCGCCCGCCGGGACGAGCCCGTTACGCGCCGCGATTTCCTGCACTGGGCCCTCTGGGGATCGGCCTTGCTCTGGCTCGGCCAGTTCGCCGGGAACTTCGCCTATTACTTCTGGCCGCGGAAGGTGGGCTTCTTCGGGCAGAAGATCAACATCGGGCCGGTGTCCAACTTCCCGGTGGGGTCGGTCACCAAGGTGGACGCGGGCAAGTTCTACCTGGTCCACACCGAGCAGGGGCTCATCGCCCTGTACTGGCGCTGCACCCACCTGGGCTGCACGGTACCGTGGAAGCCGGAAGAACGGCCCGACGCGGGCGGCTGCTTCTGCTGCCCCTGCCACGGTTCGCAGTTCAACAAGGTCGGCGAGAAGATCGGCGGCCCTGCCCCGCGGCCGATGGACTACTTCCCCATCGAGATCGATGCCGCGGGCAACGTGTGGGTCGACACCGGCCGTGTGCAGCAGCGCCAGGCCTTTGACCCCAGCCAGCTGACACCGGTCTCTTAATCCGGCCGTCCCGGGGGGCGTTCCCCGGGGAGGCCGTCCGGAGGCGGGTCCGGCGCAGCGTGAGGGCGTCCCGTGCCCGCTTCGCCCCGCCGGTTGC
This sequence comes from Thermaerobacter subterraneus DSM 13965, assembly GCF_000183545.2. Classification (NCBI taxonomy): domain Bacteria; kingdom Bacillati; phylum Bacillota; class Clostridia; order Eubacteriales; family Clostridiales Family XVII. Incertae Sedis; genus Thermaerobacter; species Thermaerobacter subterraneus. Next base: position 2,276,363 of record NZ_JH976535.1, read on the forward strand.
GACGGGGGCCAGGGGCCGGTGCGGCCGGGTGCCACGGCGAGGAGGTTGGGACCATGTTCGAGGTACTGGAATCCGTTGAACTTCTGGCCGTGATGATCGTGATCTTTCTCTGCCTGGTGGCGGTTGACACCGTGGAGCGGTTCACGGGACGCCCGCTGGAGAAGTCCGGCGAGGACGACTGACTCCCGGCCGCGCGGAAAGGAGTCCCAGCCTTGAGCAAGCGCAAGGTCGTCGCCCTGTCACTGCTCTGGGTGCTGATCCTGATCATCCAGGGGTACTGGCTCTTCGAAAGCCAGCGCATGACCAAGGCGTCGGCGGCGGCGCGGGAAGAACAGGCCGCCCACGGCGCCCAGCTCTACGCCCAGAACTGCATGTTGTGCCACGGGCCGGTGGGCGAGGGCATCATCGGTCCCCCCCTGAACCGGGAGGAGTTCCGGGCCGAGGGCAAGACACCCATCCAGGCCGCGACCATCCAGGACTTCCTGACCAAGGTGATCGCCCGGGGCCGGCCGGGGTTCGACCACAACACGTGGGAGATCGAGGACGGCAAGATCCACTCGTACACCCGGATGCCCACCTGGTCGACCGCGGATAACGGGCCGCTCAACGAGCAGCAGATCCGCGACCTGGTGACCTTCCTGATGTACGGGAACTGGCAGGAGCCCAGCAAGCATGCCGCGGCTCCCGAGGTAGCGCGCCTCACCGTGACGGAGTACGTCCAGAACCAGGATACCGGCCAGCAGGAACAGCGCACCCGGCCGGTGACGGCGCAGGATCTGGACGTCAAGGCGGCGGGCCTGACGGACGAAGAGAACCAGCGGGCCAAGGAGCTCTTCGTCACGATGAACTGCGTCCAGTGCCACACCCTGGGCAGCTACGGCGGGGTGGTCGGGCCCAACCTGACCCGCGCCGGGGAGTGGCTCCCCAGCCAGGAGTTCACCGAGCGCTGGATCAGCGACCCGCAGTCCTTCGAGCCCTGGGAGCGGATGCCCTCCGTGTGGCACGGTCAGGGCACCCCGGTGGACCTGACCGAGGTGTATCGCAAGGAAGCGGAGAAGTTCCGCAGCATCATGCCGGCGTACAAGGACGCCATGTCGCAGGAAGAGATTCGCCTGCTGGCCCGCTTCCTGATGGGTCTCGGCGACGTGGCCCAGCGCGCCGCCCAGGAGCCCAACCCGGCTGAAGGCAGCGGCAGTGCCGGCGAACAGGGACAGGGCCAGGGTGGGGGGTCCGGTTCCCAGGGTGGCGCCGGCGGTGGCTCCTGACCACCGCCCCTGCCTTCTTCAGGGCTGCTTCAGGCCGCCCCGCTGGTGGCGACATCGCACCGCGTCGCAAGGGAGGGGCACCGGGTGCCGATGGCCGGTGCCCCTCTGCGCTTTGTACAGATCCTTCGTCTGAGGGCCCTGGCGCCCGCTGGACAGGAGGTCGTGAGGGTATGGGCGGTTCCTCCAGCACGGCAGGCCCGGCTGCGGCCACCCCCGTGGCCGGCAACCGGCAAGGCTGGATCGGCACCCCGCTGCAACCCCCGTCGCTCCCCTGGGGCTGGGCTGCGGCGTGTCTTGCCTTCGGCTGGGGCGCGGGTTCGCTGTTCCGCCTGCGCCAGCTGACCGGCGTGAACATCCTGGACATGTTCGGATTCTGGTGCCTGGTCGGGGCCGGGCTGGCGGCGGCCCGCTTCTTCACCTTGTTGCAGGTGGCCGACGGCCGGCGGCGCTTGCTGGACGCGGTGGACCAGCTGCCACCGGGGATCTTGCGGGTGGCCCTGCCCGCGGCCCACAGGGGTCCAGCCGGGCGGGGCGGTGCGGAGATCCTGCTGGTGGGCTCCAACCGCGCGTGGGTTTTGGGTACGCTGGATCTGTCGGCCGCCGCCCGGCCACGATCGGCCCGCAAGCACCTCCGGCGGGCCTGCGACTTGCTGCAGGCACGGACCAGGTCCCTGGGCGAGTCCCTGGCCGCCGCCGGCCTAACCTGGCCGGAACCCCTGCAGCCGGTCCTGGTGCTGACCCGGCGCCCGGCCGGCGGGCCGGTACTGGAGCACGGCTGCTGGCAGTTGAATCCCGAGCATCTGGGCCGGCTGGTTTTGCCATCGGCCGAGGCCCAGGGATCCCCTCACGTGACGGAGCGGCTCGCCGCGTGGTACGCCACGGCGGCTGCCGGGGAGCCATCCCGGCCGGCTGATGCCTCCGGTGCCGCAGGGCGGCGCGGGCAGGCCGGCAACCCCTCGCGCTCCTGAGGAGCGAGGGGAGCCCGTCCGGCCGGCGTTCCGGCCGGGGGACGTACGGGAACGGTCCCGGACGCGTTGCCGCCGCCGGACCGTTCCCTGGCGGAGGAGGACCTGCTGGACATGCCCTCGTTCTTGCAGGTGGCGGTTCTGATGGCGCTGGTCATCACCGCGGCGAAGGGTGCCGGCGCGCTTTCCAAGCGGCTCGGCCAGCCTGCCGTGTTTGGGGAGTTGCTGGCCGGGATCCTGCTGGGTCCCACCCTGCTGGACATTCTCCACTGGCCGCTGTTCTCCGATCCCCAGTATCTCGAGCATCTGGTGGGCGACCTGGCCGAGCTGGGTGTGATTTTTCTGATGTTCCTGGCCGGCCTGGAGACCGACCTGCAGGAGATGCGCAAGGTGGGCGCGGCCGCCTTCTCCGGCGCCGCCGGCGGGGTGGCCCTGCCTTTCCTAAGCGGCACGGCCCTGGGCCTCGCCTTCGGCTTTCCCGTCTACGAGAGCATCTTCATCGGCACCATCCTCACCGCCACCTCCGTCAGCATCACCGCCCAGACCTTGCTGGAACTGGGCCGCCTGCGGTCCCGCGAAGGCACCACGGTCCTTGGTGCCGCCGTCATCGACGACGTGATGGGCATCGTGATCCTCTCGGTGGTGGTGGCGCTGCATCAGGCCGGGATGGCCGCGGCACCCCTGGCGGACCAGGCCGCCGCGGCCGCCGGTCCCGAAGGGCCCGCAGCCGGTGCCGGTGGGGCCGGGCTGGCGACCGTGGCCCTCATCCTCCTCCGCATGGCCGCCTTCTTCGCGGCGGCCCTCGCCGCTGGGCGGTGGGTCCTGCCCTGGTTGCTCCGCCAGGCTGGCCGGTGGCCTGGCACGGAACCCCAGTTTGCCATGGCGCTGGTCTCCGGCCTGCTGCTGGCCGTCGCCGCGGAGGAACTGGGCGGCGTGGCGGCCATCACCGGGTCGTACATGGCGGGCGTGATGCTCGCCCTGGTCCCCGAGTTGAAGCAGGCGGTGGAAGAACGGCTGGCCATCCTGGCCTACGGCTTTTTCGTCCCCATCTTCTTCGTCAACATCGGCCTCGAAGCCGACCTGGTCCAGTCGGTGGCCGCCAGCGGCCCGGGCTTCCTCGTCCTCATCCTGGTGGCGGCGGTCCTGGGGAAGATCGTGGGTTCCGGGCTGGGGGTGCGCCCCTTCGGCTTCGGCTGGATGGAGGCGCTGCGGGTGGGCATCGGCATGGTCAGCCGCGGCGAGGTCGCCCTGATCGTGGCCGGCATCGGGCTTCAGGAGGGCGTCATCTCCCAGGCGGTGTTCTCCGTCATGGTAGTGATGACCCTCTTCACCACCCTGCTGACACCCATCCTGCTGCGCTGGTCCTTCGGCAGGGCTCCCGGATCGCCGTCGGGTGCCGCCGCCTACTCGCCCATCCCGGGCTCCCGCTCGGGAGAAGCCGGCTGATGGCGCCGGAAGGGGGTCGGGACCTCGTGAAAGTCATGGTCGCCGTCGACGGTTCGCCGCCCTCGGCCCGGGCCGTGGACATGGCCGGGCGCCTCATCCAGGGAAGGGAAGGCGCCCAGGTGATCCTGGTCCACTGCGTCGCCGGCATGAGCGGTGACCTGTTCGTCGGTCTGGACGCCGTGTACCGGTTCATGGAGGAATCGGAGCGCCTCGGCCGGTCCATCCTGGAGGCCGCCGCCCGGCGCCTGCCCGAGCCCCGGCCCCCGGTCCTCCAGCTGCTGCGCCGCGGTGACCCGGGCCACGAGATCGTGGCGGTGGCCCGGGAACAAAGGCCGGACCTCCTGGTGGTCGGTCGCCGGGGCTTGGGCCGGTTGCAGGCGGCGCTGCTGGGCAGCGTGAGCGCCTATGTGATCGAGCACTGGGACGGGCCGGTGCTTGTCGTCCAGTAGCGAGGCAAGGACCAGGCCTGCCAGGCAAGGACCTGGCGCGCAAGGACCGGGGGCCAAGGAACAGGGGCCGGCGCCGCCTGACCGCGCCGGCCCCTGGCCGTTCTCCTGCGGGATCTGGTACCCCTAGGGGACCTGCCCCCATGCAAGCCGTGCCCGGCTTAGAAGCTGCGGCCCCCCATGGCCATCAGCGACACCTCGGCCCACCGGACGAAGGCCTCGGGCCAGAGCCCCAGCACCAGGGTGAAGAACACGCACACCACCAGCACGGTCCAGATGGGCGCCGGCACCGCCACCGGGGTGTCGGGGACGGGCTCCTTCTCCGGCGACACCACGTACATGTACCGCACCAAGTTGTAGTAGTAGCCCACGGAGATCACACTGTTGAGGGCCACCACCACCGGCAGCCAGTAGTTGCCCGCGGCCACCAGGGACCGGAACACCGAGAACTTGGCCATGAACCCCGCCGTGGGCGGCAGGCCGACCAGGGAAACCAGGAACACCACCAGCAGGGCGGCCAGCAGCGGCTCCCGGCGGGCCAGGCCGGCGAAATCCCGCACCTCCCGGCCCTCGCCCTGGACCTGCAGGGCGGTGATCACGGCAAAGGCCCCCACGTTCATGAAGGTATAGGCCATCACGTAGTACAGGACGGCCGGCCGGCTGAGCTCGGTGGCCGCGGCGACGGCCGCCAGGATGTACCCTGCCTGGGCGATGGACGAATAGGCCATCAGGCGTTTGACGTCCGTCTGCCGCAGCGCGGCCACGTTGGCCACGGTCATGGTCAGCACGGCCAGGAGGACGAAGGCCAGCTGCCAGCTGCCCTGCGCGCCGCCCAGGCCGCCGTAGAACACCCGCAGGATGGCGGCGAAGGCCGCACCCTCCGACGCCACCGCCAGGTAGGCGGTGATGGGCGTGGGCGCGCCCTGGTAGGCGTCAGGAAGCCAGAGGTGGAAGGGCACCGCACCCGCCTTGAAGGCCAGGCCGGCCAGGAGGAAGGCGATGCCCAGGGCCAGTACCGGCGCCGGGAGCGGCCCGGCGGTGGCGCCGCCCTGCAGCGCCTGGCCCGCCTGCTGGGCCAGTTCGACCAGGTCGAAGGTGCCCGTGGCCCCGTAGAGCAGGGAGATACCGAAGAGCAGGATGCCGGAGCTCAGGGCGCCGTTGAGGAAGTACTTCAGCGAGGCCTCCTGGGAACGCGGATCGGTGCGCATCAGGCCGGCCAGGGCGTAGGAGCTGAGGGACAGGAGCTCCAGGCCCAGGTAGAAGGTCAGCAGGTTGGCCGCGCCCGCCATGAACAGGGCCCCGGTGGTGGCCAGCAGCAGCAGGCTGAAGTACTCCCCCGCGGCGATGCCCCGGGCGGCCACATAGTCGATGGAAATCAGCGCCACCAGCGCCGTGGCGATGAGGAACACGGCCTTGAAAAAGGCGGCGTAGCCGTCGCTGGCCACCATGTTCCCCAGGATGGGCCCGGGCTGGGTCAGGTCGCGCCGGATCAGGATCATGGCCACCACCACGCCCAGCACGGCCAGATAGCCGATCCAGTCCCGGCGCGCCTCTTGGGCGCTGCTCAACGGCACGGACCCGGTTCCGGCCCCCGAGGCCACGGCCCCCTGGGTTTCCGCCCGCCCGCCCGCAAAGGCGTCTGCCAGCAGGAGGAGCATGGCCGTGAAGACCAGGACGATCTCGGGCAGGAGATAGACCAGTTCTCCAGCCGATGGCACTGGCATCCTCACATCCCCCCCAACTTGGCGACGAATTGCGCGACGGGCGTGCTCAAGACCTGGGTCAGCAACCCCGGCATCCAGCCCAGAAGCAGCATGGCCGCCACCAGGGGCACGAAGGTCGCCAGCTCACGGGCCGACACATCAGGCAGGCCGTGCCACTCCGGCTTCGGCCCGCCCATGGCCACCCGCTGCAGCATGGTGAGGTTGTACATGGCACCGCCCACCAGGCCGATCAGGGCGACGTACACCGCCACCGGGAACACCGGCAGGGTCCCCATCAGGGTGAAGAACTCGCCGATGAAGGTGCTGAACCCGGGCAGCCCCAGGTTGGCGAAGGCGGCGATGCCCAGGAAGGTGGCCGCCACCGGCGTGGTACGGAACATGCCCCCCAGCCGGTCGAAATCCCGCGTGTGGGTGCGGTCATACCAGAAGCCCACCAGGAGGAACAGCAGGGCGGAGGCCAGGCCGTGGGCCACCATCATGAACACGGCCGCCATGGTGGCGGACTGGCCCGCCTGGAGCACCACCTGGGGATCGCGCCCCGCCAGCTGAGCCGCCTCCGCCGCCGCCGGCGCCGCCGCCGCGGCCGCCAGGGCCAGGACCACGAAGCCCATCTGGCTGACCGACGAGTAGGCCACCAGCCGCTTGAAGTCCCGCTGGCCCAGCGCCGTGAAGGCGCCGTAGAGGATGGCGATCACCGCCAGCACGGCCAGCGTGCCGGCCAGGTCCCGGGCCACGTCGGGCAGGGTGGGCCAGGTGATGCGCATCATGCCGTAGGTGCCCATCTTCAGCAGGACCGCGGCCAGGATCACGCTGATGGGGGTCGGCGCCTCCACGTGGGCGTCGGGCAGCCAGGTGTGCACCGGCCACATGGGCGTCTTGATGGCGAACCCGGCGAAGAGCAGCAGGAACAGCGGCAGCTTGAGCGCCTGCGGCACCGCCGCCGGCGCCCGGCGCGCCAGTTCCACCATGTCGAAGGTGCTGGCGCCGGTGAGGAAGTACAGGCCCAGGATGCCCACGATCAGCACGATGCTGCCGACCAGGGTGTAGATGAAGAACTTCAGGGAGGCGTAGTCCCGGCGCGGGCCGCCCCAGATGCCGATAAGGAAGTACATGGGGATCAGGGACAGCTCGAAGAACACGTAGAACAGCAGGTAGTCCAGCGCCAGGAACACGCCGAAGATCCCGGTCACCAGGATGCCCAGCAGCACCCAGTACTCTTTGACGCGCTGCTCGATGCCCCAGGAAGCCAGGGCCGCCAGGGGCGCGACCAGCGCCGTCAAGGCCACCAGGGGCAGGGACAGCCCGTCGACGCCCAGGTAGTACCAGGCGCCCAGGGTGGGGATCCAGCGGTAGCGCTCCACGAACTGCGGGCCGCCCGCGGCCGGGTCGAACCCGGCCCAGACCGCCGCCACCAGCAGCAGCGGCACGGCCAGGGCCACGGTCCCCACGAGGCGAATGGCCCGGTGGTTCTCCCGGGGGATCAGGAGGGTGAGCAGCGCGCCCGCCGCCGGCACCCCCAGGATCAGGCTGAGATAGGGCAGCGACGCGGACATCACCTCAAGCCTCCCGTCACTTGCAGGATCAGCAGCGCCAGCACCACCACGCCGGCGAAGAGGGTCAGCATGTACCCCTGCACCAGGCCGGTGGACCAGCGCCGCACCACCTCGCCCACGCCGGCCACCAGGCGCGCCACGCCGTTGACGATGCCGTCCACCACCAGCCGGTCGAAGCCGGCCACCAGCCGCGCCAGCGCGGACGAACCGCCCAGGACCACCACCTGGTAGGCCCGGTCAAAGAACCACTTCTCCTGCAGGACGAAGTAGGGCGTGGCAAAGGCCGCGCGCAGGGTCTCGGGCGAGATCCAGCCCAGGCCGTACACCACGATGCCGAGAAGGATGCCGCCCACGGCGAACAGGGTGCCGAGCAGCACCACGACGGACTCGGGCTCGTGTGCCGCCACGTGCTCGCCGAAGGTGATGAACTCGTGCACCGGCGCGCCGAAGAGGGCCGGGGCCAGAAAGCCCGCGGCAAAGGCCGGGATGGCCAGCAAAACCAGCGGCCAGCGCAGCTCCGGCCCGCCCTCGTGGGCGTGCTCGTACTTGTGGACGTCCCGCGGCCGGCCGAAGAAGGTCAGCACCACGGCCCGGGTCATGTAGAAGGCCGTCAGCCCGGCGGTCAGGGTGCCCACCCAGAAGAGCACCGGGTAGGGGGAGTGGTAGGCCGCCAGCAGGATCTCGTCCTTGGAGTAGAACCCGGCGAAGGGCCAGATGCCGGCCAGGGCCAAGGTGCCGACGATGAAGGTCAGGGCCGTCAGCTTCATCTTGCCGGCCAGGCCGCCCATCTCCCGCATGTCCTGGGTGTGCACGGCGTGGATGACGGCCCCCGAGCCCAGGAAGAGCAGGGCCTTGAAGAAGCCGTGGGTCCACAGGTGGAACATGGCGGCCGCGTAGCCGCCCACGCCCAAGGCCATGACCATGTAGCCCAGCTGGCTGACCGTCGAGTAGGCCAGCACCTTCTTGATATCGGTCTGTACCACGGCGATGCTGGCCGCCAGGAAGGCCGTGAACGCCCCCAGGAAGGCCACCACCGCCAGGGCCGTGGCCGACTCGGCGAAGATGAAGTAGGTCCGGGCGACGAGGAACACGCCCGCGGCCACCATGGTGGCGGCGTGGATCAGGGCACTGACGGGCGTAGGACCGGCCATGGCGTCAGGAAGCCACACGTGCAGCGGCGCCTGGGCCGACTTCCCCACCGCGCCACCGAAGATCAGGAGGGCCGCTACGGTCATGGCCCGGGCGAAGTCCGGGGCCCCCGCCCCCGCCTGGTGCTCCACCCAGGCCTGCCAGTCGGCGAAACGCAGGCTGCCCGTCAGGTGGAACATGTACCAGAAGCCGGCCATCATCAGCACGTCGCCGATACGGGTGGTGATGAAGGCCTTGTACGCCGCCGCCTGGTTCTCCCGCTCCTCGAACCAGTGGCCGATGAGCAGGTAGGAGCAGGCGCCCATGATCTCCCACCAGATCAGCCAGAAGACGGCGTTGTCGGCGATGACCAGCCCGAGCATGCCCGCCGTGAACAGGGAGATCAGGGCGAAGTAGCGGTTGTAGCGGGCATCGCCATGCATGTAGCCCAGGGAGAAGACGTGCACCATCAAGCTGACGAAGGACACCATTAAGAGCAGGGCCGCTTCCAGGTTGTCGACCCGGAACCCGGCCCGCAGCTCGAAGGAGCCGAACTGCAGCCACCGCCACGCGGCCTCGTAGGCCTCGGGGCGGGCCACCGCGTCCCGGAATACGCCCAGGGACAGGATCGCCGCCGCCAGCATGCCGGTGACGCCGATCCAGCCCGCCCGCTCGCCCAGCCGGCGGCCGAAGAACACCGTCAGCACGAAGGCCGCCAGGGGGAAGAGCGGGATCAACCAGGCCGATTCCACCACGCCGCTCACCTCGCAGTCCCGTCCGTACCCAGCCCGTTCCGTATCGCACCCCGGCCTGACCGTCGCGGGCTCAACCGCGCATCAGCCGGATCTTGTTGACGTCCACCTCGCCGCGGCGCCGCACCACCATCAGCACGATGCCGATGCCGATGGCCGCCTCCGCCGCCGCGATGGCGATGATGAACAGGCCGAAGATCTGCCCTTCCACCGACCCGGGGTCCAGGTACTGGTTCAGCGCCACCAGGTTGAGGTTGACGGCATTGAGCATCAGCTCGATGCACATCAGGATCCGGATGGCGTTGGTGCGGGTCAGGGCGCCCCACAGGCCGATGCCGAAGAGCAGGGTCCCCACCACGAGATAATCCAGCAAAGGAATGCCGCCCATCAGCGGCCCACCTCCCCTGCCGCACCGGCTCCACCGGACGAACCGGCCGCCGCCGTCACCCGGTTCCCGGCCGGCGAGGATCCGGCGGGCGTCCCGGCCTGCGGCACCCCGTCACCCAGGTCCTGGGCCGCCATGGCGCCCTGCACCCGGGCGACCGGCGCCGTGCGGGCCGCCCCCCCGTCGCGCCCGCCACGACCGCGCTCTTCCGCCGTCTCGCGCCGCGTCAGGCCGATGGCGCCGATGAGGGCCGCCAACAGCGCGGCCGAGGCCACCTCGAAGGGGATGGCGTAGCGGGTGAACATCTCGCCCCCGATGGCCCGCAGGTCGTCGGCCACGGGCTCGCCCAGGGGCACCCGGGGAAGCTGGGCGGCAGCCAGGCCGGCCAGGATCACGGCCACCAGCACCCCGGCCACCACCACCGGCAGCCAGCCGTAGTAGGGCGAAAGGAACCGGCGCCGCAGGCGCTCGCCCAGGGCAAGGTCGCCCGCGCCCCGCAGCTCCTCGGGGTCCGAGAGCATGATGGCGAAGACCACCACGGTCAGAATCGCCCCGACGTACACCAGCACGTGCAGCAGGGCGAAGGTCGGCGCCTTGAGCAGGATGAACAGGCCCGCCATGCCGACGAAGGTGAGGCCGAGGAACAGGGCGCTGTGGGCGATCTGCTCGCTGGTCACCACCCGCCAGGCCCCCAGCAGCACCACCGCCGCCAGCACGGCGAAGATGACGGCCGTCCCGCTCATGGCTTCTCGCCCCCAGCCAGCCGGACGGCGTCGTACTGCTTCCAGATCTCCGCCAGCTGCTCCTTGTTGAAGATCAGGTTGGGCACCGAGTAGTCGGCGATCTCGAAGTGGTTCGCCATCTCCAGGGCGTCGAAGGGACAGGCCTCGACGCACAGGTTGCAGACCATGCAGCGCGACATGTCGATGTTGAAGACCTTGGGCCGGCGCAGGCGCTTGCCGTTCTCGTCGGTCTCCTCGATGACCTCGATGACGTTGACGGGGCAGGAGCGGGCGCACAGGCCGCAGGCCGTGCAGTTCAGGTCGCCCGTCTCCAGGTTGGTCTTGAGCACCGGGATGCCGCGGTAGCCCTTGGGCAGGTCGGGCCGCTCGTCCGGGTAGTTCACCGTCACCGGCGGGCGGGCGGCCGACCGCCAGGTCACGGCGTGGCCCGCCACCAGGCTCTTCGCGGTCTGCCAGATCTCAGCCAGGACGCTCATCCGTGGTCACCGCCTTTCAGACCAGGAACAACCCGGTGATGACCAGGTTCAGCAGGCCCACCGGGACGAGGAACTTCCAGCCCAGGTCCAGCAGCTGGTCGATGCGGATGCGCGGCAGGGTCCAGCGGATCCACATGGCCAGCAGGACGAAGGCGTAGGTCTTGATCAGGAACCACACCACCGGCGGCAGGATCGGCCCGTTCCACCCGCCGAAGAACAGGCTGGCCGCGATGGCGGACATGGTGAACAGGTTGGTGTACTCGGCGAACATGAACATGCCCCAGCGGATCCCGCTGTACTCGGTGAAGTAGCCCGCCACCAGCTCCGACTCGGCCTCGGCGAGGTCGAAGGGCGTGCGGTTCAGCTCGGCGATGGCGGCGATGAGGAAGACGATGAACCCGAGGAACTGCGGGAAGACGAACCAGTACCGCTGCTGGGCCTCCACGATGTCCTGCAGGCTGAGGCTGCCCGCCAGCATGACCACGCCCAGCACCGCCAGCACCAGCGGGATCTCGTAGGCCATCAGCTGGGCCGCGGCCCGCATGGCACCGATCAGGGAGTACTTGTTGTTGGAACCCCACCCGGCCATGAAGATGCCGAACAGGGTGAAGGACGAGACGGCGCTGAGGAACAGCAGGCCCAGGTTGAAGTCGGGCTGGACGCCGAAACCGGGCCCGACGGGCAGGATGACGAACAAAAGCACCGCCGGCGCAAACACCACCACCGGCGCCGCCGCCCAGACCCAGCGGTCCGCCGCCGCGGGCATGACGTCCTCCTTGGAGAACATCTTGATGGCGTCGGCGAAGAGCTGGGCCCAGCCGTGGGGCTTGCCGACCCGGTAGGGCCCCACCCGGTATTGCATCCGGGCGGACACCTTCCGCTCCAGCCAGACCAGGAACATGAAGTTCACGCCGATGAAGGCGAGGGCAATGGTGGCCTTGAGGATGGCCCACAGCACCGCCACCAGCCACTCCGGCATCAGCGGTCGACCTCCCCGAGGACGATGTCGATGCTGCCGATGATGGCCACCACGTCGGCCACCAGGTGCCCCCTCGCCAGGATCGGCAGCAGCTGCAGGTTGACGAAGCAGGGCGAGCGCCAGCGGGCCCGGTAGGCGTTGGTGTCACCGGCCGCCACCAGGTAGACGCCCACCTCGCCCCGCGGCCCTTCCACCCGGTGGTACACCTCGCCGTAGGGGCGAATGGCCCGCGGTACCTTGGCCATCACCGGGCCGTCGGGCAGTTCCTTGACGGCCTGGCGAATGATCCGGGCGCTCTCCAGGATCTCGTACATGCGGACCAGGGCCCGGTCGTAGACGTCGCCGTTCTCCCCCACCGGAACGTCGAACTCGAACCGGTCGTAGGGCAGGTAGTTGTCGGCCTTGCGCACGTCGTACTTGATGCCCGAACCCCGCAGCACCGGCCCGCTGGCGCCGTAGGCCACGGCCACCTCCGGCTTCAGCACCCCGATGCCCCGGGTGCGGCGGATGAAGATCGGGTTTTCGATGAGCAGCTTCATGAATTCGGGCCAGTACTTGTTCTCCAGCTGGTCCAGGAAGGAGAGCAAATCTTCGATCCAGCCGTCGGGCACGTCGTTGCGCAGCCCGCCGATGCGCAGGTATGCGTAGAGGAACCGCGCGCCGGTGGCCTGCTCGAAGAGCTTGTAGCAGTACTCGCGGGCGGTGAAGGCGTGGAGGAACGCCGTCACCGCACCCAGGTCGAGGCCGAAGGTACCGAACCACAGCAGGTGGCTGGTGATGCGCTGCAGCTCGGAGAAGATCACCCGCAGGATCTGGGCCCGCTCGGGCACCTCCAGGCCCGTCAGCTTCTCCACCGCCTGCACCAGGGCCAGCTCGTTGGTGATGGCGGCCAGGTAGTCGTTCCGGTCCGAGAAGGGGACCGTCATGGCGTACGTCATGTACTCGGCGATCTTTTCCCAGTTGCGGTGCAGGTAGCCGATGTCGGGCTGGGCGTCGACCACCGTCTCGCCGTCCAGGCTGAGCACGACCCGCAACACCCCGTGGGTGCTGGGGTGCTGGGGGCCCATGCTCATGGTCATGGTCTGGCGCCCGCCTTCCAGGGGCTCGATCCGCACCCGGTCCCCCAGGCGTGGATCCAGCTCCAGCGGCTGCACCGGTTCCCGCGTCAGGCTCACGGCCCTCACCTCGCCTTCCCTATGCCCATACCAGCCCTTCCGGCGCGCTCATGCCCTTCCGTCTCCTCGCCGCGCCCTCACCGGCACCCGCTCCGCCGGGCCGGCGGGCAGGCCGGGCGCCGGCTCCGCCGGCCGTCAGCGCGGCCGCACCTTGCGCTCCCGCTTGGGCCGCCGGTCGACGAAGTCCTTGCGCAGCGGGAAGACGTCGTCCGGCGTCCACGGCGGCATCAGGATCCGCCTCAGGTCCGGGTGGCCGCTGAAGCGGACCCCGAACATGTCGAAGGCCTCCCGCTCGTGCCAGCCCGCGCCGGGCCAGACTTCGACCACGCTGGGGACCTCCGGCTGCTCCTTGCTCACGTTGACCTTGACCGTCAGGCGCCGGTCGTGGCCCACTCCCCGCAGCTGGTAGACCACCTGCAGGGCGTCCTTGTAGTCGACGCCGCAGAGATCGGACAGGTAGTCGAAACCCAGCTGGGGATCGTCGCGGAGGAACCGGGCCACCTCCAGCCACCGCTCCGCAGGCACGGTCACGATGGGGCAGCCGTCGGCGGTGGCAGCCACCGGATCGAAGCTCACGTCGGGAAAGGCTTCCCGCAGGCGGGCCACCACCGGATCCACCGCCGGCTCGGCGCCGGCCTCCCCCGCGGGCGCCTTCTTCTTGGCCTTGGGATCGACGAAGGTCCCCTCCGCCGGAAGCGGCAGCGCTTCGAGAAGGGGCTTGTCGTCCTGGTGCGTGTGCAGCGGGCGGTCGTCCCCGGCTTGGGCGGGCGCCGCCTCAGGGTGCTCGGCCACAGGTTCTTCCCCCCATTCTTCGGGCCCGCCGCCGGGCCGGGGCCGCCGGGTCTCCACAGCGGTCCGTCCCGGCGCCCTACCTGGCGGGCCCCGCCCGGCCCGGCCCGGGGCGCCGGCTCGTCCGCTCCGGCGGCCGCCGCCGGTGCGGGTCCCCAGGCAAACGCCAGCCCCGCTCCCCGCGGGGCTGCGACGTCGGATCTCAGGCCGGCAGGTTCGCCCGGGCCACCTTGTCTTGCAGCTTCATGATGGCGTAGATCAGCGCCTCCGGCCGCGGCGGGCACCCGGCCACGTACACGTCCACAGGAACGATCTTGTCGACCCCGTCGACCACATTGTAGCCCTGGTAGTACGGCCCGCCGTTGGACGCGCAGGCGCCCATGGCGATGACGTACCTGGGCTCGGCCATCTGGTCGTACAGGGTCTTGATCACCGGCGCCATCTTCTCGGTGACGGTCCCCGCCACGATCATCATGTCGGCCTGGCGCGGCGAGGCACGGAACACCGACCCCAGCCGGTCCAGGTCGATCCGGGAGGCGCCGGCCGCCATCATCTCGATGGCGCAGCAGGCGATGCCGAAGAGCAGGTACCAGAGGGAGTTCTTGCGGCCCCAGTTGACCAGGGTCTGGAGGTTGGTGGTGATCACGCCGGGAAGGTACTCCCAGACCCCAGGCAGGCGCTCCGCCGCCCGGTCGATCAGGTGCTCGGGGTCCGTCTCGTCCCAGGCCAAGTCGGCCACGGTGATGCCGGAGGGACCCGTCACCCGCGGGTTGGTCACACCCATCGTAACACCTTCTTCTTCCAGGCGTAGATCAGACCCACGCCCAGCATGACGATGAACAGGGCCATCTCGATGAAGGCGAAGGGACCCGCCTGGACCAGCTCGCGGAAGCGGACGGCCCAGGGATAGAGGAAGACCACTTCCACGTCGAACACCAGAAAGATCAGGGCGAAGATGTAATAGTGGATGCTGTACCGCACGCGGGCATCGCCGTAGGGGCGGATCCCGGTCTCGTAGGTGGTGAGCTTGCTGGGCTCGCGCCAGTCGCGCCGCAGCAGCCGGCTCACGGCCACGTTGACCATGGGGAAGCTGGCCCCGGCGATGAGGAAGACCAGCACGTCGATCCAGATCCGGGAATCCAACTGGCCGACCCCCGTTCCCCCGGCGGGCTGCCGCCACCGGACACCGTCTACCGGCCGGCGTTACCGGGTGGGCGTCACCGGGCAAGAGGTAAGAAAGGCGACGGGCGGGACTTCGTGAAATTCGGAACATGAAGGAGCCCGCCCGAAAGCCATCCACATTATATGGAGAAGCAAAAATGGGTGTCAACCAAAGCGCCATGCGGGCTGGTGCACTCTCAGGGCGCTGCCCGGAGGGCGCCGCCCGGAGCTTCACCGGGCCGGGGCCGGGCTCCCCCCTCTCGCCGGTCCCCGGCGCCGGTCACCGGGAGGCCGCCCCGTGTACCCCGGGCGCGCCGCCGGCATGCGCCGGCTGCCGCCGGGCCTTCGAGGTCCCGCCCCTTGCCGCTGCCGGCCCGCCGGTGGGGCCAGGTTCGTCCGCCGGGTGCCAGGCGGCCACGTTCCAGAAGAACCCGCCCGGGGAGCCGCTGATGGGGCCTTCCACCCCCTGCCGCACGCCCAGCACCAGGATCTCCTGCCAGAGGAACAGGGCGGGCTCCAGCTCGGCCAGCCGCTGCTGGACCTGGCGGTAGATCACCCGCCGGTCCCCGCCGCGCCGGCCCTCCTCCAGCAGCCGGTCCACCTCCGCGTCGTGCAACCCGGTGAAGTTGAGGTGGCCCGCGGAGTGCCAGAGGGCGTACCCGTCGGGGTCGACGCCCACGCCGACCCCGAGAAGGGCCGCCTGGTACCGGCCCTCCCGCAGGACCGCCACCAGGTCGGGCCAGTCCACCACCTGCACCTCGGCGGCAATGCCCACCTGGCGGAGGAACCCGGCCAGCATCTCTGCGGCCTCCTCGCGGTAGCGGTTCTCCCGGTGGGTGATGATCCGGATGGCCAGCTGCTGTTCGCCCCGCTCGCGCACGCCGTCGCCGTCGCCGTCGACCCAGCCGGCCTGTTCCAGCAGGGCGCGGGCGGCCTCCGGGTCATAGCGCGGCGGGGCCTGGGGCGCCGCCCACCAGGTCCCGGGCAGGCCCGGTCCCGCCAGCACCTCCGCATAGCGCCCGAACAGCGCGCCCACCAGGGCCGAACGGTCAACGGCCTGCTCCACGGCCCGGCGCACCGCCGGGTCGGCCAGGATCGGGTCGGCCAGGTTGTATGCCAGATAGGTATAGCCCAGGTCCGGGAACTCCACCAGCCGCAGCGGCGCCTGTCCCGCCACCACCTGGCGGGCGGCCTCCGGCGAAAGCCTGCCGGCGTCGACCTCGCCTGCCAGGACCGCCCGGTCCAGCTCCTCCTGCTCGTGGAAGAACCGGACCACCACCAGCGGGTATCCGGGGGCCTGCTCCGGCGGCAGGTCCTCCCGGGCCACCAGTCGCGCCTGGACACCCGGCACCCAGCTGTCCAGGCGATAGGGCCCGGAACCCACGGGGTGGCCCGTGTGGAAGGGGTGGCGGGGGTCCAGGGCCTCGGCCCGGCTGGCGAAGGCGTGGGCGGGAACGACGGGAAGGGTGAAGAGCTCCAGCGCCGGCGCGTAGGGCTCGGAAAAGGTCACCACCACCGTCCGGGGATCGGGAGCCCGCACCGCGCCCCGTTCCAGCCAGCGGTCGTAGGCCGCCATGGCCCGGGCCTCCCAGGTGGCTTCATCCAGCAGGCCTGCCTGGCGGTCCCGGTCCAGCCGGTCCAGCTCCGCCAGGTAGGTCTCGGCGCCGTTCAAGGCGGCTAGGTTGTAGGCCGCCAGGCGGTCGGCCCGGGGGTGGAGGCGAGTGGTCAGGGAGAAGACCACGTCGCTGGCCGTCACGGGCCGCCCGTCCCACCAGGTGGCCTCCGCCAGGTGCAGCGTGTAGACGCGCCCGTCCTTGCCCACCTCCCACGAGGCGGCCAAATCGGGCTCCACTTCCATCCGGTCGTTGTACCGCACCAGGCTGCGAAAGAGCAGCGGCTGCAGGGGGTGGCGCTCCGTCAAGAGCGGGTTCCACCCTTCAAACCCGCCCAGGCTGCCCAGCACCAGCTGGGGCGGCTGGGGGCCGTCCCCGGGCGCCGGCGCAGGCGTCGCGCCGCCGCCGGCCGGCATCGCGGGGGCGCGACCCGTGGTGCCGGCCATGCGCCAGATTCCTGCCACGGCGGTGATCACCAGGGCCAGGATCAGTGCCGCCCCCAGGCGGCGCCGCCAGCTCAGGGTCTGCTCGGTCAAGCGCCATCCTCTCCCTACCCGTTGCTCACCCATGGCTCGCCGCGGCCAGGGCCTGGCCTGCCCTGCCCGGGCCCCGCCGCAGGCCCCGCGGGGGACGGCCGCTTGTCCCGTCCCTACCGCCGGGGCAGCTGGACCAGCCGCGCCCGGGCCTCGCCCCCCTCCAGCTCCAGCCACCCATAGCTCGGCGCCGGCGCCCAGCGCGGGTCGGTGGGCGAACCCGGGTTCAGCAACAGCACCCCATCCCGCCGCTCCACCAGCGGCTGATGGCTGTGGCCGAAGACCACCACCGCCGGCGGCGGTTCCTCGCCGGCGAAGGCCGCCAGGGCCCGCTCGGCGGTCGACCGTCCCCGGCCCAGATGCCCGTGGGTCACCCCCACCCGGACCCCGTCCCGTTCCACCACGATCCGGGGCGGCAGCCGCCGGTACACCTCCGGGTCGTCCACGTTGCCGTGGACGGCGACGACCGGCGCCAGCAGCGCCAGTTCATCATACACGTCCAGGCTCACCAGATCCCCCGCATGGATGATCAGGTCGGCCGTAGCGGCCGCCTCCAGCACCGCTGGGGGCAGCGCCCGCGCCCGGCCGGGGATGTGAGTGTCGGACAGCACCAGGACCCGCGTCGCCACCGGGCTCACCTTCCGGAGACGCCGTCAGGCGCCCGGGCCCGGTTCCACCGCTGCGCCGGTCTCCGCCGCCACCCGCGCCAGGTAGCCCTCCCGCAAGCGGGCGAACACCGGTCCGGGCCGGCCGCCGCCCACGGGCCGCCCGTCGATCTCCACCACGGCCAGCACCTCGCTGTTGGTCCCCGAGAGGATGACCTCCTCCGCCCGCTCCAGCCAGACGGCGGGGATGGCCTGTTCCCGCACCGCCAGCCCCGCCTGCCGCGCCACGTCCAGGACCACGGCCCGGGTGACGCCGGGCAGGATGTTGGCCAGGGGGTGGGTGTAAAGGATGCCGTCCAGCACCACGAACACGTTGCTCGACGTGCCCTCGGTCAGCAGGCCGTCCCGGACGAACAGGGCCTCGTAGGCCCCCGCCCGCGCCGCCTGCTGCTTGGCCAGGACGTTGGGCAAGAGACCGGTGGTCTTCACCCAGCAGAGCCCCCAGCGGTTGTCCGGCACGGTGATGGCCTTGACGCCCCGCTCCACCGCCTCCGCCGGCGGCGTGCCGCCCGGCCGGGCGATGGCCACCACCGTGGGCTGCAGCCCCTGGGGCCAGGCATGGCTGCGCGGGGCGACCCCGCGGCTCACCTGGACGTACACCGACCCGTCCCGCACCCCGTTGCGCCGGATCAGCTCGTCGAGCAGGGCCGCCCACCGGGCCCGGTCATAGGGCAGGGGGATGTCCAGGGCCGCGGCGCTCTGCTCCAGCCGCTCCAGGTGATCGTCCAGGCGGAAGAACCGGCCGCCGTAGCAGCGGATCACCTCGTAGATCGCGTCGGCGAAGAGGAAGCCGCGGTCCTCCACGGGCACCACGGCCTGCTCGTAGGGAACAAAGGATCCGTTAAGGAAGACGACTTCCGGCGGCAAAGGGTTCCCCTCCCTCTCCGGGCCGCACTTGGCGCGCGCCCCGCACGGTGGCCCGGATGCATTCCAGCCCGTCCGGCCGGTAGAGGGCATTGCCCACCACCACGGTGTGGGCCCGGGCGGCCATGACCGCCGCCTGCTCGGCGGTGCTCAGCCCGCCGCCGTAGAACAGGCGGGCCCTCCGCAGGGCACCGGCCGCCGCCTCGACCCAGGCCGGGTCGCCCAACCGGCCACTGTACTCAATGTACACGATGTCTGCACGCAAGAGCCTCTCCGCCACCGTCGCCCAGGCCGCCACCGCCGCGGGGCCTTCCGGCGGCCGCGCCGCCGCCACCCGGGCCACCGTGGCGGCGGGGTTGCAGACCACATAGGCCACCGTGACCACCCGGTCCCAGGGAACGGGAATGCCCGGCGCGATGCGGTGCAGGTTCGCAAAGGCTTCCTGGTGGGCGCCCACCAGCCAGCGGGGGTCGGTGGTGTTGAGCACCATGGGGATCAGGTACCAGTCGGCCCCCGGCACCACCGCCTGCACCGACGAGACCTCGATGGCCACGGGCAGCCCCGTCTCCCGGGCCGCACCCAGCAGGCCGAACACGGCCCCGCGCCGGATGCCGTCGCTGCCGCCCAGGACCAGGGCGTCGGTGCCGGTGGCCGGCAGCCGGGCAATGACCGCCGGATCCAGCGGGCGGGCGGGATCCAGCTTGACCACATGGCGCCAGTTCCGCCAGTCCATCCCCTTCCCCCCATGCTCTGGTCGCCGGCCCCGGGCGCACAGGCGGCCGGGGCCCGGGGCGGGCCCGGCAGGCTCGCTTCGCCACCGGCGGCCGCGGACCCTGCCCTGTTGTCTGGCGAATCATGGCTCCTCCCACCCCCGGCGGGCAGTCGCGGCGCTGCAGGGCGGCGGCGGGCCCCGCCGGCAAAGTGCCGGGGCCGGTGGCCGCGGCGGAGGAGCAGCACGGCTCCCTCAGGTGAAGTGCCTGGGTCGGGGGCCGCGTTGGAGAGGACCGCGAGCCCCGCCGGCGGCGTGCCGGAGGCCGGCGGAGTGCCGGAGGCCGGCGGCGGCGCACCAGCGCGGGCCGCCGGCGACCCCCGTTCAGGCCCGGCCGGCCGCACCGGGCCGTCGCCGGCCTTCGGCCAGCAGCCAGGCACAAGGCAAGACCACCAGGGTCAGGACCGTGGAGGTGAACAGGCCGCCCACCAGCACCGCCGCCAGGGGCACCTCCAGCTCGCTGCCCTGCCCCGGCACCAGGATCATGGGCAGGGAGCCCAGCAAAGTGGTCAGGGCCGTCATCAACACCGGCCGCAGCCGCCGGCTCCAGGCCAGGCGGATGGCGGTCGCGGCGTCCGCACCGGCCGCCCGGTAACGGCGCGCGGCGTCGACCAGCACGATGCCGTTGTTGACCGCGATCCCCGCCAGGACCACGGCCCCCATCACCGCCGTCAGCCCGATGGCATGGCCGGTGGCGGCCAGGCCCGCCACGGCGCCGGTCAGGGCCAGGGGCAGGGTCACCATCATGAGGAGGGGATGCACCAGGGATTCGAACTGGGCCGCCATCGCCATGTAGATCAGAAGCAGGGCGCCCAGGGCCGCCGGTACCAGCGTGCCGAACCCTTCGGCCATCAGCACGGCGGTGCCCGCCGGTTCCACCGCGGCGCCCGGCGGCAGCACGGCGGCCACCCGCTCCCGCGCCCGGGCCACGGCGGTGCCCAGGTCAACTCCCTGGACCCGGGCCGTCAGGGTCGCCGCCAGCCAGCCGTCCCGCCGCACCAGGGCGGCCGGCGTGTGACCGGGACGCACCACCGCCAGGTCGGCCAGCCGCGCCCAGCCCGTCCCTCCGGCCACGGGCAGGCCCGCCAGGCCCCCGCTGCCAGCACCTTGCGGTGCTCCGGCATCTTCAAGGCCCCCGCCGTCCGGGGGTTGCGCGGCACCTTCCCCGCCCCCGGCAGCCGCCGCGGCGCCTGCGCCGCCCGCGCCGCCTGCCAGGACCGGGGTGGCCGTCCCGGTCGGCGCCTCGCCGAGGCGCAGGACCACGGGCAGCCAGCGCCCTTCCACGCGCGCCCGGGCCACCGTCTCGCCGGCCAGGGCCAGGCGCAGCTGCTGCCCCACCTGGACCGGGGCCAGCCCAAAGCCCGCCGCGGCCGCCGCGTCGACCCGGACGGCCAGGCGGGGCTCGCTGCGGTCCAGATCGACCGCCACGTCGGCCAGCCCGGGGGTGGCCGCCAGGGCACGGCGAGCCCGTTCCGCCGCCCGGGCCAAGGTGGCGGCGTCGGGAGCCCGCACCGCCAGTTCCACCACCGGCGCCCCGGCCCCCACTTCGGCCCAGAGGTTGCGCGGCCGCACGGTGACCTCGGCTCCCCCGAGGCCGCCGCGGCCTTCCCCGGCCCGGGCCAGGAGCCGGCGGATGCGCTCGGCCCAAGCCTGGGACGAACCGGCCCCTGCCGCCAGGTGGACCCTGACCAGCCCCTGATTCGGCCCTCCCGCCTGCCCCGGCCACGGGCCGCCGCCCGCCCGGCTGATCACCGCCTGGATCCCGGGCAGGCCGGCCAGGGCCGACTCCACCTGCCGGATGGCGCCGGCGGTGGCGGCCAGGGACGCCCCTTCGGGCAGGGTCACGGCGATGTCCACAGCGCCCTCGTCCACCGCGGGCAGGAATTCAGTCCCCAGGCGCGCCGCCGCCGGGATGGAAGCGGCCACCATCACCAGGGCCGCCAGCAGCGTCAGGCCCGGGTGGGCCAGGCAAGCCTCCACGGGCCGCGGCAACCGGCCGGCTGCGCCCGCCCCTCCGGTGTCGGCGGCGGAGGCGGGCGCAGCGGGCCGGCCGAACGGTGCGGCGGCCGGCCATCCGCCGGCGGGAGACCGCGGGCCGGCAGCTGCTGGGGCGGGAACCTGGGGGCTTGGAGCGCCGGCCGGCGCCGTGGCCGGTTCTTCCAGCCACCAGGCCGCCAGGGCGGGAACCATCGTGACGGCGACCAGCAGGGAGGCGGCCTGGGCCAGGGCGTTGGTCACCGCCAGGTCGTGGAACAGCTGGCCAGGCAGCCCGCCCAGGAAGAGCACGGGCAGGAAGACGATCAGGTTGGTGACGGTGGAGCCGGCGATGGCGGCCGCCACCTCCTCGGTGCCGGCCGCGGCGGCCTCGGCGGCAGGGAGGCCTTCCTGCCGGCGGCGGGCAATGCTCTCCAGCACCACGATGGCCTGGTCGACCAGCACCCCCGCACTCAGGGCAAGGCCGCCCAGGCTCATCACGTTGAGGGTCATGCCGGCCAGGTGCATGGCGGCCAGGGTGGCGCAGGCGCTGACGGGAATGGCGGCGGCGATGACCAGCACCGCCCGGCCGCGGCGCAGGAAGAGCCAGAGGATGGCCACGGCCAGCAGGCTGCCGGCCAGCAGGGACTGCCCCACGCCCCGCACCGCCCGCTCCACCAGCAGGCCGCCGTCGTAGGTCACCGTGGCCTGCCAGCCCGGCAGGGAGGCCAGGGCGGCCGCCAGGGCCGCGCGCACCGCCCGGCTGACGGACACGGTGTTGGCCGCGGGTTCCTGGTAGATCATCAGGCCCAGGCCGTCCCTGCCGTTCAGCCGCTCCAGGCTGCCGGGCGGATCCCGCCGGATGTGGATCCGGGCCACATCGCCGAGCCGCACCGGCACGGCGCCGGCCAGCACCGGCGCCCCCTGCCCCGCGGCCCGGCCGAGGACGCCGCCCGCCACCGCGGCCGGGTCCCCTCCACCCACGGCCGCGGCGCCCCACCCCGGAACCCGGCCGGGCGCCGCGCCATCGGACCCCGGAGCCCGCCCCGTTCGACCACCGGGGGCCGCGCCACCAGGGGCCTGGGCGAGATCCGTTCCCCCCGCCATCCCGTCCCGGGACCGAGAAGGGGACAGTCCGGGAAGCGGCCCGCCACCCAGCTTCCGGAGCAACGCTCCCGGGTCCCGCAGCAGGTCCCCCAGCGTCCTGCCGGGCGGGAGCGGCAGGCCGGGGTCGTTGCCCGGGACGCCGGGGACGCCGGGGACACCGCCCGGCGCCGCCGGTGCCGCCGGAGCCGGCACCGCCACCGGCGAGGACAGGCCGACCACCACCCGCTCCAGCTCCTCCAGGCGGTGGAACCCGCCCTCCACCTCCACGGGCCAGCGGCGGCTCCCGTCGCTCCCCGCCACGGCGCCTGCCGGCACGGTGGCGGCGGCCGCCGCCACGGCGACCTGCACCTGCCCCGGCACCAGCCCGTGCCGCCGCAAGGCTGCGGCGTCCAGCACCACCTCCACCCGCTCCGCGGGAGCGCCGCGCAGGGTGACGGCGGCCACGCCGGGCACCGCCTCCAGCCGCGGCAGCAGGACCTCTTCCGCCCGGCGGGCCCGTTCCACCGCGTCACCGGGCCCCGCCAGGCTGATCTCCATGACGGGCAGCTGCTGGGGGTCGAACCGCAGGATCTGGGGCCGGCCCGTCCCGGGCGGGAGGGGCACGGCGTCCAGGCGCTGGTGGACCTGCTCCCGGGCCGCCTCCAGGTCGGTCCCCCAGTGGAAGCGCAGGACCACAACGGCGGTCTCGTCACCCGAACGGGAGGTGATCTCGTCGACCCCGCTGACGGTCCGCAGGGCCTGGGAGAGGGGCTGGCCCAGCAGCTGGTCGATGGCCTCGGGCGAGGCCCCTGGCAGGGAGGCGACCACCGTCAGCACCGGCGGGTTCAGGGCAGGCAACAGGCCGACGGGCAAGGTGCGCAGGGCGAAGAACCCGGCCCACACCAGCACCCCCATGGCCATCAGGGTGGCCACCGGCCGTGCGATGGCCCAGCGCCAGACCGGCACCGCGGACCCTCCCCGAAAAGGACCGGCGGCGCGCCGGCGCCGCCGGTTTGGAGGGTGGCCCGCCGGCCCCCCTTTTATCCCCGCATTTGCGCTCCCTGGACCGCGGGCGACCTGCTGGGCCGCCCTCCTGTCCACCCGGTCCACCCGGGCTGCTCCCCGCAGGCCAGCCCGGCCGGAGCCACCGGTCCGGCCATCTAGCCCTTCAGCCGCTCCCTCAGGAGCTCGTTGACCCGCTGGGGATTGGCCTTGCCCTTGCTGAAGCGCATCACCTGGCCGACCAGGAAGCCCAGGGCCGTCTCCTTGCCGCCCCGGTAGTTGGCCACCGCCTCGGGGTTCTCGGCGATGGCCCGGTCGACCCACTCGGCCAGCTGGGCCTCGTCGGTCACCTGCACCAGGCCCCGCTCCCGGACGATGACCTCCGGGTCGCCACCTTCTTCAAGCATGATGGCGAAGACCTGCTTGGCGATCTTGCCGCTGATGGTGCCCTGGTCGACCAGCCGGAGCAAGGCCGCCAGCTGGCCCGGCCCGAAGGGCAGGTCCTGGACCGATCGCCCCGTGGCGTTGAGGTGGGCCAGCACCTCGCTCATGATCCAGTTGCTGGCCGCCTTGGGCGCCACCCCTGCCGCCACCACGTCCTCGAAGAACCGGGCCAGGGCCGGATCGGCGGTCAGCACGCCCGCGTCGTAGGCCGGCAGGCCGAGTTCGTCCACGTACCGGGCCCGGCGCTGGCGGGGCAGCTCCGGCAGCCGCGCCCGCAAGCCCTCGACCCAGGCCTCGTCCAGCACCAGCCGGGGCAGGTCGGGCTCGGGGAAGTAGCGGTAGTCGTGGGCCTCCTCCTTGCCGCGGGAGGGCCGGGTCACGCCCCGCCCCTCGTCCCAGTGGCGGGTCTCCCGCTGCAGCGGCTCGCCCCGGCGCACCGCATCCAGGTGCCGGGCCACCTCATGCTCCAGGGCCCGCACCACCGAGCGGAAGGAGTTGAGGTTCTTGATCTCGGTGATGGGGGTGCGCAGGTCGGTCCCCCCCGGCCCGGCCCCCGCCACCACCACGTTGACGTTGGCGTCGCAGCGCAGGGAGCCCTCCTCCATGCGCACGTCGGAGACGCCGGTGTAAAGGATGGCGGCCCGCAGTTCCTGCAGGAACAGGCGCGCCTCCTCGGGCGAGGCCAGGTCGGGCTCGGTGACGATCTCGATCAGGGGCACCCCCGCCCGGTTGAAGTCCAGGAGGGTACCCGTGGCGTCCTGGTCATGGACGGACTTGCCGGCGTCCTCCTCCAGGTGCAGCCGCCGGATGCGGATGCGCTTCGGGCCGTCCGGCGTGTCGATCTCCACCCACCCGCCGGTGGCCAGGGGCTGGTCGTACTGGGAGATCTGGTAGCCCTTGGGCAGGTCGGGGTAGGTGTAGTTCTTCCGGTCGAACTTGGTCTCCCGGGCGATGCGGCAGTTGAGGGCCAGGGCCGCCAGGGCGGCGTACTCCAGGGCCTGCTGGTTGAGGACCGGCAAGGTGCCGGGCAGGCCCATGCACACCGGGCAGACGTGGGTGTTGGGCTCGGCGCCGAACTGGTTGGGGCAGCTGCAGAAGATCTTGGTCCGGGTGCGCAGCTCCACGTGGACTTCCAGCCCCACGATCACCCGGTAGCGCAGCCCGTCCTGCTCCTGCCACGGATCCGCGGACGAACCGGCCGCCGGTCGCGGGCCTCCGGCGGCAGGGGTCGCAGCGGCCTGCCCCGCAGCGGCATCACGCACCGCAACCCCAGTCGCCGCGGCCGGCGCCATGGCGGCCCCGGGCGGCATCGCCGCGGCGTCGTGGGCACGATGGGCCTCCGCCGCACCCGTCATGCCGCAACCCTCCCCACAGGCGGTCGCAGGTCCAGCTGCAACCGCTGCTCGATGGCGTAGGCGACGCGCAGCACCGCGTCCTCGGCGAAGGGCCGGCCGATGATCTGCAGCCCCACGGGCAGCCCGCCGGCGAAGCCGCAGGGGACCGACACCGCCGGCAGGCCCGCCAGGTTGACGGGCAGCGTGCAGATGTCCGCGGCGTACATGGCCAGCGGGTCCTCGGTGCGGGCGCCCAGGGGGAAGGCCACCACCGGCGAGGTGGGCGTGATCAGCACGTCGAAGGTGGCGAAGAGCCGGTCGAAGTCGTCCTTGATCAGCCGGCGCACCTGCAGCGCCTTGCGGTAGTAGGCGTCGTAGTAGCCTTCCCGCAGGGCGAAGGTGCCCAGCAGGATGCGGCGCTTGACCTCGGGGCCGAAGTTCTTCCGGGTCTCCAGGTACATGCCCGCCAGGTCGCCGGCCTCGGCCCGGAAGCCGTACCGCACGCCGTCGTAGCGGGCCAGGTTGGAGGAAGCCTCCGCCGTGGCGATCAGGTAGTAGGCGGGCAGGGCGTGCTCCGCCGACGGCAGGGAGGTCTCCTCCGCCACGGCGCCGTCGGCCAACAGCCGCTCCACCGCCGCCCGGACCGCCTCCGCCACCGGGGGTTCCACCGCCTCGCCGTAGAACTCCCGGGGCAGGCCGATGCGCAGGCCCTCCACCTCCCCGGTCAGGGCGTCGCGCCAGGCGGCCACCGGCACGGGCGCCGAGGTGGCGTCCGCCGGATCCTGGCCGGCGATGGCCTCCAGCAGCAAGGCTGCATCGGTGACGTCGCGGGCCAGGGGGCCGATCTGGTCCAGGGACGAGGCGAAGGCGATCAGGCCGTAGCGGGACACCCGGCCGTAGGTGGGCTTGAGCCCTACCACGCCACAGAAGGCCGCCGGCTGGCGGATGGAGCCGCCGGTGTCCGAACCCAGGGCCGCCGGCGCCTCGCCCGCCGCCACCGCCGCCGCCGACCCGCCGCTGGATCCGCCGGGCACCCGCTGGGGATCCCAGGGGTTGCGGGTGATGCGGAAGGCGGAGTTTTCCGTGGACGACCCCATGGCGAACTCGTCCATGTTGGTCTTGCCCAGGATCACGGCCCCCGCCCGGCGCAGCCGCTCCACCGCCGTGGCCGTGTACGGCGGCCGGTAGCCGGCCAGCAGCCGGGAGGCCGCCGTGGTCGGAACGCCCTGGATGCAAAGGTTGTCCTTGACGGCCACGGGCACCCCCGCCAGGGGCCCCGCCGCCTCGCCCCGGCGGCGCTTTTCGTCTTCCTCGCGGGCCTGGGCCAGGGCCAGCTCCGCCGTCACCGTCAGGTAAGCCCCCACCGTGCCGTCCAGCTCCTGGATCCGGTCCAGGAAGAGGCGGGTCAGCTCCCGCGAGCTGACCTCCCCCTTCGCCAGGCGCTGGGCCAGGCGGTGGGCCGGCTCGAACCAGAGTTCCTCCATCATTCGATCACCCGGGGAACGCGCAGGAATGGGCCGTTGCGATCGGGGGCGGCAGCCAGCAACGCCTCCCGGTCCGTCCCCGGCCGGGGCTCGTCGGGCCGGGTGACGTTGCCCAGGCCGCCCAGAACGTGGGTCAGGGGCTCGGCGTCGCCGGTCTCGACCCGGCGCAGCTGGGCCATGGCCTCGACGATGCGGACCATCTGGCCGGCCAGGCGCTCCTCTTCCGCCGGATCGAGCCCCAGCCGGGCCAGGGCGGCGATGCGCCGCACCTCCTCCCGCGTGATGTCGGCCATGCTCGTCCTCCTTTCGTGCGGCCATTATACACCAAGCCTTCCCGGCCCCGGAGGAACCGGCAGCGCCGCCCGCCGCAGGCCGAGCACCCCCCGGCGCAGGACGGCGCGCAGCGCCGCCCGGCCCGCCGCGGCGGGGGCGTCACCGGCCTTGCTGATCCTCGCGCCCCATCCCGTCACAGCCCGCAGATCAGGCTCTCCAGATCCCGGGGGTAGTAGGTCAAAAGCTCGATCCCCGTCTCGGTGACCAGCACCGTGTCCGAGTGGCGGAAGCCCCCCAGGCCGGGCACGTAGAGTCCGGGTTCGACGGAGAAGACCATGCCCGGCTCGATCAGGGTCTCGTCGCCGATGTCCAGGAAGGGCGCCTCGTGGGCCAGCAGGCCCAGGTTGTGCCCCACATGGTGGCGCCAGTAGGGCCAGAGGCCGTGCTCGTCGTAGTAGCGGCGCACCTCCCGGTCGACGGCGGAACACGGCACGCCCGGCTTGATGGCGCCAAAGGCCACCTCCTGCAGCTCCACCATGTGCCGGAAGAACCGGACCTGCTCGGCGCTGGGCTCGCCCACGAACATGGTCCGCTCCAGCTCGCTCAAATACCCGCCCACGTAGGCGGCGGCACCCGTCACCAGCACGTCGCCCGGCTTCAGGATGGCGTTGATGGTGACCGCGTGGGGCAGGGCGCTGTTGGGCCCCACCTGGCCGCGGAAGGTGGCCAGGGCCGAGAGCGGCCCCACCGGCCGGCGTGCCCGGCCGAAGGCCCGGATCATGGCCATGGTGGCCTCGTGGGAGGCCTGATGGCTGATCTCCACCTCGCTGGCCCCGGGGACCGCATACTCCTGGAGCAGCTCGTGGGCCAGGTTGCCCCAGCGGCAGCTCTCCCGGATCAGGGCGATCTCCTCGGGGGATTTGACCAGCCGGTGCCGCTCGATGAGCTTGGCATCCACGGTGATGCGGGCCTCCGGCAGCAGTTCCGCCAGGGCCGGCCCCTGGTAGCCCCAGGAGGAGCCGTAGCCCGCGGCCTCCGCCAGCAGGTGGGCCGCCCCCAGGCCCCGGTCCTTGAGCCAGCGGGCCAGGTGATCCATGGGGTGGATCTCGCCGGGGTACTCGGGGTAGTCCCGCACCTCGTCCACCAGGGCGACCAGCTGGGCGTGCTCCAGCTCCAAGCGGGGAACCAGCAGGCCGCAGCGGCCGGTTTCGTCCAGCACCAGGGCGGCTGGCCGCTCGGTGGGGATGAAATGGAAGTTGGTCAGATAGAAGATGGACGTGGGGCTGTAGGTGATGAAGGCCGACGCCCCCTGCCGGGCCAGTTCCTCCTGGACCCGGCGGCGCCGGCGCAGGAGCTCGGCGTCGCTGATGCGCCAGTCGTGCTGGTGGCCACCGGTGTGAACGGTCATCGTCCCATCGCCGCCCCCTCCATGCAGTGCGCCTGGTGGCGCCCACGCAGCGTGGAATCCGGTGAACGGTGGAACTGGGAAACCGCGTCAAATCCGGCCAAACCGGTCGAGGATGCGGATCACGTGCTCGATGCCGCGGTAGTAGTCGTCCACGTAGGCGTTCTCGTTGGGCGCGTGGACCAGGGAGCCGTGGTGGCCGATGCCCACCCCGTCCACGGTGGCGGTCAGGCCGATGCGGTGGAAGAGGAACATGGGGCCTGTCCCCGCCGCTCGCGGCCGCACCACGGGTTCGACCCCGTAAACCTCCCGGGCCGTGTCACGGATCACGCCTACCAGGGGGTGGTCCGGGTCCGTCTGGGCCGGATCTTCCGGGCCCAGCACCACGATCTCCAGGTCGCCGAAACCGTGGCGCTCCAGGTGGGCCCGCAGCTTCGCCAGGATGTCCTCGGCCCGCTGGTCGGGGACCAGGCGGAAGTCGATCTTGGCCCGAGCCTCCCGGGGTAGCACCGTCTTGGTCCCCGGGCCCGTGTAGCCCGACACCAGGCCGCAGATGGTGCAGGTGGGAGCGTAGAGCAGCTTTTCCTGCAGTGCCGTCCCCCGCAGGCCGCCGATGAACTCCTTAAGCCCCCAGGAGGCCAGCATCTCGTCTTCTTCCAGGGGGAACTGCTCCAGCAGCCGGCGCTCGGCCGGGGTCGGGCCGCGCACGGCGTCGTAAAAGCCCTCGATCAGCACCCGGTCCGTCGCCACGTCTTTCAAGGTGCCCAGGGCCTGCACCAGGCGCCAGGCGGGGTTGGGCACGATGGCGGCCAGGCTGGAGTGCAGGTCCTGGTTGGCCGCCCGGGCCACCAGCTCCACGTAGAGGATGCCCTTGCACCCCGCGGAGATGGCAGGCCGCCCCCGGGCATCCTTGCCGCCCGACTCCCAGACCACGCCGTCGGCGGCCAGCCGGTCCGCGTAACGGTCCATGAACTGGTGCAGGTGGACGCTGCCGATCTCCTCTTCCCCTTCGATGACGAACTTGACGTTGACCGGCAGCCGGCCCTCGCCCTTGAGCCACGCCTCCACCGCTTTGATGCGGGTCATCAGGTTGCCCTTGTTGTCGGCCACCCCGCGGGCAATCAGGCGGCCGTCGCGGATCTCGGCCGCGAAGGGGTCGACCTCCCATTCCTCCAGGGGCTCGGGCGGCTGGACGTCGTAGTGGTTGTAAAAGAGCAGCGTGCGAGGTGCACCGGCGTCGATCTCCCCATAGACCACGGGGAAGCCCCCCTCCAGGGGAACCACCTCCACCGTGGCGCCGATGCCCTCGAGCATGGATGCCACCAGCCGGGCGCAGTCCTCCATGCCCAGGTTCTGGGCCGCCACCGAGGGCTGGCGCAGCAGGGTGCGCAGGTCGTCCAGCGCCGTCTCCCGGTGGGCCCGGCTGTAGGCAAGGGCACCTTCCAAGGCCGAACCCCTCCTTCTCCGCAAGCAGCGTGGCCGGCCGCAGAACCGGGTATGGAAGCGGCCGGCCGGTATGGCCGCGGCGCCGCAGGGGGCAGCGCTACCGGCGTGGCGCCGCAGAGGCCGGTACCGCCGGCATGATAGGCGCCGCAGGGGCCAGCACCACGGGCGCCTGGCTCCGCCCTTGACGGTCACGGCGGCAACGGGGGCGCCGGTGCCCCCACCTTCCACGAGGGCGGGGGCATTCCCTCCCGGCATGAAAGCCCCTGCCCGTGCCATGACTGCGCGGGCAGGGGCCGCGTACCCTGGCCGGCGGCCGGCGGCCGGGCTCGCCGCGGCCCCGGGCGAAGCCGGAGCCGGCGGCGCGGGTCCCGGCCGTGCCCTTCTACCGTGCCGGCCGCCCCCTCACCCCAGGGGGAAGTGGCAGGCCACCGCGTGCCCCGGGCCCAGCACCCGGAGAACCGGCATCTCCTCCCGGCAGCGAGGCTGGGCAAAGGGGCAGCGGGGGTGGAACCGGCAACCCGGCGGCGGGCTGGCTGGCGACGGCACGTCGCCCTGCAGGACGATGCGTTCCCGGCGGCGCCGCGGGTGGGGTGCCGGAGCCGCCGACAGGAGGGCCGCCGTGTAGGGGTGGGCCGGGTGCTGGAAGAGCTCGTCCACGGGCGCCACCTCCACCAGCTGGCCCAGGTACATCACCCCCACGCGGGTGGAGACGTGGCGGACCACGTTGAGCCCGTGGGCGATGAAGAGGTACGTCAGCCCCAGCCGCTCCTGCAAGTCCGCCAGCAGGTTGAGGATCTGGGCCTGCACCGACACGTCCAGGGAGGAGACGGCTTCATCGGCGACCACAAACCGCGGGTTCAGGGCGATGGCCCGGGCGATGCCGATGCGCTGGCGCTGGCCGCCGGAGAACTGGTGGGGAAACCGGTGGCGCCAGGCCGGGTTCAGCCCGACCAGCTCCAGGAGCTCCGCCACCCGGCGATCGCGGTCGGCCCGCCGGCGCATGCCGTGCACCCGCAGCGGCTCGCCGATGATGTCCGCCACGGTGAACCGCGGGTTCAGCGAGCCGAAGGGATCCTGGAAGATGATCTGCATCTGGCGCCGCACCCGGCGCATGGCGGCCGGCGTTAGGGCAAACAGGTCCTGGCCGTCGAACCAGACCTTCCCTTCCGTGGCATCGACCAGCCGCAGGATCAGCCTCGCCAGGGTGGATTTGCCGCAGCCCGACTCGCCCACCAGGCCGAAGGTCTCCCCGGGGTAGATCTCCATGGACACGCCGTCCACGGCCCGCACATGCCCCACGGTGCGGGACAGGATGCCGCGGGTGATGGGGAAGTACTTCTTGAGTCCTTCCACCCTGACCAGAGGTTCGCCCCCCTGGCCGGCCTGGCCTGGTGCTTCGCCGGTGCCTGCTGCCCCGGCCGGCCGGACCGCGGGGGTTGCGGGTTCGACCGCTGCCATCAACCGGTCACCTCCCCAGCACCGCCCGCTGCCTCGGCCCGGCCGCCGCCGAAAGCCGCCGGGCCTCCGGACGGATGCGCCGGGCTGCCCCCTGCACCCCGGTGCCCCGCAACCAGCCCGGCCTCCTCCGGGTTTCCGGTAGCAAACCCGGCCGGCCCGGCAGGGGCCTCTCCGAACCGCAGCCCCTGGGCGGCCACCTGCTCGGCCAGCCAGCAGGCGACGTGGCCCCCTTCCCAGGGCCGCAAGGGCGGCTCCTCTTCCCTGCAACGGGGCTCGGCGTAGGGACAGCGCGGGTGGAACCGGCACCCCCGCGGCATCCGGTCGATGCTGGGCACCGAACCGGGAATGGCCCACAGCCGGCGCTGCCGCGGCCGCTCCAGGTCCGGCACCGATGAGAGCAGGCCCATGGTGTAGGGGTGGGCGGGCCGTTCAAAGATCCGGTCCACCGGCCCTTCCTCCACCACCCGGCCGGCATAGAGGACCACGATGCGGTCGGCCATCTCCGCCGCCACGCCCATGTCGTGGGTGATGAGCAGGATGGACATGCCCAGCTCGGCCTTGAGCTGCCGCAGCAGCTCGAGGATCTGGGCCTGGATCGTCACGTCCAGGGCCGTGGTGGGCTCATCGGCGATCAGCAGCCGGGGGCGGCACGCCAGGGCCATGGCGATCATGGCCCGCTGGCGCATGCCGCCGGAGAACTGGTGGGGGTACTGGCGCACCCGCACCTCGGGCTCGGGGATGCCCACCAGCCGCAGCATCTCCACCGCCCGGGACCAGGCCTCCGCCCGGCTCTTGCCCTCGTGGAGCATCACCGCTTCGGCGATCTGGTCGCCGATGGGAAAGACAGGGTTCAGCGCCGTCATGGGCTCCTGGAAGACCATGGCCACGTGGCGCCCGCGGATCCGGCGCATGGCCTCCTGGCTCTGGGCCACCAGGTCGGTGCCGTCCAGCAGGATCCGGCCTCCAAAGATGGCCCCGTTGTCATACTCCAGCAGCCGCATGATGGCCAGGGAGGTCACGCTCTTGCCGCTGCCCGACTCCCCCACCAGGCAGACCGTCTCCCCCACGTCGACGCGGAAGGAGATGCCCTCCACCGCCAGCAGGGGGCCCTGGCGGGTGATGAACCCGGCGGTCAGGTCCTCCACCTGCAGCAGGGGCCGGCTTTCTCTCGCCGGGTTGGTGCCCCCGGCGGCACCGGTCACCGGCAGCGGTGCTCCGGCGGGCGCCGCAGCCCACGCCTTGCGGATCAACGGGCCTCACCTCCCCGGGCCTCCAGCTCGCCGGCATGCCGGCGGCCGAAGGCCACCGCCGCCCGGGCGGCCAGCCGCATGCCCCGCCCGATCCGCTCCTTCTGCCGCGGGTCGAGGGCGTCGCGGATCCCGTCGCCCACGAAGTTGACGGCCAGGACCGTCAAGAAGATGCAGGCGCCCGGGTACACGGCCAGCATGGGGTTGGTCAGCATGTACTCCTGGGCGTTGTTCAGCATCTGGCCCCAGCTGGTCTGGGGCGGCTGGACCCCCAGGCCGAGGAAGGACAGGGCCGATTCGGCCAGGATCGCCCCGCCGATCATCAGGGTGGCGTTGACGATCAGGGGCGCCGTGGCGTTGCGCAGCAGGTGGTGGACGATGATCTCCCAAGCCGGGGTGCCGATGGCCCGCGCCGCTTCCACGTACTGCATCTCCCGCAGCTGCAGGAACTGGCCGCGGACCAGCCGTGCCACCCCCATCCAGCTGGTCAGCACCAGGATGGAGATCAGGTACTTGAAGTCCGAACCGAAGATGGCCAGCACCAGGATATTCAGGAACAGGGAGGGGAACGACAGCATCACGTCGATCAGCCGCATCAACACGGTATCGACCCAGCCGCCGAAATAGCCCGCCAGGGCCCCCACCAGCGATCCCAGCAACATGGTGCCGGCGGCCACGGCAAAGCCGACCACCAGGGAAACCCGGCTGCCGTAGATCAAGCGGGAGAGGATGTCGCGGCCGATGCCGTCGGTGCCCAGGGGATGATCCGGGCTGGGCGGCGCGTCCACATTGAGCAGATCGATCTTCTCCGGCGGGTGCGGGGCAATCCATGGCGCCGCCACGGCCACGCCGATGAAGAACAACAGGACCAGAAGTCCGCCCACCGCCCACGGGTTGGTGAAGAACCGGCGCAGCGCCACTCGCCAGAGGGCCACCGCCGGTCCCGCGGGCTCGGCCCCGTCCACGGGCAGTTCCGCGGGGCCCGCGACGCCCGGCCCCCCCGCACCGGGCCCCTCTCCCTGGGGGCCGGCGCCGGGTTGCCACGGCAGGGGATGGCTCATGCAGACTGCACCCCCTTCCCCGTCAAGCGCACCCGGGGATCGACCACGGCGTACAGCACGTCGGCCAGCAGGTTGCCGACCACCACCACCACGGTGACGATCAAGGTGATGGCCATCAACACCTGGTATTCCCGCGCGAAAGCCATCTGGACGAAGAGCTGGCCCATGCCCGGCCAGTTGAACACGGCCTCGGTGAGGGCGGCACCGGAGACCACGAAGGGCAGGTCAAGCCCGAGAATGGTGATGATGGGAATCAAGGCGTTGCGCAGGGCGTGGCGGAAGATGACCCGCCGCTCGGGCACGCCCTTCGCCCGCGCGGTGCGGATGTAGTCCTGGCCGAGAACTTCCAGCATGCTGGCCCGGGCGTATTTCAGGTAGGCGGCCAGGTTGATGATCACCAGGGTGGCCACCGGCAGGACCATATGGCGCACCAGATCCAACAAGTCGCCCTCGCGGCCGTAGGTGTACATGTTCGACAGGGGCAACCACTTCAACTTCAGGGCAAACACCTGCTGGAGGATGATGCCCAGCCAGAAGGAGGGCATGGCCAAGCCTGCGTAGCCCACCAGGGACGC
The DNA here is from genome assembly GCF_000183545.2 of Thermaerobacter subterraneus DSM 13965. NCBI lineage: Bacteria > Bacillati > Bacillota > Clostridia > Eubacteriales > Clostridiales Family XVII. Incertae Sedis > Thermaerobacter > Thermaerobacter subterraneus. The sequence continues at coordinate 2,310,583 of NZ_JH976535.1, forward strand.
CAGCGTGTCGGACAGCCCGTACTGGCGGGCGCTATTGTACACACCCCAGGGGATGGCAAGGAGCAGCGTTACCACCCATGCCGTTCCCATCAGGATCAGGGTGTTTTTGAAGGTGGGCCAGATGATCTGGGCCACCGGGATGTAGCCCTTGAAGGTATGGCCCAGGTCGCCGCGCAGCAGATCCCCCAGCCAGTCCAGGTACTGAACGGGAATGGGCCGGTCGAGCCCCAGGTTCTTGATCTGCTGCTCGATGGCAGCCGGCGAGAGCCCGGGCTGGAGGAAGATCTGAACGGGCCCGCCGGGAGCCAGGTGGATGATGGCAAAGGTCACCACGGTGACCAGCCAGAGAACCAGCAGGGATTGCAACACCCGGCGCACCAGGTACTCCGCCAACGATCGGATGCCCCCTCTGCCCTCGGGGCAGGCGGGCGGGGCCAGCCTGAAGCCGCCCCGCCCTGACCCCGGTGATTCGCCTCCGATGGTTCACTAGCTGCCGGCGTCGGCCAGCCACCACTTCTCCATGTTGTACTGCCACCCGTCAGGCAGGGTGAGGACGGGCTTGTCTTCCTCCGCCCACTTCACCCGGTCGCTGTAGGCAGCAATGACATTCTGGGTGTAGAGGAAGACGTAGGGCAGGTCCTGGGAGATGAGGCGCGCGATCTCGGCGTAGACCTGCTTGCGCTCCTCCTGGTCGGTGGTCGAGTACCCCTCGACCCAGAGCCGGTCGATCTCCTCGTTCTTGTACCAGCCCGAGTTCTGCCCGTTGGGCGGGAAGTACTTGGAGCTGAAGATGGACTCGGCATCCGGGTCGAGAGACAGGCGCCAGCCGAGGACGATGGCCTGGTACTTGCCGGGCACGATGTAGTCGTTCACCCAGCTGGAGAAGTCCAGGGTCTGGATGTTGACCTTGATGCCGACCTCCTGCAGGTTCTGCTGGATGACGGACACCACATGCTCGCGCCGCTCGTTGCCTGCGTTGGTCTGCAGGGTGAACTCGAACTTGTGCCCGTCCTTCTGCAGGATGCCGTCGGGCCCGGGCGTCCAGCCGTCCTCGGCCAGAAGCTGCTTCGCCTTTTCGGGATCGTACTCGTAGTTGACGGCCGTTCCGGCGTCGGCCCACGACCCGGGCAGGAAGGGCCCGTTCAGGATGGTGCCGTGCCCCTTGAGGATGCTGTCCACCATACCCTGCCGGTTGATGGCATGGGCGATGGCCTGGCGGGTCTTCTGGCTCTCCCACGGTACGAACCCGTCAGGGAAGTTGTCGGGGTTGAAGTTGAAGCCGAGATAGTCATACACGGGACCCGGCGATTCCAGGATGTTGATGCCGGGTTGTCCCTCCAGGGCCGGCAGGGTGTTGATGCTGACGCCCGTCAGGACGTCGATCTCATGGTTCAGCATGGCCTGGGCCAGGGTGTTCTGGTCGGCGTAGATCTTGAAGACCACCCGGTCAATGTAGGGTTCCGGTCCCCAGTAGTCCTCGTTGCGTTCCAGCGTCACGTACTGCTTCTGCGTCCACTCCGTCCACTTCCACGGGCCGTTGGTGATGGTCTTGGCGGGATCGGTGCCGTAGGGCTGCTTCTGCAGGTCCGCCGGAGCGACGCCCTCGAAGGCATGCTTCGGCAGCGGCTGCAGGTCCCCCAACGCGTAGATGAAAGGCGCGTAAACCTGCTTCAAGGTGACCCGGACGGTATGCTCGTCCACCACTTCGACCTTGTCGACCTTGTCAAAGTACGCGATGGCGGGCGAGCCGACCTCGGGGGTCCGGTACATCTCGATTGTCCAGGCCACATCCTCCGCGGTCACGGGCTTGCCGTCGGTCCACTTGGGCGTGTCCTTCAGCTTCACGGTGTAGGTGAGGCCGTCCTCGCTGATCTCGGGCATCTCGGCGGCCAGGGAGGTCTCGCTGACCACCAGATTGCCCTTGGGGTCGACATCGTACAGGGAAGCCAGCACCAGGTTGGCCACTTCCTGCGACGGCACGTCGTCGATGAAGAGCGGATTAATCGTGATGATGTCCGAGAAGGTACCGACGGTCAGGGTACCGCCCTTCTTGGGTCCGGCCTGTTCACCCCCGGCCGGCTGTTCCTGCCCCTGCTCCCCCTGGGCAGGGGCCTGGCTGCCTCCCTGGCCGCATGCCGCCAGCACGAAGGCGGCGACAAGCAAAATGGCCAGAACAGCACCGAGTCGGCCCGTACGAACCACCCTCACAACCTCCCTCGCACTACAGCCTTGCCGGGAGCCTGCGGAGCAGGCACCACGCCCTTGGTCTGCTCCCGAGCTTCGGCTCCCGGAGCGCCCCTACCGTCAAGCGCCGCGCCATGGCAGCAACGAGTCCACGCGGCGCCAAGCACAGTCTCCAGTCGACTCCGGCCGCTCCCACCCCCACCTGGTGCCCCCCTTCTCCTGGGAGCTCCCGGGTTGTCGGAAGGAATACTCCGCGACACGGCCCCTCTCCTTCCGAAATCAGGTCGTGGAACCATAAACAGTGGCCTGTTATCGCCCACCAGCCGTGCCCTTCGCTCCCCGCCGCCGTTCCGGATGTCGCGGAACCGGCCACCACGCGACGCTCACCGGGCCGTTTGAACGCAGAAAAGCAAGGCGCCGGAGGACCGTCACGGTCCTCCGGCGCCTTGCCGGTTCGTCCAGTGGGGGGTTCGCCCCGGCCGCGCCTGGGCCATGACCTCTCGCCGGGCGGCGCCAGGGGCTGCCGCCGGACCCCTCAGGCGGCGGCGCCGGTCCCCTTGACCAGGTGGCATGCGGCCCAGTGGCCCGGGGCGATCTCCTCCAGCGCGGGGCGCTCTTCAAAGCAGATCTTCTCCGCCAGGGGGCAGCGGGTGTTGAAGGGGCACCCCCGCGGCGGGTTGACCGGACTCGGCACGTCGCCCTTGAGCACGATGCGCTCCCGGGTGCGCTCCACGCTGGGGTCAGGGATGGGCACCGCCGAGAGCAGCGCCTGGGTGTAAGGATGCTGGGGCCGGAGGTAGAGCTCGTCGCTGGGCGCCAGCTCCATGATCTGGCCCAGGTACATCACGGCCACCCGGTCGCTGATGTGCTTGACCATGGACAGGTCGTGGGCGATGAAGATGTAGGTCAACCCGAACTGGTCCTTGAGGTCGGTCATCAGGTTGACGATCTGGGCCTGGATCGATACGTCCAGGGCCGAGATGGGCTCGTCGGCCACGATGAACTCGGGCTTGACCGCCAGGGCGCGGGCGATGCCGATGCGCTGCCGCTGGCCTCCGGAGAACTCGTGGGGGAAGCGGTTGGCGTGCTCCCGGTTCAGTCCCACCAGGTTCAGAAGCTCGTGGATGCGCTCCGTTCGCTCCTTGCGCCCCTTCACCATGCCGTGCAGGTCCAGGGCCTCGCCGATGATCTCCGACACCAGCATGCGCGGGTTGAGGGAGGCGTAGGGGTCCTGGAAGATCATCTGCGCGCGGCGGCGGAAGCGCATCAGGTCCTGGCCCGCCAACTTGTGGACGTCCTGACCGTCGAAGAGCACCTGCCCCTCGGTGGGGTCGTACAGGCGGACAATGGTGCGCCCCACTGTGGATTTGCCGCAGCCCGACTCGCCCACCAGGCCGAGGACCTCACCGCGCCGGATCTGGAAGGAGACGCCGTCCACAGCCTTGAGGACGGCGCCACGGCCGACCTCGAAGTGGCGCTTGAGGTTGCGCACCTCCAGCAGCGGACGATCCTGGGCCGGCTGCTCCCGCCCGGGCCCCGCAGCGTCCCGCGCCGCCACCGCCGTCGCCGTTCCACCCTTGGCCATTGCTCACGCCCCCCTTTCCTCGGCGTTGAGACCCACCACCGGCGCGTACGGATGGTGCAGCCAGCACTTGGCGTAATGCCCGGGCCGGATCTCCTCCAGCGCGGGGTCGTGGTCGTGGCAGACCCGCATGGTGTACGGACAGCGGGCGGCGAAGGCGCAGCCCGCAGGCGGTGCGAACAGATCCGGCGGCGTCCCCGGGATGGCCTGCAGCCGGTCCCGCCGGTCGTCAAGTCGCGGGATGGACCGCAATAGCGCCTCCGTGTAGGGGTGCTTCGGATGGTGGAAGATCTCTTCCGCAGACCCCTGCTCCACGATCTGGCCGGCGTACATCACGGCGATGCGGTCGGCCATGCGAGCCACCACGCCCAGGTCGTGGGTGATCAGGATGATGGCCGTGCCCAGGCGCTTCTTCAGATCCTGCATCAGCTCGAGGATCTGGGCCTGGATCGTCACGTCGAGCGCCGTGGTGGGCTCGTCGGCGATCAGCAGCGCCGGGTTGCAGGCCAGGGCGATGGCGATCATCGCCCGCTGGCGCATGCCCCCCGAGAACTGGTGGGGGTACTGGCGCACCCGGGTCTCCGGATTGGGGATCCCGACCATCTGCAGGAGCTCGATGGCGCGCGCCATGGCCTGGTCGGGCCGCATCCCCTGGTGCTTGATCAGCGGTTCGGTGATCTGCCGCCCGATGGTCATGGTCGGGTTGAGGGAGGTCATGGGATCCTGGAAGATCATGCCCATGGACCGCCCCCGGATCTTCTGCATCTCCCGCTCGGGCAGCTTGACCAGGTCCTTGCCCTGAAAGCGGATGCTGCCGCTCACGATCCGCCCCGGCGGCATAGGGATCAGGCGCATGATGGTCTGGGCCGTGACGGACTTGCCGCTGCCCGATTCGCCCACGATGCACAGCGTCTCACCCTTGTGCAGGTCGAAGGAGACGCCGCGGACCGCCTGGACCTCACCGCCATGGGTGCGGAAGTGGACGCGCAGGTCGCGGACTTCCAGCAGCTTCTCCATAGGCTTCGTCCTTTCTACCGGGCCCGCAAGCGCGGATCCAGGGCGTCCCGCAGGCCGTCGCCCACGGCGTTGAAGGCGAACATGGTGATGCTCAGGGCCAGGGCCGGGAAGGCGAACTGCCACGGCCAGATCCGCATGACGGTATACGCCTCGTTGATCAACGTCCCCCAGCTGGCCCGCGGCGGCGGCACCCCCAGGCCGATGAAGCTGAGGAACGCCTCGCCAAAGATAGCACCCGGGACCGTCAACGTCAGGCTGACGATGATCGGCCCCATCACGTTGGGCACCAGGTGCCGCAGGATGAGGGGCAATGTGGGCACCCCGAGGACCCGCGCTGCCAGCACGAACTCCATCTCCCGCAGCTGGAGGATCTGGCCGCGCACCAGCCGCGCCATGCCGACCCAGCCCGTCAAGCCCATGGCCAGGATGATGGTGGGCAACCCCGGATTCATGACCACCAGCAGCAGGATCACCAGCAGCAGGTACGGGATGCCGTAGAGCACGTCGATGATGCGCATCATGATCTCGTCGACGCGCCCGCCCAGATAGCCCGAGATCCCGCCGTAGAGCACGCCGATGATCAGCTCCAGGAGCGCGGCCACGATGCCGATGAACAGCGAGATCCGCCCACCCATCCAGACCCGGGTGAACAGGTCGCGACCGATCTGGTCGGTGCCGAACCAGTACTGGGCCGAGGGCGGCTTGTTGATGTTGGCGTAATCCTGGAAGTCAAAGGTGTGGCCCCCGACGTGATAGGAGATCACGGGGCCCAACAACGATCCCAGGGCCATGAAGATCAGCAGCACCATACCTAGCATGGCCAGCCGGTTCGCGCGAAAACGGATCCAAGCGTCCTGCCAGAAGGTCAGGCTTGGCCGGACGATGGCCTCCGCCTCGCCGGCGGCCATGGGCGCCGGCTGGAAGAGGTCCGGCGTCAGATCGGGTCCCGTCGCCGACGCCGGCCTCGCCGCCCGGTTCACCGCCATGGAATCACCCCCTGGCCCGGTTCGTCAGCCGAATCCGCGGGTCGATGATCCCATAGGAGAGATCGACCAGGAAGTTGGCGACGATCAGGAAGATGAAATAGAACACCGTGGTCCCCAAGATCAAGGGATAGTCCCTCTGATATACGCTCTCAACGTAATACTTGCCAAGGCCGGGGATTCCAAAGATGGCCTCGATGACCACGGTGCCCGTCAGGATGCCCGCCACCAGCGGGCCCAGGATCGTCACGATGGGCAGGATCGCGTTGCGCAGGGCGTGGCGCCAGATGACCTCACCCTGGGACAGGCCCTTGGCTCGGGCCGTGTTGATGTAGTCTTGGCCCATCACGTCCAGCATCTGGGTGCGCATCATCCGGACCAGCGTGGCCAGCATCGTCCCGCCCAGGGCCAGGGAGGGCAGGATCGATGCGACGAAGGTCCCGTTCCAGAGCACCGGCACCAGCTTGAGCTTCACCGCGAACAGCCACTGGGCGAACACGGCGATCACGAAGCTCGGCACCGAGACACCCAGGACGGCGATGACCATGGCCGTGTAATCGGGCCAGCGGTTACGGTTCAAGGCGGCGATGGTGCCCAGGGTCAGCCCGACGACCAAGGCGAAGACCAGCGCCTGGCCGCCGATCCAGGCGGACCAGGGGAAACCCTCGGCGATCATCCGGTTGACGCTCTGGCCGATGTTCTTCAACGACACACCCAGGTCGCCTTGGAGCAGGTTGCCCCAGTAACGCAGGTACTGCTCCCAGAGCGGATCGTTCAAGCCGTACTTGTCCATCATCAGCGCCAGGATCTCGGGCCGCAACCGCGGATCGGCGAAGGGATTCCCCGGAATGGCGTGCATCAACACGAAGGTCACGGTCACCACGGCCCAGATGGACACCAGCATCAGCACCAGGCGCTGGGCGATGTAACGGCGCATGCGACGTCCCCCCTTCCTCCCCCGACCAGCATCACCAATCATCGGACGAACGCAGCAGACGCACGAGATCCCGGCACGAGGCCGGGATCCCATCGTCCCAACCGGTCTCGTCGTCGGGTGCGCAAGCCTCGGGTCAGGGCGGCCGGCGGGCCCCTCCGCCGCGCGGTGCGGCCACGGGGCCCGCCCGGCCGGACCCGGCCTATCGTCTCCTTCCAGGACGGACCGCGCCTGACCGCCCTACGACCTCACTGGCCGCGGCCCTCGGTGTACGCCCACTTGAACTCGGGGCTGTAGCCGATGGCCCGCCGGATGAGGTTCTTGACGTAGGGCTTCTGCGCGTACAGCACCTCGCGGTGGTAGATCGGCACGATCGGCACGTCCTGGCCAATAAGCTTCTCCAGCTGGATGGCGATCTCCCGCTGCTGGGCGGGGTCCTTCGCCTGCTGGAGCTGCTTGACCAGGTTGTCGTACTCCTCGTTGCAGTACTTGCCGTCGTTGTAGGGCCCGTCGCACACCCACATGTCCAGGAAGGTCAGCGGGTGGTCATAGTCGGGACCCCAGCCGGCCATGATGATGTCGAACTTCTGGGTGCGCTGCCGCTCCAGCCGCTCCTCGAAGGGCACCTGGACGATCTGCATGTCGATGCCCAGGTTCTGCTTCAGCTGCTGCTGGAAGAACTCCAGGCGCGTCTTGACCACGTCGCCGTTGTCACCGACGAACTCCAGGGTCGGGACCTCGGTCAGGCCTTCCTCCTGGAGGGCCTCCTGCCAGAGCTGCTTCGCCTTGGCCGGGTCGGCCTTGGCCGGGAACAGGTTCAGCGGGCGGACGTACTTCTCCTCGAAGCTGACGCCCGGCTCGCCCGGCGCCGTGATCACCGGGTTGGTGTAGCTCACCGCCGGCAGACCGATGCCCTTGTTCAGGGCGTTGATGTAGGTCTCCCGGTCGATGGCGTAGGAGACGGCCTGGCGTGCCTTCGGGTTGTTCCACGGCTTCTTGGTCGTGTTCAGGACCAGGTAGAAGGTGGCCCCGTCGGCGTAGCGGCCCAGCTCGTCGGCGTGGGTCTGCTCGAACTGCTCCTTGAATTCGGCCGGCACGCCGGTGACGTCGATCTCGCCGGCCTCGTACGCGTTGATGTACGCCGCCGCGTCGCTCACCATCACGTAGTCGACATAGTCAAGCTTGACGTTGGCAGCATCCCAGTAGTTCGGGTTCTTCTCGATGCGCAGCGAGTTGTTGTGGTTCCACTCCTTGACGATGAAGGGGCCGTTGTAGACGGCCTTGTCGGCATCGGTGGCAAACTGGTCGCCGTACTGTTCGACGATGTCCTGGCGCACGGGCTGCCAGGTGCCGAAGGTCAGCAGGTTCAGGAAGAAGGGAACGTTCTGGCTCAGAGTGACCTTCAGCGTCTTCTCGTCGACGACCTCGATGCCGACGTTGTTGAGGGCCTCTTCGATCTTGGCATCGTCGCCCTCGCAGGAGCCGTCGTCACCGCAGGCGTTCGCCACATCATTACCGCCCTTGATGTACGGGGCGATGATGTAGGAGTACTGCGAGGCCAGCCGCGGGTCCATGGCCCGCTTCCAGGCGTAGGCGAAGTCGTTGGCCGTGACGGGCTTGCCGTCGCTCCACTGCGCGTCGCGCAGGTGGAAGGTCCAGGTCAGCCCGTCCTCGGAGACCTCCCAGCTCTCCGCCATGCCGCTGCCCTCTTTGATCTCGCCGTTGGGGTCCTGGCGTACCAGGCCCTCGTAGGTGGCGCCGATAATCTGGAAGGAAATCGTGTCGGTCGCCAGCTGCGGGTCCAGGCTCGGCGGCTCGTCGCCCAGATTCAGCTTGAGGTAGTTGGGGCTGTCGGGCCCGCCGGCCTGCTGCTGAGGTTCCTCCTGCTGCTGGTTGTTGTCACCCTGGCTGCCACCGCCGCTGCCGCAGGCGGACAGGACCAGGGCCGCAACCACCAGGAGGCTAAACAGCGCGAACAGCTTGCGATTACGCTTCAACATGGGTACCCCCCTGATGCTGGTTTGCGCCTTCCTCGGCGCAAGACCGGTTCGGATGGGGATTCACCTCCTTTCACCGGTCATTTTTCTTTCGACAAGCAGCATACACCGTAGGGATGTTCTCGCCGGTCGCGCGATTTCCTCCTGTGATACGGTCCGTTTCACAGGGAATAACCGGCGTCCCTCCCAGGCGGTCCCCACCGTCAGCGCCACCGTGGCTGCGGGCGGGCCCCTTGGAAGGGACGCCGCCGCTGAAGCATCGGACCGGTGCCCGCCTGGACATGACGGGCCCCACCGGCTTCGAACCTTCGGGGTCCCGTGCGCCGGCAGGGCGGAGGACCAGGGCGCACCGAGGACCCAAGACCCCTGGGATCCGCGCCGCTTGGCCGCGCTTTTTCCCGGGCCGGATCATCCCCCGCCGGCCACGCCGGCCGGTGCCTCCCAGGCACCCGAGGTGGGCAGCTTCTCGGCCAGGTGGCAGGCGACCAGGCGGCCGCCCTCCACGGCCCGCAGGGCCGGTTCTTCCTGGCGGCAGATGGCCTCGGCAAAGGGACAGCGTGTGTGGAAACGGCAGCCGGCCGGCGGGTTGGCCGGCGAGGGCACGTCGCCCTGCAGCACGATGCGCTCCCGCTGCCGCTGTCGGGGCGGGTCGGGCAGCGGCACGGCGGACAGCAAGGCCTGGGTGTAGGGATGCAGGGGGCGGCGGAACAGGTCATCCACCGGTGCCAGCTCCACCAGCTTGCCCAGGTACATCACCCCGACCCGGTCGCTGATGTGGCGGACTACCGACAGGTCGTGGGCGATGAACAGGTACGTCAAACCGAAGCGGTCCTGCAGGTCTTCCAGCAGGTTGATCACCTGGGACTGGATGGACACGTCCAGGGCCGAGACCGGCTCGTCGCAGACGACAAACCGCGGGTTCAGGGCCAGGGCCCGGGCGATGCCGATCCGCTGGCGCTGGCCGCCGGAGAACTCGTGGGGGTAGCGCCGGGCATGCTCGGGAGCAAGCCCGACCAGCTCCAACAGCTCGGCCACCCGCTCCCGCAGCGCGCGGCCGCGGGCGATGCCGTGGACGGCCAGGGCCTCGCCGATGATGTCCCCCACCGTCCGCCGCGGGTTGAGGGAACCGAACGGGTCCTGGAAGATGATTTGCATGTCCCGCCGCAGCCGCCGCAGGGCCGCGCCGCGCAGCTGGAAGATGTCCGTGCCGTCGAACCGGACCGAACCGGCCGTGGGCTCCAGCAGCCGCAGGACCAGCCGCCCCGTGGTGGTCTTGCCGCAACCGGACTCGCCCACCAGCCCCAGGGTCTCCCCCGGGAAGATGTCGAGGTCGATGCCGTCCACCGCCCGTACCCAGCCGCGCGGGCGGCCCAGCCGGCCGCCGGCGGCGGGGAAGTACTTCTTCAGGCCGCGGATCTCGACTAGCGGGCGGCTCATGGGCGGATCCCTCCCGGGGCCGCGCCGGGCCGCTGGTCGGCCCCAGCGGACAGGCGATCACCGTACGCCGCGCCGTCCATGCCGGCCGGGACGGCCCTGGCGGCCGGGACGCCGCCGGCCCGGCCGTCTCCACCGGCCGCGGGGTCGCCGGCGCCCGGGTTACCGCCCGCCCGGGCGGCCCCCGCCGCCGGGGCTCCGCCGGCGGCCGGTTCGTCCCGGAGCCAGCAGGCCACCCAGCGCCCCTCGCCGGCGGGCTTCAGCGCCGGCTCCTGATGGCGGCAGATGTCCATGGCGTAGGGGCAGCGCGGGTGGAACCGGCACCCCGCCGGCAGCCGGGCCGGGCTCGGCACCTGGCCCGGGATCACGTGGAGCCGCTGGGCGCGCCGGTGCAGCTGGGGCATGGAGGCCAGCAAGCCCTCCGTGTACGGGTGGAGCGGCCGGGCGAACAGGTCGTCCACCGGCGCCGCCTCCACGATGCGGCCGGCGTACATCACCAGCACCCGGTCCGCCATGTCGGCCACCACACCCAGGTCGTGGGTGATCAGCAGGATGGCCGTGCCCAGGCGCCGGCGCAGGTCCTTCATGAGATCGAGGATCTGGGCCTGCACCGTCACGTCCAGGGCCGTGGTGGGCTCGTCGGCGATGAGCAGCTGGGGGTCGCAGGCCACAGCCATGGCGATCATCACCCGCTGGCGCATGCCCCCCGACATCTGGTGAGGGTACTGGCGCGCCCGCACCTCCGGGTCGGGGATGCCCACCAGCCGCAGCAGCTCCACCGCCCGGGCCTGCGCCTCCCGGCGGGGGAGGCGGCGGTGCCAGCGCAGGGTCTCGGCGATCTGCTCGCCGGCGGTGAAGACGGGGTTCAAGGAGGTCATGGGCTCCTGGAAGATCATGGCGATGCGGTTGCCGCGGATGCGGCGCATCTCGGCCTCGCCGAGGCGTAAGAGATCCCGGCCCTCGAACAGGATGGAGCCGCTGGCGATGCGGCCGGGGGGCGAGGGGACGAGCCGCAGGATGGAAAGGGAGGTCACGCTCTTCCCTGATCCGGACTCCCCCACCAGGCCCACCGTCTCGCCGCGGTGGATGGTGAAGCTGACACCGTCCACGGCGGCAAAGCGGACCCCGCCGGCGTGGAACTCGGTGCGCAAGTCGAGCACTTCCAGAAGGGGTTCGGCCCTCCCGGGCCGGCCCGCCGCCTCCGATGCCGTACCGGTCCGGGGCGCCGCGCCAGCGGGCCGGGACCCCGTCCCGGGCGGGACCGGCGAGGGCGAGGGAGGGCCGGCAGGGACCGGCGACCGGCCGGGGAACGGGGGCGCCGCCCCGGCCCCGGCTGCAAACGGGGACTGGGCTGCCTCGGGCAACGCGGGTTCCTCCCAGGTGCGGTAGACGGAGCGCCGCCGGCGGGGCCGGCGGCGGCCGGTGCGCAGCATGTCCGGTAGCAATTCCCTGCACTGGTTCGCTGCAGGATGCCGGGATCCTTCCCGCCGGCAGCCGCAGGCGGCAGATGCCCCTTTCCCCGCGCGCTCCCCGGGCCTGCGGGGTTCCGCCCGGCCACGCAGGGGCTCCGGCCGGGCATGGTCGCCGCCAGGGGGACTCCGGCCGTCCCGCCGGGCCTGGGCCGGGCTGCCGTTCCACCGGAGCATGGCGGGATGCGCCGCCGGATCCCGCACCTCTTGTGCGGGGGGCCGCCCCTCACCCTCCCGCCGGCTCGCGGCCGACAAGCCGCAGGAAGGCCGCCTCGTCGAGCACGGGGATGCCCAGCTCCCGCGCCCGCGCCAGCTTGGAACCCGCCCCCTCGCCGGCCACCACGTAGTCCGTCTTGCGGCTGACGCTGCCGGTGGCCCGGCCGCCCAGCGCCTCCACCAGTTCCTGGGCCTCGTCCCGGGTCATGCTGGCCAGGCCGCCGGTGAACACGAAGGTCTTGCCGGCCACCCGCTCCCGCACCTCGGGCGGGACATCGGGCCAAGCGGCCGGCGCACCGGCGGCACCAGCTCCCGCCCCGGGGCCGGCTCCAGGGACGAACCCGGCCCCGGCAGCCCCATCCCCGGCGCCTGCCCTGCGGGCCGCAGCCACCCCCGCGCCCGCCCCTGCGACGCCGCCCGCCGCGGTCCCGGGCGCCCCTGCAGCCGCCGGGCCACCAGGCGCCGTGCCCGTTGCTCCCGCGGGCCCGCCCGCGGCCGTCGCCGCCGCTACCACCGCCCGCGCCGCGGCACTGCCCGGCTCCGGCGCGCCCGCCGCCGCTTCCACCCCCGCCTCCGCCAGCCGGCGGATCAGCTGGCGGTTATGCTCGTCCCGGAAGAAGATGACCACGCTCTCGGCGATGCGGGGCCCGATCTCGGGGACGGCCATCAGCTCGTCCGGCCCCGCCGCCATCAGGCGCTGGATGGTGCCGAAGTGCCGCGCCAGGAGCCCGGCCACCCGCTCGCCCACGAAGCGGATGCCCAGGCCGTAGAGCAGCCGGCGCAGCGGCCGCCCCCGGGAAGCGTCGATGGCGGCCACCAGGTTGGCGGCGGACTTGGGACCCATGCGTTCCAGCTGGGCCAGGGGCTCCGGCTCCAGGTGGTAGAGGTCGGCCACGTCGCGCACCAGCCCCCGGCCGACCAGCTGCTCGATGATGGCCGGCCCCAGCCCCTCGATGTCCATGGCGTCCCGCGAGGCGAAGTGGCGGATGCGCTCCAGCTGCTGGGCCGGGCAGGCCGCGTTGGGGCAGCGGGTGGCCGCCTCGCCTTCCACCCGCACCACCGGGCTGCCGCAGGCGGGGCAGCGCTCGGGCATGGAGAAGGGCCGCTCGGCGCCCGTGCGGGCCTCCTTCACCACCTCGACCACTTCGGGGATGATCTCCCCCGCCTTGTGGACCACCACCAGATCGCCGATGCGCACGTCCTTCTCCCGGATGTAGTCGGCGTTGTGCAGGCTGGCCCGGCTGACGGTGGTCCCCGCCAGCAGCACGGGATCCAGCACCGCCACCGGCGTCAGGGCACCGGTGCGGCCCACGCTGACCAGGATGTCCCGCACCCGCGTCCGCGCCTTCTCCGCCGGGAACTTGTAGGCGATGGCCCAGCGGGGGCTGCGGGCCGTGGCCCCCAGCTGCCGCTGCTGTTCCAGGTCGTCGACCTTGATCACGATGCCGTCGGTCAGGTAGGGCAGCTGGTGGCGCCGCTCCGCCCACTCGTCGATGTAGGCGAAGAGCTCGTCCAGGCCGGTGCACCGCCGGGCGTGGGGGTTGACGGGCAGCCCCCATGCCCGCAGGGTCTGGAGCACCTCCCACTGGCTGCGCGGCGCCGGCTCGTCGCCCTCCCAGCCCGCCAGGGCGTAGACCCACAGGTTCAGCGACCGGGAGGCCGTCACCGCCGGATCCAGCTGGCGCACCGAGCCGGCCGCCGCGTTGCGCGGGTTGGCGAAGGGCGCCAGCCCCCGTGCCTCCTGTTCCTGGTTGAGCCGGCGGAAGGCGTCGAAGGTCATGTAGACCTCGCCGCGGATCTCCACCCGCCGGGGCACCGGTCGCTCCCGGTCCCGCAGCCGCAGGGGCAGGCTGCGGATGGTGCGCAGGTTGGCGGTGACGTCTTCCCCGGCCTCACCGTCGCCGCGGGTGGCGCCGCGGACGAACCGGCCTCCCTCGTAGGTCAGGGCGATGGACAGGCCGTCGATCTTCAGCTCCGCCACATAGGCCACGTCGTCCCCCACCGCGCGGCGGACCCGCTGGTCGAAGGCCTCCAGCTCCTCCCGGCTGAAGGCGTTGTCCAGGCTGAGCATGGGCTCGGCGTGTTCGACCCGAGCAAAGGGCGCGGCCGGGCGGCCCCCGACCCGCTGGGTGGGCGAGTCGGGGGTGACCAGCTCGGGGAACCGCTGCTCCAGTTCCCGCAGCTGGCGCATCAGGGCGTCGTAGGCGGCGTCGTCGATCTCGGGCCGGTCGAGCACGTAATAAAGGTAGTCATGATGCCGGATCTGCTCGCGCAGGGCCTCCACCCGGGCCCGGGCCGCCTCCAGGTCGGCCGGAACGTCCTCCGCCGGGCGCTCCGCCGGCGCCCTTCCCCCGGCCCCGGCCGACCCCAGGCCCTTGCCCGCCGCTGGAGCCCCATCCCCCGCGGCCCGCGGGCCTGCTCCCGCGCCCTCCCCCGCGCTCCACAGGTCCCCCTGGCCGTCCATGACCACTCCCCCTTGCCCCGGCGTGTTCAAGCCCGCCGCAGGTTGGCGTAGCGCACGATGAAGGTCTTGAGGCCGGCGTCGGGGAAGGCGATGGTCACCTCGGCGTCGTCCCCCTCGCCCCGGCGCATGATCACGGTGCCCTGGCCGAAGCGCGGGTGCACCACCCTCTCCCCGGGCCGGAAATCGCCCCCGGGGACGCGCCCGGACAGGGCGCTCCCCGCCGCGCCCGCCCCGCCGTGGGCGCCGCCGGCGCCGCCGGTTCCTCCCGCAGCACCCCTGCCCGGACCGGTGGAACCGGCCCGGGCGGCCGGCCCGGCACCCCATGGGCCGCCGGGCCGGGCGGTGCGGCCCGGCCCGGTCCAGGCCCCCAGATAGCCTCCCGAGAACGCCGCCCTGGACCCGCGCCCGGGGCGACCGTTGCCGCCCCAGAGGGGCTCCTCCTCGTCCAGGTCCGGATCGCCCCCGCCGGGCGGCAGTCCTTGCCACTCCAGGTAGCGCTCGTCGGCCTCCTCCAGGAAGCGGGAGGGTACCTGGCGCCGGGTGGCGCCGAACAGGGTCCGCTGGCGGGTGAAGCACAGGTAGAGCCGCTGCCGCGCCCGGGTCATCCCCACGTAGCAGAGGCGGCGTTCCTCCTCCAGCTCCTGCGGGTCGTCCAGGGAACGGCTGTGGGGGAAGACCCCCTCTTCCATCCCCGTGATGAAGACCACGTCGAACTCCAGGCCCTTGGCGCTGTGCAGGGTCATCAGGGAGACGGCCCGGGCCCCTTCCTCCAGCTGGTCCACGTCGCTGACCAGGGCCACCTCCGCCAAAAAGTCGACCAGGGGCGCGTCGCCCGGCCCCCGCTGGCGCTCGAAGTCCCGGGCCACCGAGAGCAGCTCCTTGAGGTTCTCCAGGCGGGTCATGGCGTCGGGCGTCTGCTCCTGCTCCAGCATCTCCCGGTAGCCCGTGCGCTCCAGGGCCAGGGCGATGACGTCATAGGCCGGCCGGTTTTCCGCCGCCGCCCGCAGGTCGGCGATCACTCCGCCGAAGGCCAGCAGGGCGGCCGCCTGGGGACGGGTGATGCCCGGTATGGTCTCGGCGGCCGCCAGAGCCTCCAGCAGGCCGGCGCCCTCCCGGTCCAGGTACGCCTCCAGCCGGGCCAGGGTGGCCTCCCCGATCCCGCGGCGGGGCACGTTGATCACCCGCCGCAGGCTGATCCGGTCCTCGGGGTTCACCGCCAGGCGCAGGTAGGCCAGGATGTCCTTGACCTCCTTGCGCTCGTAGAACTTGAGGCCCCCGACGATGCGGTAGGGGATGCCCCGGCGCAGCAGGGTCTCCTCCACCACCCGCGACTGGGCGTGGGTGCGGTAGAGAACGGCCATCTCCCCGTACTCGTGGCCCTCGGCGTGCAACCGCTCCATCTCCCGGGCCACGAACCAGGCCTCGTCGTGCTCGTCGGCGGCGCCGAAGACCACCACCCGCGCCCCCTCCCCGTGGACGGAGCGCAGCTGCTTCTCCTTGCGCTGGGTATTGTGCTCGATCACCGCCTGGGCGGCTCCCAGGATGGAGGCCGTGGAGCGGTAGTTCAGCTCCAGCCGCACCACCCGGGCGTCGGGATAGTCTTCCTCAAAGCGCAGGATGTTGGTGATGTCGGCGCCCCGCCAGCGGTAGACGCTCTGGTCCGGGTCGCCCACCACGAACAGGTTGCGGTGCCCTGCCGCCAGGAGGCGCAGCAGCCGGTACTGGGCGTGGTTGGTGTCCTGGTACTCGTCCACCAGAATGTGGACGAACCGGCGCTGATAGTAGGCCAGGACGTCGGGCGCCTCTTCCAGCAGGCGCACCGCCTGCATCAGCAGGTCGTCGAAGTCCATGGCGCCGTTGCGCTCCAGCCGCTGCTGGTAGGCGGCGTACACCATGGCCACCTGCTGGCGGTAAAAGTCCCGGTAGCGGGCGGCGAACTGCTCGGGATCCAGCAGCTGGTTCTTGGCGGCCGAGATGGCCGCCCCCACCGCGTTGGGCGGGTAGCGGGTCTCGCTGAGGTTCCGCTCCTTGAGGACCTCCCGGAGCACCGCGCGGCGGTCGTCCTCGTCCAGGATGACGAAGTTGCGATCGTAGCCGATGCGGTAACCGTCCCGGCGCAGGATGCGCACGCAGCTGGCGTGGAAGGTGCCGATCCACATGTCCCGGGCGCCGGCCCCCACCAGCTGCTCGACCCGCTCCCGCATCTCCCGGGCCGCCTTGTTGGTGAAGGTGATGGCCAGGATCTGGTGGGGCGCCACCCCCTGCTCCAGCAGGTAGGCCACCCGGCGGGTCAGCACCCGGGTCTTGCCGCTCCCGGCCCCGGCCAGCACCAGCACGGGACCGCCGGGATGGGTGACCGCCTCCCGCTGGGCAGGGTTCAGATCTGCCAGCAAATCCGTCAAAACCAGAACCTCCCCACGCCGGACCTGCCGGTCCCGGATCACGCCGGGCCGGCTCTTGTGGACAGGGACCGACCCGAGGCCGGTCAGGAGCCGGTCCGGCCCTTTCCCCCCACGCGGCCCGCAGGCCCCGGCTGCGCGCCCGGGGCCGGGGAGCCGGCGGCTTCCGGCTCGCCCGCCGTCGACGAGGCGGGCGCCGTGGGCGGGGGACCGTCGACGGGCAGCACCACACGCATGCGCGTGCCTCGGCCCGGCTCGCTTTCCACGTCGATATGCCCGCCGTGGCTGCGGACGATGCCGTAGCTCACCGCCAGGCCCAGGCCCGTACCCCCCTCCTTGGTGGAGAAGAAGGGGTCGAAGATCCGGCCCAGATGTTCGGGCGGAATCCCGGGCCCGCGGTCTTCCACCTCGACCACCACGGTCCCCGCCGCGGGATTGGCGAAGGCCCGGATCTGCAGGCAGCCGCCTTCCGGCATGGCGTCCAGGCCGTTGCGGATCAGGTTGAGGAACACCTGCCTCAGCTGGCTCTCGTCGGCCACCACGGGCGGCAGCGGCTCCCTCACCCGCAGCTCCACCACACAGCTCCGGGCCGCCTGGTCCAGCCGGATCATGTCCACCAGCCTCTGCAGCAGCGCCCCCACATCCACGCGGCGCAGGCGCAGCCGGGGCTGGCGGGCCAGCAGCAGCAGGTCGTTGACGATGGTCTCGATCCGCTCGATCTCCTGCAGGACGATGTCGATGTAGCCCGCTGCCTCGCCTTCCAGCCGCCGGTCCAGGAGCTGGATGAACCCCTTGATGGCGGTGAGGGGATTGCGGATCTCGTGGGCAGCGCCCGCCGCCAGCTGGCCCACCGCCGCCAGGCGCTCCGAGCGCCGCGCCCGCAGTTCCAGTTCCCGTTCCTGGGTCACGTCCTGCAACAACACCACGGCCCCGGCCTTCTCCCCGTCCGGTCCCACCAGGGGAAAGGCCCGGACCGCCACGGCCAGCGGTGACCCGTCCCGCCCCTCCAGCTCCAAGAGGCGCGGGGGCAGGGGCTCGGTCGCCTCCAGCTGTTCCAGAAGCATGCTATCACAGGGGTTGCTCGCCCCCAAGGGCCGCGGCCGCGATAGACTGCATCAAGCTTCGGTAGGTGGATCCCCCCGACCCATGCTCCGGTTACGCCACAGAAAGGCCGGCCAGGTGCCGTAACGCCTGCACCCACTCACGGTCCGCATGCGGCCCGTAGAGCGCCGGGATCCGCACCCGCAGCCACTGGGCGACATCCTCCACGTCGCTCCGACTCAGGCGCTGCCCGAACAGCCGGCCTTGCGGGGTCGACACCACCGGTGGCGCCTGGCGGCGCTGCCAGACCGGACGCGCATAGCGCTCGAGCTCCCCATTTGCTCGGGCCGCCAACAGGCGGGCCAGGTGCCGTGCCCCGCCTTCGCTCCACGACGCTCCCCGTCGCTTCATCCGCCGGGCCAGCACGTGGTAATTCTGCCCCTCGATCGCACCAAGCCGCCGCACGTTCGCGTCGGCCACGATGCCGTCCCAGTGGTTCTTCATGTACTGCTTCAGCTCTTGGACGCGGTCGCGGTCGTCTCCCTGCGCCCGCCGGCGAGCCGCATCCAGGATCGCCGCCACCTCGGGCCACGGCTTCCCCTCGGCCAGCGCCGCCGCCAGCTGCCGGTGGGCTTCCGGATCATGCCGCAGCCCGCGCCGCAGCGCCCGCTTGAGGTGGAACGGATCGAGGCGATAGGTGGCCTGGGGGAGGTACTCCAGCACCTTGCGGATCCACGGCGCCCCGTCCCCACCCACCGTGCACTGTTCCACCCGGGCCCAATCCCACGCCGCCGCAAAGGCCGCCAGCGCCTCCTCGATGGACGCCGTCCCTTCGCCCACGGCCACGTGCACCCGCCGGTTCTTCAGCACCGTCCGCCCCCGCGCGTCCGTCGCCTTGCCCTCATACGCCAGTGCATGCATCAGCGCGATCCGCTCTTTCTGCCCATCCGGCCCGCGCCGCCGGCCCCGCACCAGCAGCTCGTCAAACTCCAGGTCGACGGCGGCCGCCGGCCGGCTCCCGGGCGGGATCTCGCCCCGCTCAAACACCGCCCTCCCGCTGCGCCTTCGCCGCTTCGTCCGCTCGGGCCCCGGCCGCCTGCACGTCCGCCCACAAGGCCATGGCGCTCAGCCGCACGGCCCCGCAGCTCACCCGCTCCAGCCAGTCCGCTGCCGCCGCGAACGGCACTTGGGTGCACAGCTGAATCCCGAACTCCTGCACCAGCGGCGAGTACCGCTGCCGCGGCGCCAACCCGAGCACTTCATCCAGCAAGAACCGCCGTACCCCGCTTGGCCGCTCCTGGTAATACCGCCGTTCCCACTGGATCTCGCCCACCCACGTCATCAGGCTTCGTGGTTGCCGGTTGACGCACTTCAGTTGCCGCCGGTCCCGCTGCTCCATCAGCTGCCGGTCCAGCGCCTCCAAGGCCGTGACCAGCAGCTGCCTCGCGGCCTCCTGCGCCCCTCGGACCACGGCCACCTCCAGCATTCGAAAGTCCGGCGCCTCCCACACGGCCTTTTCCACAACCCGCGCAAGCTGCAGGGTGATCTCCCCGATGCGGCGAATCACATCCTTCATGGAGAGGCCTCACCTCCATCCTTGGCCAGAAGGATCGGCTGTCCCGTTTGGGACAACCTGGTGAGGTCTCTCCTTCGCTTTTCCCCCACCAGCACCTACTGAAACTTTAGGCAGTCGCCGCGATACCACGGCCGGCGCCCAGCCGGCCCGCTCCAGGATGGCCGCCGCCGCGCGGTTGACCAGGGTGACCGTGCCGGCGGCGTCAGCGGCGACGATGCCTGTCCCCACCTGCTCGAAGATCAGGTCCTGGAACCGCTTCAGGGCGGTGAGCTCCTGCAGGCGCGCCTGGACCTGCTCGAACAGGCGGGCGTTGTCGAGGCTCAGGGCCGCCTGGCTGGCCACCACCGCCAGCAGGTCCGTCTGGCTCAGGGCCTGGGGGAGGGGCTCGTCCCGGACCACCACCACCGCCGCCAGCAGCTGGTCCCTGGCCACCAGGGGCAGGGCCAGCACCCACCGCCGCTGGCCCGCCAGCAGCCAGTCCGGCCCCTGGCCGGGTTCCAGCCGGGCCAGCAGCGGCCTGCGCCCTTCCAGCAGCCGCTGGAAGGGCGGGCGGTGCAGATCCAGCTCTCCGCCCACCAGGCCCGGCGGCCCGTTGCGCAGGGCCGCCACCCGCAGCACGCCGGCCCGGCCCCCCGGAACCAGCCACAACACGCGCCCGCCCACGACCTGCAGGAAGGTGTCCAGGACCCACTCGGCCACCTCGTCCGGGTGCAGGGTGGCGTTGATCACCCGGGCCAGGTGGGAGAGAGCCACCACCGCTCCCGCCGCCTGCCGCACCAGGACCTCGTCGTCGAAGCCCGTACCCCGGCCCTTCGCTCCCCGCCCCGCTTCCCGGACGAACCGGCGCAGCTGCTCAGCCGCCACGGCCAGCTCCCCGGCCATGCTCAGTCCCCGCTCGGGCAGCCAGGCCACACTGCCCCGCACCTGTCCCAGGGCCTCCACCACCCGGGGGTCGAACCGGCTGCCGGCCCGGCCCTGCACCGCCTCCCAGGCCGCCCCGGGATCGCCCCAGCGCTGCAGGGCGAAAAGATAGGCCTCGGCCACGGCCAGGATCCGGCTGCACAGGGGGATGGCCGTGCCCCCCAGGCCGTCGGGCCCGCCGCTGCCGTCCCAATGCTCGTGGTGGTGCCGGAGGACCCTCGCCACCGGCTCCAGCACCGCGATCCGCGCCACCTCCCGGGCCGAGGCCACGGCGTGGCGGGCCAGCTGGGCCGGAGCGGGATCGCCGTCGTCCATGCCCAGGGGGCGCGGCCCGCCTGCCTCGTGGAGAAGCGCGGCCTGGCGCAGGTTGTCGACGTCCCGCCCGGACACCCCCAGCGCCTCGGCCAGCTCGGTGACCAGCCGCACCAGCATGTCGGCCCGGCGCAGACCCTGGGGGTCGGCCTGGAGGGTGCGCAGGAAGCGTTCCACCGCCCGCTGCCGCAGGTGGCGGGTCCAGACGGTGGCCACGTAGTGGTGGACCACCGTCAAAGCGGGGAAGGCGGCCAGGGCCGCGGGGGGATAGCCGTGGCGGGTGAAGAGGATGTAGACGCCCAGGGCCAGCAGGGCGGACACCGCCAGCCGCCAGCTGTCGGCCACCAGGTAGGTGCGCACCTGCTGCCCCAGGGGAACCCGCTTGTAGAGGGCGAAGGCCACCGTCACCAGGGTGGCGTTGACCAGGCCGAAGGCCACGGCGCTGGCCAGGTAGGGGGTGGCGGTGTCGCCCGCCACGAGGGGCTGGCCCCACGCGCCGCCGGTGAAGCGGAAGGCCGCAGCGGCGGCCAGCACGGCCAGCACCGTCTGGCCGATGTTGAAGGCCGTGACCAGGCCGAAAGAGCGCCGGCGCAGGGCCAGCAAGCTCCAGCCCACCACCTCGGCCCAGATGGGCACGGGCGGCCCCAGGAGCCACAGGGACACCAGGACCACCAGAGAGCCCATGGAGACCGCCTCCCCGCCGGGGGCGGGCACCTGGTACAGTTCGGCCACCAGCAGGGCGCAACCCAGCACCAGCACCAGCACCGATGGCGGCACCGGCCAGCGCACGGCCTGGACCACCAGGCCCGCCAGGCCCAAGGTGGCCACGGCCAGCATGTACCGGGCGACGGTCCCCGAAGGCTTCATAGCGGTTCCACTTCGCTGGTCCAAGCGGCAACCCTCCCCGGCGGCGTGCAGCCGCAGGAGCCCGGGCCGGAATCGCGGTGCCGGTGCCCCTGCCCACGCGAAAGCCGCGTTCGCCCCGGCGAACGCGGCTTTCGCGTCGCAGCAGCCGGCTCCGCAGCCCCGGCCGAGGGCCGGAGGGCCCGCCGGACCGGTTCCACCTGCCTTTACACCCCACCGGTGCCCGTGTTTTGATGGTGGTAACCCGGGTGCGAGGGGCGCGGTGGTGCCTGCAGCCAGGCCGGCCAGGGCTGCGGGTCCGGGCCCAACCCTTCCGGCAAGGGACTACATGGGCCAGCTGACCTGATAGTTCACCACGATGGTCAGCGCCGCCAGCACACCGGCCAGCAGCTTCGCCGCACGGTAAAGCATCCCCGTCACCTCCACCCGCGTCCGGCCGGTCCCGCCCCTCCCGCTGATCCCGGGCGGCGACCGGCCGCTCCTTGTCGCGGCCCGGCCCGTTCCCTCCGGCCCTGCTAGGAAAAGGTTACGACAAGCCCCCGCAAGATCCTCCTAAATTCGAAAAAATAGGACCGTGCTTCGACCTTTTTCGTCATGTTGTGGCACAGGCAGGCTGCAGCGCCGGGACCAGTCCGGCTACATACATCCTTCGCCGCTGCCACGGCCAACCTGTCCCTCGCCCGGGCGCCCTTCTTGTCGAAGGATGTCTGGGACCCGGGGCTCACCGCCTGGGTCCAGGGCCACGGGCCGGGATCCCCTCGCCTGGGGCCGGACCCATGCGCCCGGGGCCACCGGCCGGGCAGGGGTCCCTAAGCCCGGAACCCGGCCTCGGGGCCGGGTTCCGGCGGCCATGCCCAGGTCTGACGCCTCCCCACGGCTCACTCCCACAGGCCTGACCCCCCGGCGTCACTCCCACTCGATGGTCGCCGGGGGCTTGGACGTGATGTCGTAGACCACGCGGTTGACGCCCTCCACCTCATTGGCCAGACGGCGGGCGATACGGTCGAGGACCTCGTGGGGCAGGCGGGCCCAGTCGGCCGTCATGCCGTCCCCCGAGGTCACCGCCCGCACGGCCACCGCCTCGCCGTAGGTGCGCCGGTCGCCCATCACGCCCACGGTGGGCGTGCCCGTCAGGACGGCGAAGGCCTGCCAGAGGCGACCCTCCAGCCCGGCCCGCCGGATCTCCTCCCGGACGATGCGGTCGCAGGCCCGCAGCCGTTCCAGCCGCTCGGCGGTCACGGGCCCCGCCATGCGGATGGCCAGCCCCGGGCCGGGGAAGGGCTGCCGCTGGACGACGGCCTCCGGCAGCCCCAGGCGGCGCCCCACCTCCCGCACCTCGTCCTTGAACAGGTAGCGGAGCGGCTCCACCAGCCGGAACGCCAGGTCCGGGGGCAGGCCGCCCACGTTGTGGTGGCTCTTGATGGTCGCCGCGGCGCCGCCCCCGCTCTCGATCACGTCGGGATAGGTGGTCCCCTGCACCAGGAAGGGGATGGGTCCCAGTTCTTCGGCCAGCTGGCGGGCCTCTTCCTCGAACACGCGGATGAAGGTCTCGCCCACGGCCTTGCGCTTGGCCTCGGGGTCGGCGATGCCGTCCAGGGCGGCCAGGAACCGGTCCCGGGCGTCGACCACCCGCAGCTCAATGCCCAGCCCGACCAGGCTTTCCTGGACCTCCTCCACCTCCCCCGCCCGCAGCAGGCCCGTGTCGACGAACACGCAGGCCAGCCGGGGCCCGATGGCCCGGTGGACCAGAACCGCCGCCACGGTGGAGTCGACCCCGCCGCTCAGGGCGCAGAGGGCCCGGGCTCCCTCCAGCTGGCGGCGCAGGGCGGGCACCGCTTCCTCGACGAAGCCGGCCATGGTCCAGCCGCCCCGGCAGCCGCACACGCCGTAGAGGAAGTTGGCCAGGATCTCCCGGCCCCGGGGGGTGTGGCCCACCTCGGGGTGGAACTGGACACCCAGCCAGCGGCCGCCGCCTCCCTCCACCGCGGCAAAGGGCGAGGCGGCCGTGCGGGCCAGGACGGTGAAGCCCGGCGGCAGCGTTTCCACCCGGTCGCCGTGGCTCATCCACACGTCCAGGCGCGGCCCCAGGCCGGCCAGCAGGCGGCCGGGTTCCTCCACCTCCAGGGTCGCCGGGCCGTACTCCCGCTCTTCCGCGCGGGCCACGCGCCCGCCCAGCTGGTGGACCATGAGCTGCATGCCGTAGCAGATGCCCAGAACGGGCACCCCGGCATGCCACAGGCCGGGATCGCACTGGGGGGCACCGGGCTCGTAGACGCTGGCCGGACCGCCGGAAAGGATCACGCCCCGCGGCCGGTGGCGCAGGATCTGGGCCAGCGGCGCGTTGTGGGGCAGGACCTCCGAGTACACCCCCAGCTCCCGCACCCGGCGGGCGATGAGGTGGCCGTACTGGGAGCCGAAGTCCAGGATCACCACCCGCTCGGCGGGTTCGGCCGGGGAAAGGGGGGAACGGGCATCGGACATGGTCCCATCGCTCCTTTTCATTGACGGCATGATACCATGGCCCGGCCTGAAGCCGGTCCCCCTTGACACGCCGGTCCCCCTTGAAAGAGCACGCCGCGGGGTTCCGCCCCGCGGCGTGCTGTGTTCCGGGAAGGGTGCCGCGCACCAGCGGCTTGCGGCCACCCCGATCGGGCCGGTCCCTTCGCGGCGACCGGATCAGAAGTCCATGTCGCCCATGCCGCCGCCGGCCGCTTCCTTCTTGTCCTCGGGCAGGTCGGCCACCAGCGACTCGGTGGTCAGCACCATGGCGGCGATGCTGGCCGCGTTCTGCAGCGCCGAACGGGTCACCTTGGCCGGGTCGACGATGCCCCGGGCGAACATGTCGCCGTACTCGCCCGTCAGGGCGTCGAAGCCCTCGTTGTCGGGCAGCTGCTTGACCCGCTCGACCACCACGGAGCCCTCCAGGCCGGCGTTGGTCGCGATCTGGCGCAGGGGCTCCTCCAGGGCGCGGCGGACGATCTCGATGCCCATCCGCTCGTCCTCGTTGCGGGCCTCCACCTTGTCCAGCGCCTTGATGGCGTGCACCAGCGTGGAGCCGCCACCGGGGACGATGCCCTCCTCCACCGCCGCCCGGGTGGCGGAGAGGGCGTCCTCGATGCGGTACTTCTTCTCCTTCAGCTCCACCTCGGTGGCCGCGCCGACCTTGATCACGGCCACGCCGCCGGCCAGCTTGGCCAGCCGCTCCTGCAGCTTCTCGCGGTCGAAGTCCGAGGTGGTCTCTTCGATCTGCCGCTTGATGACGTTGATGCGGGCCTTGATCTTCTGCGGGTCGCCGGCGCCTTCGACGATGGTCGTGTTCTCCTTCTCCACGACCACCTTCTTGGCGCGGCCGAACATGTCAGGGGTGACGTTCTCCAGCTTGATGCCCAGGTCTTCGGAGACCACCTGGCCGCCGGTGAGGATGGCGATGTCCTCCAGCATGGCCTTGCGCCGGTCGCCGAAGCCGGGCGCCTTCACCGCGCAGGACTGCAGGGTGCCGCGGATCTTGTTGACCACCAGGGTGGCCAGGGCCTCGCCCTCCACGTCCTCGGCGATGATCAGCAGCGGCTTGCCCCGCTCCACCACCCGCTGGAGGACCGGCAACAGGTCATTGACCGAGGAGATCTTGCGGTCGGTGATCAGGATGAAGGGATCCTCCAGGACGGCCTCCATGGCCTCCGGGTCGGTGACGAAGTACGGCGACAGGTAGCCCCGGTCGAACTGCATGCCCTCCACGACCTCGACGGTCGTGTCCAGGGTCTTGCTCTCCTCGACCGTGATGACGCCGTCCTTGCCGACCTTCTCCATGGCGTCGGCGATCATCTTGCCGATCTCTTCGTCGTTGGCGGAGATGGAGGCCACCTGCTGGGTCGCCGACTTGGTCTCCACGGGCTTGGCGATCCGCTTGATCTCCTCCACCACGGCGGCGACCGCCTTCTCGATGCCCCGCTTGACCAGGATCGGGTTGGCGCCGGCGGCCACCACCTTCATGCCCTCGCGGACCATGGCCTGGCCCAGCACGATGGCGGTGGTGGTACCGTCACCGGCCACGTCGTTGGTCTTGGTCGCCACCTCCGTCAGGAGCTTGGCGCCCATGTTCTCGAAGGGGTCCTTGAGTTCGATCTCCCGCGCGATGGTCACACCGTCGTTGGTGATGGTGGGGGAGCCGAACTTCTTCTCCAGGACCACGTTGCGGCCCTTGGGCCCCAGCGTGATCTTGACGGCGTTGGCGACGGTGTTCAGCCCCTTTTCGAGGCTGCGCCGCGCCTGCTCGTTGAAGACCAGCTGCTTCGGCATGCCGCTTCCCCTCCTCGGTTACTGAACGATGGCCAGAATGTCCCGCTCGCTGAGGATCAGCAGCTCCTCGTCATCCAGCTTGACCTCGGTGCCGGCGTACTTGGAGAAGATGACCCGGTCACCTTCCTTGACCTCCAGGGGCACCTTCTGGCCATTCTCGAGGATGCGGCCCGTGCCCACGGCCAGGACCTCACCCTGCTGGGGCTTCTCCTTGGCCGTGTCCGGCAGGATGATCCCGCCCTTGGTCCGCTCCTCTTCCTCCAGCACCTTGACGACCACCCGGTCGCCGAGAGGGCGCAGCTTCACCGAAACGGTCCCTCCCTTGGGCTGCGGCTGAACGCTCACCGCCGTGCACCTCCCTGAAAGGATGCAGGTTGGTTCCGGGGCGCCCGGCCACAGCGATTGGATGATGGATTGCGGCATGACCGGCCGGCGGGCCGGCGGGCCGGAGCCCCCGGGCCGCTGGACGCCTGTCCTGTTAGCACTCCCTTCCGGAGAGTGCTAAGCCACCGACTATGGTAAAGCGGCCAAAAACGGTCGTCAAGCCCCGATTTGGCCGCCGCTCCCAACTCGGCCGCTTATCCTGTTCCCGCGCGAGGGGCGCTTTATGCGTGGCCGGTCAGGCATGGCCGGATGGTGCGCCTGAGGGCGGGGGCGGGAGAGGGTGGCCCGGCGCGTCGTGACCGCCCCCCTGCAGGATGGCCACGGCATGGGCCAGCAAGGGTTCCAGCGCCGCCAGGCACTCGGCCACCCCCCGGGGGCTGCCCGGCAGGTTGACGATCAGGGTGCGGCCCCGGATGCCCGCCACCCCCCGGGAAAGGTAGGCCATGGGGTTGGCCGCGCCCGTGGCGGCCCGCATCCGCTCGGGCAGCCCGGGCACCAGGCGCTCCACCACGTCCAGGGTGGCTTCCGGCGTGACGTCCCGGGGCCCCAGGCCGGTGCCGCCGGTGGTGAAGACGATGTCCGCCCGCCCGGCCGCCGCCCGCAGCCAGCGGGCGATGGCGTCCCGGTCATCGGGCACCACGCCGCGGTCCACCACCACCGCCCCGCCCTCGGCAGCCCAGCGGGCCAGGTACTCGCCGCTGTCATCCCGGCGCCATCCCTGGCTCACTCCGTCGCTCACGGTCAGGATCGCCACCCGCACGGCCTTCACCTTCCCTTCCGGTCCCCCGGGTTGCGGGTCTGCGGTGGCCCCGGGGGCAGGGGTTGCCGTCATGCCCGCGGGCCCGGGGGCCCCACCGGCTCGCCCAGGTCCTCCCAGGCCGGCTCGTCCGGGCGGGTGTACTCGCCGCTGCGCCCGCCGGTCTTGCGCACCAGGCGGACGGCCTCGATCACCATGCCCCGGTCCAGGGCCTTGCACATGTCGATCAGGGTCAGGGCGGCCACGGTGACCGCCGTCAGGGCTTCCATCTCGACCCCCGTGCGCGCGGTGGTGCGGGCGGTGGCCTGGATCTCCACGCCCTCGGCGCCGAGCCGGAAGTCGACGGCCACCGCGTCCAGAGGCAGGGGATGGCAGAGCGGGATGAGCCGGCCGGTCTCCTTGGCCGCCAGGATGCCCGCCACCCGGGCCACGGCCCAGACGTCCCCCTTGGGCACGTCGCCCGCGCGCAGGCGGGCCAGGGTGGCCGGCGCCATGCGCACCCGGCCCCGGGCCACGGCTTCGCGGAGGGTGACGGGTTTGCCGCTGGTGTCCACCATCCGGGCCCGGCCTGCCCCGTCCAGGTGGGTCCATCCCTGGTCCCCTGCCGCCAGGCCCGGCCCGGTCCCTCCGGCGCCGGCCGGCGCCCCGGCGCCGGGAACCGCTCCCTGTCCGGAAGGCAAGGGCTCCCTCACCAGGGGATCACCTCCACCTCCGCACCCGCCGGCAGGCCCTCGATCTCCAGGGGCAGGTGGACCAGCCCCTGGGCGCCCGTGAGGGCCGAGATCAGGCCGGACTTGCGGGGCTGGGGGCGGGCACCGTACTCGCCCCCGCGCCAGATCAGGGCCACGGGTACGTACTCTTCCCGGCCCGGCGGGCGGCGCAGGGCCGTCTCCAGGCGCGCCCGGATGCGGGGGCCGGGACCGGGCTCGGGTGCAAGCCCCAGCCAGCGCTGGATCAGCGGCCGCACCAGCAGCCGGTAGACCACCAGCGCCGAGACGGGGTTGCCGGGAAGGCCGAACACCGGCTTGCGCCCCGCCATGGCGAAGAGGGTGGGCTTGCCCGGCTTGAGGGCGATGCCGTGGAGGATCACGCCGGGCGGCTCCAGCTCGGCGGCCAGCTCGGCCGTCAGGTCGCGCTCGCCCACGGAGCTGCCGCCCGAGATCAGCACCAGGTCGGCAGCCGCCAGGGCGGCCCCCAGGGCCTGCCGGAAGGCGTCCGGCTCGTCCGGCACGTAGACGGGGTCCAGGGGTTCGGCGCCATCCTGCCGCAAGGCGGCCGTCAGGGCCACCCCGTTGATGTCCCGGATCTGGCCGGGTGCGGGCACCTGGCCGGGAGGAACCACCTCGTCGCCGGTCAGCAGCAGGGCGACCCGGGGTCCCCGGGCCACGGCCAGGCGGGTGACGCCCGCGCCCGCCAGGGCACCCAGCTCCGCGGGCCCCAGCCGGCGCCCGGCCGGCAACAGGGCCAGGCCGGCGGCGGCGTCCTCGCCCCGGGCGATGACGTTGTCGCCGGGGCCGGCAAAGCGGTGCACCAGCAGCCACGGCCCCTCCCGGGTGGTGTGCTCGAACATGACCACGCAATCGGCACCCGGCGGCAGCATCCCGCCCGTCGGCACGGCCACGGCCTGGCCGGGTTCCACCGTCACCTGAGCGGGCTGGCCCGCCAGCACCCGGCCCGCCACCTGCAGGCGGGCCGGCCGGCCGGGCTCCACGCCCCGCAGGTCCTGGCTGCGCACGGCGTATCCGTCGACGGTCGACCGGTGAAAGCCCGGGACGTCCTCGGGGGCGTAGACGGGCTTGGCCAGCACCCGGCCCAGGGCCACGGCCAGGGGCACCTCTTCCGTCGCCAGGGGCGGCCGCCCTGCCGCCGCCAGGATCCGCTGGAGGGCCTCGGCCACCGTGGGGAGCCCGGCGCTGGGGAAGGGCGCCCGGAAGCCACCGCCCGGCAGGCCGGACTCCGGCGAGGAAGCCGGTGCCGGCCCACCGCCCGGATCCGGGACCGGTCCCTGGGATGCGCTACCGGCCGCGGTTCCCACCCCCGCGGGCGCGGGGGCCCGGGGTTCCGCGGCGCGAGCCGCAACGTCCGGTTCGTGGCCTGGTTCGGGTTCGTACCCCGCCACGGCGGCACCTCCCTGGGCGCGGGCCTTGCGGCCCGGGACGTCCCAGGCCGCCTACACGCCCGCTGGCGTTCCATGGCCGACCTCGGCCTGTGTCCTGTGCGCAGCTGCCGGCTGGCGGCCGCTGTCCTCCCGGCCGGCGGCCCGCCGCCCGGGCGTCAGGGATCCACCCGGATCAGGGTCGCCTCGCCCTGGCCGCCACCGCTGCAGATGGTGGCGATGCCGTACCCGCCGCCCCGGCGCCGCAGCTCGTAGGCCAGGGTCAGGAGGATGCGGGCGCCGCTGGCACCGATGGGGTGCCCCAGGGCCACGGCCCCGCCGTTGACGTTCACCTTCTCCGGGTCCCAGCCGCCCAGCTTCATGGTGGTCAGGGCCACGGCGGCAAAGGCCTCGTTCACCTCAAAGAGGGTGATGTCGTCCCAGCCGAGGCCGGCCTTCTGGAGGGCCCGCTCGGCAGCGTAATAGGGCACGGTGTGCAGGTAGGGCGGGTCCAGCGAGGCCTGCCCCTGGCTGACGATGGTGGCCAGGGGCTTGAGGCCCAGGGCCCGGGCCCGCTCGGCCTCCATGAGGACCAGGGCGGCGGCGCCGTCGTTGATGCCCGGGGCGTTGCCCGCCGTCACCGTGCCGTCCTTCTCGAACGCCGGGGGCAGGGCGGCCAGCTTCTCGTAACTGGTGTCCCGGCGCGGCGCCTCGTCGGCCTCCACCCGGGTCACCTGGCCCTTGCGCCCCGGCACCTCCACGGGGACGATCTCCTCCGCCAGCCGCCCCGCGTCCATGGCCGCCACAGCCCGCTGGTGGCTGCGCAGCGCCCAGCGGTCCTGCTCCTCCCGCGTGACGCCGTACTCCGCCGCCACCCGGCTGCCGTACACGCCCATGTGGCAGCCCCCGAAGGCGCAGAGCAAGCCGTCGGTGAGCAGGGCGTCCTCCAGCTCGCCGTGGCCCATGCGGGCGCCCCAGCGGGCCTGGCGCACCAGGTACGGCGCCTGGCTCATGCTCTCCATGCCGCCCGCCACCACCACGGCCGCATCCCCGGCCCGGATCAGGGCATCCGCCAGGTTCACGGCCCGCAGGCTGGAGGCGCAGACCTTGTTGATGGTGTCCGAGGGCACCGTCACCGGCAACCCCGCCTTGACCGCCGCCTGGCGGGAGGGAATCTGGCCCGCCCCCGCCTGGACGACCATGCCCATCAGCACGTAGTCCACCTGGTCGCCGGCGACCCCGGCCCGTTCCAGGGCCGCCCGGATCGCCACGGCGCCCAGCTCCACCGCCGGGACGTCCTTCAAGGCCCCGCCGAACTTGCCGAAGGGCGTCCGTGCCCCGTCGATGATCACGGTTTGCTTCACCGAACTCTCCCCCCGCACGGCCGGCCTCAATGGAGCAAATCCGAGGCGATGCCCCGCCCCCGGGGACGCCGCCGGCGAACCCGCCGGGGCGACCGGGCCGGCCTCTACCGGGCAGTTCGGGCTGCAAGGGTCCGTTCCCTGCGTGCCGCAAGGTCAGCCGCCGGGTGCCGCCGTGGGGACCAGCAGCTGGGCGCGCACCGTCCCCACCAGGTAGAGGCTGCCGCAGACCAGCACGGGCTGGCCCGGTCCTGCTTCCTGCAGGGCCCGCTCCAGGGCCGCCAGAGGCTCCCGCTGGACGGCCACCGCCACCCCATGTGCGGCCAGCGCCCCGGCCAGCCGCTCCGCCCGGGCGGCCCGGGGCGAGGGGGGCTCCGTCACCACCGCCCGCGCCGCCACCGGGGCGATGGCGGCCGCCGCCTTTTCCACGTCCTTGTCGTCCAGCATGCCGGCCACCAGCACCACCCGGCGATCGGGCCAGAGGGCCGCCACCGTCCGGGCCAGGGCCGCCATGCCGGCCGGGTTGTGGGCCCCATCCAGCCAGATTTCCCGGCCCCGCCACCGGACCCTCTCCATGCGGCCGGGCCAGCGCGCAGCGGCCAGGCCGCGTTCCACCGCCTCCCGGGTCACCGGCAGGCCCCGTTCCGTCGCGGCGGCCGCCAGCAGCGCCGTCACCGCCACCGCGGCGTTGGCCACCTGGTGCGGTCCGGCCAGGGCCAGGGGCAGCCGGTCCCAGCGGGCGGGGACCGGGGCCGGCCCCCGGTAGTCCCAGCAGGACCCGTCCGGACCCGCCGAGCGAAGCCGGTAGGTGGCCACGGCCGCCGGCCCGCCCTGGTCCCGCGGATCCCGCGCCTCCGGCGCCGCCTCCTCGGGGCGCACCTCCCACAAGGGCGCCCCCAGGGCCGCCGCCTCCCGGCGCAGGACCGCCAGGGCCGCCGGATCCAGGGCGCCCGTCACCAGGGGGACGCCGGGCCGGGCGATGCCCGCCTTGTCGTAGGCGATGGCTTCCACCGTGGGCCCCAGCCGGTCGGTGTGGTCCAGGGCCACGTTGGTGACCACCGCCACCATCGGCCGCGGCACCGTGTTGGTGGCGTCATAGCGGCCGCCCAGCCCCACCTCCAGCACCACGGCGTCGGGCCGCCGCGCCTGGACCAGCAGGAAGAACACGGCCGTCGCCACCTCGAACTCCGTGGGCGGCTCCACCCCTCCGCCGGCCGCCAGGGCCGCCGCTGCCCGCCGCACCTGCTCGACGGCGGCGGCCAGCTCCACCCCCGACACCGGCCGGCCGTCGAAGCGGAACCGCTCCTCGTAGTGGACCAGATGGGGGGAGGTGAAGAGGGCCGTCCGGTAGCCCGCCGCCCGCAGGATGGCCTCCATCAGGCTGGCCGTCGACCCCTTGCCGTTGGTTCCGGTGATGTGGTAGACGGGCGGCAGGCCCTCCTCGGGGTGGCCCAGCCGCTCCAGCAGGCCACGGATGCGCTCCAGCCCCAGGCGCATGCCGAAGCGGCCGAGCCCCTGCAGGTAGGCCACCGCCTCCTGGCCCGGCGCCCGTCCCTCCGCACCGGTCTTGCGTTCCTGCAACCCTTGCGTCCCACCTCGGGCGGCCGGGCCGGTTCTTCCAGCCCGTGTTCAGAACCGGCCCAGCCAGTAGTTGGGGGGCTCCTTGGTCACCGTGACGTCGTGGGGGTGGCTCTCGACCAGGCTGGCGCTGGTGATGCGGACGAACCGGGCCTGGCGGCGCAAGGTCTCGATGTCCGGCGCCCCGGCGTAGCCCATGCCCGCCCGCAGGCCGCCCACCAGCTGGAAGACCGTCTCCGACAGGGGGCCGCGATAGGGTACGCGGCCCTCCACCCCTTCGGGGACGAACTTCGCCTCGCCTTCCTGGAAGTAGCGTTCCGCGCCCCCCTCCTTCATGGCGCCCAGGGAGCCCATGCCCCGGTACACCTTGAAGCTGCGGCCCTGGAAGATCTCCAGCTCGCCCGGCGCCTCCTCGGTTCCGGCGAACAGGCTGCCGATCATCACCGCGCTGGCGCCGGCGGCCAGGGCCTTGACGATGTCGCCCGAATACTTGATGCCCCCGTCGGCAATGACCGGCACGTCGAACCTGTCCGCCTCCTGGCTGCAGTCCAGGATGGCGCTGAGCTGGGGGAAGCCGGCCCCCGTCACCACCCGGGTCGTGCAGATGGAGCCCGGCCCCACGCCCACCTTGACGGCGTCGGCCCCCGCTTCGATCAGCGCCCGGGTGCCCTCGGCGGTCACCACGTTGCCGGCGATGAGGGGCACCTGGGGATGGCGCCGCTTGAGGGCCTGGACCGTCTCCAGGACGTTGCGCGTGTGGCCGTGGGCGCTGTCGACCACCAGCACGTCGACGCCGGCTTCCACCAGGGCATCGGCCCGCTCGAGGCCCGCCGGGCCCACGCCCACCGCCGCTCCTACCAGAAGGCGCCCCCGCTCGTCCTTGGCCGCGTTGGGGTAGCGGATCGCCTTCTCGATGTCCTTGATGGTGATGAGCCCCCGCAGCCGGCCCGCGCCGTCGACCAGCGGCAGCTTCTCGATCTTGTGCTGCCGCATGATCTCCCGGGCCCGGGCCAGGGTGGTGCCCTCGGGCGCCGTCACCAGGCCCTCCCGGGTCATCACCTCGGCGATGGACCGCTCCAGATCCTCCTCGAAGCGCACGTCCCGGTTGGTGATGATCCCCACCAGGATCCCGTGGCCGTCGACAATGGGGACACCGGAAATATGGTAGCGCGCCATGAGCTCCAGGGCATCGCGCACCCGGTGATGGGGTGAGAGGGAGAAGGGGTCGACGATCACCCCGTGCTCGGAGCGCTTGACCTTGTCGACCTCGGCCGCTTGCCGCTCGGGCGGCATGTTCTTGTGGATGATGCCGATGCCGCCCTCCCGCGCCAGGGCGATGGCCAGGCGGGCCTCGGTGACGGTGTCCATGGCGGCGGAGACCAGAGGGATGCGGATGCGCAGCTGGCGGGTCAGGCGGGTGGAGACGTCGACGTCGCGGGGAAGCACTTCCGAGGCTGCGGGGATAATCAGCACGTCGTCAAAGGTGAGTCCTTCGCCGGCGATCTTGCCGGCGGCCGCGCGGCCGGTTCCTCCGGCCAGCCCGTCGCCGGCCGGTCCGGCCGTGATCGGATCGGCCCTCACGTTTCGCCCCTCCCCACCGGGTTCATGGCGGTCGGGCGGGCCGGGGACGAAGCCGGCCGCCCGGCGCACCCGGGTTATTGGTTCCATACGTAACACGGCAGGGTGGGCCTTTCAATGGGGACCGGAAACCAGTGTACGGATCGCGACCAGTGTACGGGTCGCGGCCGACCCGTCAGGCCGGCGTCACCGCCTGGAGGCGCCGGGCCAGGTCCCGGGCCACCGTCCAGATGTCGCCGGCGCCCATGGTCAGCACCAGATCGCCGGGCCGCACCGTGGCCAGCAGGTGCTCGATCAGGTCCTCCCGGCTGGCGAAGAGATCCACGGGCCGCCCCTCTTCCTGGGCGATGCGCTCGGCCAGGACGGCGCTGGAGACGCCAGGGATGGGGCGCTCGCCCGGCGGGGCGTAGATCTCCGTAAGGATCACCTTGTCGGCGTCGCCGAAAGCCCGGGCGAACTCGTCCATCAGCAGGCGGGTGCGGGAATAGCGCTGGGGTTGGAAGACGGCGATGACCCGCCCCGCGGCGCCCCGGCGCTGCCGCGCCGCGCGCAGGGTGGCACGGATCTCCGTCGGGTGATGGGCGTAGTCGTCCACCACCAGGATGCCGTCCCGGTCGTGGATCACCTGGAAGCGCCGCTTGGCACCGTGGAACCCCGCCAGGGCCTGCGCCGCGACGCCGAAGGGAACGCCCACCTCCAGCCCCACCGCCAGGGCGGCCAGGGCGTTCAGCACGTTGTGCTCCCCCGGCACCGCCAGGGTGACCTCCCCCAGGGGCCGGCCCTCCTGCCAGACGCTGAAGCGCGTTCCCTCCGGTCCGGTCTGGACGTCCCGGGCCCGCAGGTGGCAGTCCTCGGCCTCCACGCCGTAACGGGCGACCCGGACCCGGCCCGCCGGCAGGCCGGCCAGCAGCTGCCGGAC
This sequence comes from Thermaerobacter subterraneus DSM 13965, assembly GCF_000183545.2. Taxonomy (NCBI): domain Bacteria; kingdom Bacillati; phylum Bacillota; class Clostridia; order Eubacteriales; family Clostridiales Family XVII. Incertae Sedis; genus Thermaerobacter; species Thermaerobacter subterraneus. The sequence goes on from NZ_JH976535.1 coordinate 2,344,944, forward strand.
CACGGGGTGGTCGCCGCAGGCCACCACCAGGCCGCCCGGCCGCACGTTGCCGAGGAAGCCCCGAAAGGCATCCAGCAGCCGCCGGAAGTCGCCCTCGTAGTGGTCCAGGTGCTCGGGCTCCACGTTGGTGACCACGGCGATCCGGGGGAAGTAGCGCAGGAAGGTGCCGTCGCTCTCGCAGGCTTCGGCCACCACCCAGGGACCATGTCCCAGCCGCGCCGTGGCGGCGCCGAACTCCGGCACCTCGCCGCCCACCAGCACCGTGGGATCGAGCCCGCCGGCCACCAGCACCAGGCCCGTCATGGCCGTGGTGGTGGTCTTGCCGTGGGTGCCCGTCACCGCCACGGCCTGCCGGTGGTTGAGCAGGTCGGCCAGGACCTGGGAACGGTGCCAGACGGGGATGCCCGCCTGGCGGGCGGCGACCAGCTCCGGGTTGTCGGCCGGCACGTCGGTGTTGTAGACCACCAGGTCCGCACCCGCCACGTGGCGGGCGTCATGGCCGATGTGGACCTCCGCCCCGTTCCCGGCCAGCCACCGGGTGCGATCGGAGGGGCGCACGTCCGACCCGCTGACCCGGGCGCCCCGGGCCAGGAGCACGCGCGCCAGGCCGCTCATGCCGTAACCGCCGATACCGATGAAGTGCACCCGCTTGCCCGACCAGTCCATGGGGGGCGCGTACCCCGGTTCCTCCATCGCCCGTTCCACCTTCCCTGCATCTATGCCGCCATGAATTCGCATCGCGCCGCCCGTTCCCTTGTCCACCGCCGGCCGCCCGGCGCACTTCACGATGTATGCCGCGGGCCCGCGGGTTGCCACGGCGGCCTGCCGGGGCCTATAGCCAGAGCTTCTGAAGGCTAGCTTGGGGTCGCGGGCTGGAAAACATTCGCACCGGGCGGGACCGGCCCGGCCAGCAACCCGGCGGCCTGCTCCCGGCCGCCGCCGGCCCCGGCGGCATGCGCGGAACCGCCGCCCTCAGCCCCGGTGGCCGATGGGCCGGGCCGGCACGCCACCCACCACCGCGCCCGGGGGCACGTCGGCGTTGACCAGGGAGTGGGCCGACACGACGGCGCCGTCGCCGATCACCACGCCGGGCAGGACGGTGCAGTTGGCTCCGATCATCACGTCGCGGCCGATGACCACCGGCCCCGTCCGGTACTCACCGATGAGGAACTCGTGGGCCAGAAGCACGGTGTTGTAGCCGATGATGCTGTTGTCGCCCACCTCGATCAGTTCCGGCCAGAAGACGTCCACCATGGCCATGAGGCCGAAGGCCACGTCCCGGCCCACCTTCATCCCCAGGCGCCGGTAGAGGAAGTTCTTCACCCCGAACCAGGGCAGGATCCGGCAGAGGGAGATCACCAGGAAGTTCCACGCCACCCGGGGCAGGCTCTTGGCCTCCCGCCAGTAGTGCAGCGAGTTGCGCCCCGGCGGCACCGGGTGCCGGCGCAGCCGCTGCTGGCGCGGCACCGCCTGCCAGGCCCCCTCCCCGCCGGACGGGCCGGCCCCGCCCGGCCTTGGGCTGCCGCTTCCGGCGGCCGCCAGGGCCTGGGACCAGGCCATCTCCCCCGGCGGCCGGCCGCCTCCGCACCGCGCCTGGGCCTGCCCGTCCCCTGCCGCCACCATGGCCACCCCTCCCGCGCTAAAACCATTCGTCCAGGGGCGGGTCGGGATCGACGTCCAGCTCCAGCCCGTCCCGGCGCCCCCGCCGCCAGGCGGCATACCCCGCCGCCGCGATCATGGCCCCGTTGTCGGTGCAGAGAACCGGGGGCGGGCAGGCAAGGTTCAGGCCGGCCTCCCGGGCCGCGGCCTCCAGGTCCCGGCGCAGGCGCCGGTTGGCCGCCACGCCGCCGGCCAGGTAGATCTGGCGCGCCCCCACCTGCCGGGCGGCCCGCAGGGTCTTGGCCACCAGGACGTCCACCACGGCCTGCTGGAAGCTGGCGGCCAGGTCGGGCAGGCGGGCCTCCAGCTCGCCCCGCCGCTGCGGGTCGCGCCATCCCCGGCGCTCCAGCTCGTAGAGCACCGCCGTCTTGAGGCCGCTGAAGCTGAAATCCAGCGAGTCGTCGTCCAGCATGGCCCGGGGGAAAGGAAAGGCCTGGGGATCGCCCCGCTCGGCCAGGCGGTCGATGACCGGCCCGCCCGGGTAGCCGAGCCCCAGCTCCCGGGCCACCTTGTCGAAGGCCTCGCCGGCGGCGTCGTCCCGGGTGCCGCCAAGCCAGGCCAGGCCCCCGCCCTCCTGCAGGTGGAACAGGTCGGTATGGCCGCCCGACACCACCAGCGCCACCGCGGGGTAGCGGGGCTCGGGGGCCGGTTCGTCCCCGGGACCGGCCAGGAAGTTGGCGTAGATGTGCCCCGCCAGGTGGTGGACGCCCACCAGCGGCTTGTCCAGGGCCCAGGCCAGGGCCTTGGCCAGGGAGACCCCCACCAGCAGGGCGCCCACCAGGCCCGGCCCGCGGGTCACCGCCACCAGGTCGACCTCCGCCAGGGTGATGCCGCTGCGGGCCAGGGCCTCCTGCAGCAGGGGCACGGCGTTGGTCACGTGGCGCCGGGATGCCAGTTCGGGCACCACGCCGCCGTAGCGGCCGTGCTCGCCCGTCTGGCTGAGGATCACGTTGGCCAGGATGCGGCGGCCGCCCGCCACCACCGCGAAGCTGGTCTCGTCGCAGCTGGTCTCGATGCCCAGGGTGAGGTGGGGCCGGCTCACGGGCGCTCGCTCCCGCCAGGGGCCGCGCCGGCACCGGTGGCCGGCTCCGTCCCGGCCTGGAGCCCGGCATCCCGTCCGGTGCGCGGGGCGTCCTCCCCCTCCGCCGCCACGGGTCCCGGCGGGTCCAGGCGGTCGCGCCACATGATGATGGCGTCCTCCCCGTTGTCCACGTAATAACCCCGCCGGATCCCGCAGGGGCGGAAGCCATGGCGCAGGTAGAGCCGCTGCGCCACGTGGTTGCTCACCCGCACCTCCAGGGTCATGCGCCGGCAGCCGTACCGCAGGGCCCGTTCTTCCAGGGCGGTGAGCAGGCGGTTGCCGATCCCCCGGCCCCGGAACTCGGGGTCGACGGCGATGGTGGTGACGTGGGCCTCGTCCAGGATGCACCACATGCCCGCGTACCCCACCAGCCGGTCCCCGTGGCGGGCCACGATGTAGTCGGCATAGAGGTTGTCGCGCAGCTCGCTGGCGAAGGCCCGCTCCGACCAGGGGGTGGGGAAGGAGCGGCGCTCGATGGCCAGCACCAGCGGCAAATCGCCCGGCGTCATGGGGTCGATGCGGATCTCGCCGGGCTGGCTCTGCACGTCGTGGGATAGGGCCACCCCGCTCACCTCCCGCGAGGGCAGTTCCATCATAGCATCTTGCCCTGCCGGGGCGTGTCGGGCCACGGCAGGGGTTACCGCGCGTCGCCGGCTCCCCCCGGGCAGCCGGGGGCCTTCGGGCGGTGGGCCATGTCCCGCCCCGGCCAGTGGGCGGGCGGGGGAAACCCGTGCACCGCAGCCCACCTGCCCGTCAGGAGCTGCGCCCCGTCCCGGACGGGGGGGTGGGCTGGGCAGCGGGATGCACGTAAGGCCGGTAGGTCGAACCGGCGGGCAGGTACAGAGGCGCCAGGGTGCCGGGGTCGTCGCCCCCCGCCGCCAGCCGGTCCTGGGCCAGCCGGGCCACCGCCAGGGGAACGGCGCCGGGGTCGGGCACCACCATGGGGCGCGGCCCCGGTCCCGGGCCGGGAGCCGAACCCGCCGGGCCCTCCCCCGCCGCCGCGGCCCGGCCACCCCGGTCCTCCCGGTCTCCCTGGGCTTCCCGGTCCTCCCGGCCTGCCCTGGCCCCGTCCCGGCCGCCCGGCGCGAGCTCGGCCCCGTGCACCGGGTCGATGACCAGCACCCAGCCCCCGGCCGCCACCCCCGGGGTCGCCCGGGTGTCGCGTTCAGCGCCGGCAGGGCGGGAGGCATCGGCCGGCGCCGCGGGCACCGCCGGCACCGCCGGTACCGCCGGCACCGCCGCGGGCCCGGCCAGCCATTCCCGCAACATCGCGGCGCTCACCAGGCCGGGACCCCACAGGCGCCGGAGGAGCGGGATGCTGCCTGCCGGCCGGGCCGCGGCCACCGGGTTGCTGGTCGCCGTCCCGGCGGGCCCGTCCGCCGCGGCAGGATCACCGGCGGCTTCGGCCCCACGGCCGCCCGGCGAGAAGATCGCTGCGTAGAACTCCCCGCGCCGGGCGGGCCGCGCCACCAGCCACAGGCGGCCGGCCGCCCCGTCCCGGGAGGGTGCGGAGGGTGCCCCAGCGGCCGCCAGGGCCACGGCATCCAGCGTCCCGACGCCGGCCAGGGGGCAGCCCAGGGCCACCGCCAGCCCCTTGGCCGCTGCCAGCCCGATGCGCAGGCCGGTGAAGGAGCCGGGGCCCAAGGCCACCGCCACCCCGCCCAAATCCCGGGGGCCGATGCCGGCCTGCCGGCAGAGCCGGTCCACCGCCGGCATCAGGGCGCGGTTGGTGCCCGGCGCGGCCAGTTCTTCCGCCCCGGCGGGCTCCCCGTCCCGCACCAGGGCCACCCCGCAGCGGGGCCCCGAGGTGTCGATGGCCAGGATCCAGGTCAATGCCAGCCGCCGTCCTTTCCCGGGAGGGTGTCAAGGAGACGCGCGGCCCGCGGCCCCTGGGCCCGGGCCGTCACCCGGCGGCCCTCCCCCGCCGGCAGGGGAGCCAGCTCCAGCCAGAGGGCTCCGGCGGGGATCCACCCCGGCGCCCGGTCGGCCCATTCCACCACCACGGCGCCGGACGCCTCCATCTCCGCCGGGTCGACCACGTCCCGCAAGGCCTCCTCGCCCTCCAGGCGGTACAGGTCCAGGTGATACAGGGGCAGGCGGCCCCGGTAGAGGTGGACCAGGGTGAAGGTGGGGCTGGCCACCCGCCCGCGGTAGCCCAGCCCGCGGGCCAGTCCCCTGACCAGGGTGGTCTTGCCGGCCCCCAGGGGTCCGGTCAGGGCGATCCAGTCGCCCGGCGCCAGGGCGGCGGCCAGGCCTTCACCCAGCCGCTCCATCGCCTCCGCGGAGGGGATCGTCACGGTCCGGGAGCCCGTCACCGGCGGCTCCCCCCCTCGCCGCCCGCCTGGTCAAAGAGGTTCAACTGGTGGACGCCGTCCCCGGGCGGGACGCCGTTCCCGGACGGCACGCTGTCGCCAGGCGGAACCCGGTCCCTGGAGCCGGCCGGTGGGGTCCCGCCCTCGGGCTCCCGGGTCGCAGCGGCTTCCTCCGCTGCGGCTCCCGCCGCGCCGGCCACCGGCCCGCCAGCGCTCCCCGCGGCCGCGGCGCTCCCCGCCGCCCAGGGTTCCTCGCCCGCCGGGACGCGGCGCCGGTCCGCCGCCGGGGCCGGCCCTTCCGCACCCGGCGGGTAGTGGGGCGCCACGTGGGCCGGGTCGACCAGTTCCCGGTACTTGTCGATCACCTTCTTGAAATCGTGCCAGCACTCCCGCTTCAGGGCCGGGTTACGCAAGAGGGCCGCCGGGTGGTAGGTGGGCATGTACCAGACCCCGTCCCGGACGATCCACTGGCCGCGGGCCCGGCTGATGCGGGCGGCGGGGTCGACCAGCGCCTGCAGGGCGGTGGATCCCAGGAGCACCACGATCACGGGCTGCACCAGCCACATCTGGGCCCGCAGGTTGGGCAGGCAGGCGGCCCGTTCTTCCGGGGTGGGGGTGCGGTTGCCGGGCGGCCGGCACTTGACGATGTTGGCGATGTAGACGTGGCGCTGCCGGTCGAACCCGCAAGCCGCCAGGATGCGGTCCAGCAGCTGGCCGGCCCGGCCGACGAAGGGCCGCCCCAGGCGGTCTTCGTCGGCCCCGGGCCCCTCGCCGATGAGCATCAGGCGGGCCGACGGGTTGCCGTCACCGAAGACCACCCCTCGGCACCCTGCCCGCAGGCCGCAGGCGGTGCAGCCTTTGACCACCTGCTCCAGCGTCGCCATGTCGTGGATGCGCATCAGCTCGGCTTCCGGTCGTGCCACGGTACCAGGCCGCCTCCTCCACCGGCTGCCGGTCCCCTCCCCGGCCACGGTCCCTCCACCACATGCCGGTTCGGCTCGCCGCGGGGATCGCCTACCTCGAGGGCCCGCCGGCCAGTCGGCCCGCCGGCCGGATCTCGCCCACCGTCTCACCCCGGGTGTTGGTCACCGCCACCCGGCCCCACCGCGCCTGGAGGGACCCGGCCCCCGGCGGCAGGAGGCCCAGCCGCCCCAGCAGGGCCAGAATGGCCACGGGCCGGGCGCGATCCTGGCCGTCGGCGATCTTCAGCGCCACGGCGTGCCCGGTGTCGAGGGCTCCGGCGTAATATCCCTCCGCCCCCACCTTGCCGATCCACGCCCCGCCCGTGGCTCGGATGACCTCGGTGTCGAACTGGCCGGCCCCGCGGATCATGGTGGGATGGGCGATCAGCGCCCGCCGAATCCGTTCCAGAGCCGGTCCCAGGTGGTCGAGACCGGGGGGCAAGAGGTCGGGGCGTCCCAGGTACCGGAACATGCGGGCCACGTCCACCAGGGGCAAGGCAAAGGTGACCACCCCGCAGCCGTCCACCGCCTCGCGCCAGCGGGGACCGCCGGGCTCGAGACCCGTCAGGGCCGCCACCAGCTGGCGTACCGCCTGCTGCACCGGGTGGTCCGGCCGGTGGTAGCCCTCCACCGGCCAGCCCCGGTACCGCGCCAGTGCCAGCATGCCGGCGTGCTTCCCCGAACAGTTGTTGTGCAGCCGGGTGGGCTCGCCGCCCGCCGCCTTCAGGGCCTCGACGGCCGCGGGGCTCGACAGGGGGTGGGGCCCGCAGGCCAGGTGCTCCGGCCCCAGCCCCAGTTTGGCCAGCATGGCGGCCGCCCGTTCCACGTGCTCCGGTTCCCCGGCGTGGGAACCGCACATCAGCGCCACCTCGGCGTCATCGAAGCCGAAGGCGCCGGCGGCACCCGCCGCCACCACCGCCAGGGCCTGGAAGGGCTTGAGGGTTGACCGCAGGAAGGTGATGTGCTCGGGATCGCCCAGGGCCGCCACCACCCGGCCCTGCTTGTCCACCACCACCGCGTGACCGGCATGGCGGCTCTCCACCCAGCCGCCCCGGGTCACTTCCACCAGCCATTCGGGTTCCATGCCACCGTCTCCAATCGCCTTCGCACGGGTTTGTCCTGGATTGCCGGTTGGTCCTGGCTGCCGGCGGGTCCTAGATCTCGCGCAGGCCCAGGCTGATCTCCAGCGCCAGGTTGACGCGGCGCATGGCGCCGGCATCCAGCCGTGCCACCCGCTCCAGCAGCCGCCGCTTGTCGATGGTGCGGATCTGCTCCAGGAGCACCACCGAGTCCTTTTCCAGCCCGTAGCTGCCCGCCGGCAGTTCCACGTGGGTGGGCAGCTTGGCCTTGTTGATCTGGGAGGTGATGGCCGCCACGATGGTGGTCGGGCTGTACCGGTTGCCCACATCATTCTGGACGATCAGCACGGGACGGATGCCGCCCTGTTCGGACCCCACCACGGGGCTCAGGTCGGCGAAGAAGATGTCGCCGCGGCGGACGTCCACGTCAACCGCCCTCCCCACCCCAATCCCAGCGCCGGGGTTCCAGTTCCCCGGGGAGCCACTCCTCTGCCAGCCGCTGGTTGAGGGGGCCCATCTCCTGATAGCCGCGGCGCAAGCCCTCCTCGGTGAAGTTGGACCCTGCCGTGCCCGCGCCGGTTCCTGCCGGCGGGGGAGAAGGCGTGGCCGCAGCGGCCACCGCCTGCCACTGGGCGTCTTCCGCCACCGCCCATCACCCCTTGCGGTCCTCGCTCCCCGTGCTTGGACGAACCGGCGCCCGCCGGCCCGCCGGCTCCCTTCCCGCCACCGGCTCCCTCAGAGAAGGTGGGACAGGGGCGCCTGCGCCACGGGACGGCCCCCGCGTAAGTAGATGCGGGGAACCCGCCGGCCGATGCCGGTCACCACCTCGTACCCGATGGTGTCCATCCAGCCGGCCATCTCGTCGGCGGTGATCTGCTCGCCGCCCTGGCGGCCGATCAGCACCACCTCGTCGCCCACGGCCACGGGGCCGGCATCGGTGACGTCGACCATCACCTGGTCCATGCAGACCCGGCCCACGATGGGCACCCGCCGGCCGCCCACCAGCACCTGCCCGCGGTTGGACAGCGCCCGGCGCAGGCCGTCGGCGTATCCCACAGGCAGGGTGGCGATCCGGGAGCGGCGGCGGGTGACAAAGGTGGCCCCGTAGCTGATGGGAGTCCCCGGCGGCACCTCCTTGACCAGGGCAACCCGGGTCTTCCACGCCAGGGCCGGCTGGAGGCCGAAGGCCGCCACCGCCCCGGGGAAGGGTTCCAGCCCGTACAGGGCGATGCCCGGCCGCACCAGGTCGTACCGGGCCCCGGGCAGCCGCAGCAGGGCGGCGCTGTTGGCAGCGTGCCGCAAGCCCGGCCGCAGGCCGCGTTCGTCCAGGGCCTGGAGCACCCGGTCGAAGCGACCGAGCTGGTCTTCGGTCAAGGGAGCCTCGGGGTCGTCGGCCGTGGCCAGGTGGGTGAAGACGCCGGCCACCTCCAGGCCGCCCAGGCCGGCGATGCGGGCGACGACCTCCGCCAGCCGGGGCTGGTCCCAGCGCAGGCCCAGACGCCCCATGCCCGTGTCGATCTTGATGTGGACCCGCACCTTGCGGCCGTCCCGCCGGGCGGCCTCGGCCAGGGCACGGGCCTCCTCCTCGCTGCTGACCGCCAGCTCCAGCTCATAACGCAGGGCCAGGGCGTATTGCCAGGGCGGGGTCCAGCCCATGACCAGGATGGGGCAAGCGATGGCGGACTGCCGCAGGTGAACGCCTTCTTCCACTACGGCCACGGCCAGGCGCCGGGCGCCGTGGGCCAGGGCGGTGCGGGCGACCATCACCGCACCGTGGCCGTAACCATCGGCTTTGACCACCGCCATGAGCTGCGCGGGGGCGGCCAGCCGCTGGAGGGTCTGCACGTTGTGGGCGATGGCGTCCAGGTCGACTTCCACCCAGGTGGGGCGCACCGGCCGCCCCCGGCCCGGCCCTTCCAAGGCCACTCCTCCTCCGCTGGCGGTGACGTGGTCGAAACGGCGCCGCCGGTGGCCCTCCCCGGCCACCGCCGCACCTCAATGGGTTCGCCGGTCCGGCCCGGGACCCTGTCGCCGGCGGCGGCAAGTCCCGCCGGCGGCCGTCTCGCCGTCACAGCTTCCCCAGCGGTCCGCAAGGCAGGCCGGCCACCGGGCCATCCCAAGAGGCGGCCGGCCAAGCGGCCGGACTCCCCGGCCGTCTCAGCCGGCCAGCGGCGGCCGCAACCACGCCACTCCCGGCACGCCCAGGGCTTCGGCGCTGCGGGGCAGCCCGCGCCGGACCCGTTGCAAGGCGGCGGGGAGCCGGGCGATGACCTCCGTAGCCTGGACGGGGACGCCGGCCGCAGGCGCTGCCAGTTCCCCCGCCAGGGCGTGGAGGAACACGGCCGCCAAGGCGGCGGCCAGAGGTTCGAGCCCCTGGGCCAGCATGGCACCCACGATGCCGGCCAGGGCGTCGCCCATGCCGGCGCTGGCCATGCCCGGGTGGCCGCGGGTGCAGGCGTACAGATCGCCCGCCGGCCCGGCAACCAGGGTGCCGGCCCCTTTGAGGACGGCCACCGCTCCCGACCGGCGGGCCAGCTCAAGGGCCGCCAGGGGCCGCCGGGCTTGCACCTGGGCCGTGGTCCAGCCCAGCAGCCGCGCCGCTTCGCCGGGATGGGGCGTCAGGACCAGCGGGAAGGATCCCGGCCGCTCCCGCAGGCGGTCGATGCCCAGGCGGGCCGCCAGGTTGAGCCCGTCGGCGTCCAGAACGGTGGGCGGGAACGCCGGGACACCGGCAGGCGAACCAGCCCCGGGCCCAGGATCTTCGGGCCCGCGGGTAGCGGGCGGACCGTCGAGTCCAAGCCATCCGGCCAGGCAGGCCGCCGCCCCCGGGCTTTGGCCCAGCCCCGGGCCGATGACCCGAACCACCCGGCCGCGGCGCTCCCCTTCCCGCTGCGCCAGCGCGGTGGCGGCCGCCGCATCCCACTCGCCGCCGGTTGTGGCGGGAAGGGCCCAGGTCATGATCTCCGGGCGGTGGACCGCGGCCTCGGCCCGCACCGGGGCGGGCACGGCCAGGGTCACGGTGCCCGCCCCGGCCTGCAGGGCGGCCGTGCCCGCCAGGACCGCGGCCCCGACCTGGCCCGGGCGGCCGCCGGCCACGACGACGTGCCCCGCCCAGCCCTTGTGGGCATCCCAGGGCCGGTGGGGCAGGAGGGCCGCCACGGAGGCCGCCTCGAGGACGCGGGCGGAGGGAAATCCTTCGCTGCCGCCGCCGGGCGCGCCGGCTTCCGTCTCACTGCCCGTCCCACCCGCGCCTGTGCCGGTCTCCTGCGGCCAGCCGATGTCGGCTACGAAGACCTGCCCGGCCCGTTCCGGGCCCTGGCCGAGCAAGAGGCCCCACTTGGCCGCCGCGAAGGTGACGGTCCAGGTGGCGCGCGGCACCACCGGCGCCGCCTCCCCGGTGTCGGCGTCAAGGCCCGAGGGCAAGTCCAGGGCGAAGACCGGCACCCCCGCAGCTCCCACCACCTGAAGGGCCCGGGCGGCCAGGGGACGCAGGGCACCCCGCACACCCACGCCCAGCAGGGCATCGACCACCACCCGGGCGCGGGCGACGGCGGCTTCCAGGTGGTAGAAGAACGCGTCCGCCGCCGGCACCACCCCGCCCTCCGCCCCAGGGTTCTGGCGGGCTTCCTGCCGGGCGCCCGGGGCCGGTTCGCCCGCCAGCGCGATCGCCGGCACGCCCGAACGGGCCAGCAACGACCATTGAACCGCCGCCTCGCCCCGCAACCGGGCAGGCTCCGCCAGCAGGAAGACCTTCACCGCGGCAGGCCCCGCCCAGCGGGCCACCCAGCGGGCCAGCACCATCCCGTCGCCGCCGTTGTTCCCGCCGCCGGCCAGCACCACCACGGGCTCCCGCGGCGAAAAGGGGCCTGCCACCTTCCAGAGCAGGGTGGCCGCCGTGCGCCCCGCCGTCTCCATGAGCACCGGGCCGCCCAGCCCGGCTTCGGCGGCCAGGCGGTCGCCGCGCCGGACCGCTGCAGCGGAGAGGATCCACACCCCTGCAGGGCGGGGTTCCGCTTCCAGGGCGGTACGGCCGCCCGGTGCGACGCCGGTGGCGGAAACCCCTGTCGCAGCCGCCGGCGGCTGTCCAGGAAGCGAGGCTGCCCCTCCCGGCATCCCGGATGCCCGGCCGGGTGTGGCCGGCATCCCGGCTGCGGGACCTGCAAATTCTGGCCCTGCGGTTCCGGCCGGTTCTTCCGCCGTCACGGCCGTCCCTCCCCGGGGCCGGTCCCTTCCAGGATCACCTGGGCCACCGCCCACTGGCCGTCGTGGGAGAGGCTGAGGTGGATGCGCCGGACGCCGGCCGCCCGGGCCAGGGCGGACGCCCGGCCCGCGACCTCCAGCCACGGGCGGCCCCCCTCGTCCTGGCGGACCCGGATGTCCCGCCAGCGCAACCCCCGCAGGCCCGTGCCCAAGGCCTTGGCGAAGGCCTCCTTGGCCGCCCAGCGGGCCGCCAGGCGCCGGGCCCTGTGGGGCCCGGTGCCGGCGGCGGCCAGCTCGTCCGGAGAGAAGACCCGCTCCGCCCAGCGCCACCCCCGGCGGCGCAGGATGGCTTCGATGCGCTCCACCTGCACGATGTCGATCCCGGTCCCCACGATCACGCCCTTCGCTCCCCTCTCTCCTCTTTCTAGCGCAGCGGGCGGCCCGGTAAAAGGTACCGGGAACGGGAGACCGGGCGGTCCGGGGTGAAACGGCCCTGCCAGGGAGCGCGCTGCCCCTCCGGCGAGCGGGTGGGGCTGCAGTGCGGGTTCCCGGCCGTGGACGCCTCGAGCGGTCCCGCCCGGCCGGTGCACCCGCCATAGGCGGAGCGCCCTTCCCGTCAACTGCGGGAAGGGCGCTCGGCAGCATGGTGACGGTTGGCCCGGCTCACCCGCCGGGCTGGTTTTTGCGGTGACGTCGCCAGGCCTACTCTGCCGGACCTCCCCTGGCTGCCGGCTGAGCATCCTGCTCCTGCGGCGGCTTCCGATGGTCTGGCCGCAAGCTCCCGCCTAAGGCATGGCGGGATCGTCGTCGTACCCCTTGGCCGGGTCCAACGGCTTTTCGATCTGGAGCTCGGTCTTGATGTTGAGGCTACGGTGCTGGTCGCTCTTGAGATACTCGGCGATGATCTTGGCCTCCTGGTCGTTGATGGGAGCCCCGTTGCCCCGCATCTTCTCCACGATGGCGTCCCACTGGTCACCCCGGGCGTTGTTGCGGATGATGCGGCCCACGTCGTGGCAGATCGTGCACTTCTGGAAGAATAACGCCTCGGCCTCCGAGCGGGGCTCCGGCATCACCAGCCTGGCGGCCTTGGCGATGACCTCCTTGGCCTGGTCCTTGTTCTCCTGCCACCGGGCGATGACGTCCGGCGGGACGTTGGACTTCAGCGCCAGGCCGTTCGGGTTGAGGCCCACCGTCACGGTGTTGACGCGCTCCATCTTCTCCACATCGATGATGGAGATCGAGTTGGCGCCCCAGTTGGTGACGTAGGCGGTCTTCCCGTCCGGCGAGAAGTAGATCCAGTGCGGGTTCTGGACGACCGGGATCTCCTTGATGACCTCGAAGGTCTCGAAGTCCAGCACGCTGATGTGCTGGGCGCCGTTGTGGTTCACCCACACGTTGCCGTCGGGACCGTAGTAGGCGATGTTGGCCCCGCCCCCCGTCTTCACGGTCTTGATCAGCTGGCCCTTGTCCGCATCGATGAAGGAGAAGGAGCCGTCGGAACGGTTGCCGGTGGAGATGACGTGGGTCTTGCCCAGGAACTCCACGTTCACCGGCTTGGGCACGTTCCCGACCCGGTGGACGATCTGGTCCGTCGCCGTGTCGATGATGATCACTTCATCATCCAGGGTATTGGCGACGGCCACGTACTTGCCGTCGGCCGACATCCCCAGGCCGCTGCCGGAACCGCTGCCGTAGTCCGTGTTCGTCCGGTTGATGTGGTCGACCTTCCAGTTCTCCAGGTCGATGACCGCCACCCGCGTGTCGGCCTGCAGGCTCACGTACGCTTTCTTGCTGTCGGGCGTGACCACCACGTCCCGCGGCTTCTTCCCGACCTCCACCACGCGCAACAGCCGAGGGTCCTTGGCATCCAGAACGGCCACGGCGCCCGAGCCGTTCAGCGTGACCAGCACGTACCGGCCATCCGGCGTCATGCCCATGTGCAGCGGCCCCGCCGGCTTGCCGTCGGCCGACTTGGGCAGGTCGATGCGGCGTACCTTGTTGCCGTTCTCCGTGTCGATGGCCGCCACCCAGTCGCCGTAGCGGATGGTCACCAGCACCCAGCGCTGGTCCTTGGTAATGTAGGGGTGGTGCGGTACCCCGCCCTCGGTGCGGATGAACTGCACCGGCTCGCCCGTGGCCAGGTCGACCACGGTGACACCCTGGCTCACCTCGTCGGCGACGTAGAGCCAGCCGTTACCGTCCCACTTGGGATCGAGTTCCGGCCCGGCAGCGTTCTGGGACTCGTACCAGCGCACCTCGTAGTTGGGATCGATGGTCGCAGCCGGGGTCATCACCCCGCCGCACGCGGCGAGAAAGAGCGATGCGGCCACCAGCCCGGCCAGGCCAAGGCGGGTGGCCCCATGCGAGCCGGGACGTACGCGAACACGGCATGGCTCCACGGACGCGTGACGGTGCCCTCCCATGATCGACGGACCCCCTTCAAGGCACGACACTGCCGCGGAGAACCAGCGCCTTGGACGCACAGGCCTGAGATGTTCAGGGCATCGCTGGCCCGCAGGCAGCCGGTCACCGCGGCATCGAAGCTCCGTATCACTTGCACTTCCGTATCACTTGCACTTCCATATCACTTGCACCGTATTCGGTGTTGGCTTCGGTGTTGGCGACCGAAATCCTCTTGCGATGAGGCCTGCCCGGCCGGCACAATCTGTTACCCGGAGACGGCCTGGCGCCACATTTGGACCACGGACCCCCAGACCACGACGGCGACCATCCAGCGCAGCGCACCGGCGCGGACCCGTTTCGACAGATACCCCCCCGCCTGGGCCCCGGGGACCGAACCCAGCACCAGCGCCAGCGCCAGCGGCCAGTCGACTTGCCCCGTCGCCACCTTGCCCACCATGCCGAAGGCCGCGGTGAAGAGGACGATGGCCAGGGTCGAGCCCAGGGTGACCCGGGTGGGAATCTTGAGCACGTACATCATCAAGGGCACATAGATGAAGGCGCCCGGCGCCCCGACGAGCCCGCCCACCAACCCCACCGCCAGGGCGATGGCCACCGCCAGCGGCCGATTGAAGCGGACGTGGTCCGCCGTCGCGTCCGGATCTTCTTCCCGGCGGGGCAGGAACATCAGCACGCCCGCGGCCGTGGCAACGCCGGCGAAGAGAAGGAGCAACGCGCGGGGGTTCACCAGATCGGACAGCAGGCCGCCCGCCAGGGCGGCGAGGGCGCTGGCTCCTCCCATGGTCAGGACCAGATCCTTGTGGACGAACCGGTTGCGCCAGTGGACCACCATGCCGGACAGCGCTGCGAAGAACACCTGCACGATGGTGATGGCGGCCACCTGCTTCATGTCCAGGGCCGGGAAGCCGAACAGCGGCGGGACGAACAGGAGCAGCGGAACCATGAGGATCGCACCGCCGAGCCCCAGCAATCCCGAGAAGAACCCGCCGGCCAGGCCGATCAGGAAAAGGAGGGCGCTCATCCGGACCTTCCTCCCCTTGTCCCATGTCCTCAGATTTCCTGAAGCGCCCCGTTACCGCACATGGCCGCGGGGTGCACCGGGCGCCCGGGTCCGGTCCCGGGCGCCCGTTCCCACCGTTCAAAAGGTGACGTTGACGTCCGCCTCAGCGGCGAAGGCCAGGAAGGTGGCCGCTCCGCCGGGCTCGACCCCGTCCACCAGCTGGTCGAGGCCGATGGCCATGACGTCCATGGTCATCTGGCAGCCGATCAGCTTGACTCCCGATTCCCGGGCGATCTCCAGCAGCTCAGGCACCGAAGGCACGTTGTTCTTCTTGAAGCCCTCCAGCGCCGGCTGCAGGTGCTCGGGCACCGGCAACTGCCGGTTCGCTTCCTTATGGATGATCTTCAGGCCATCGAAGGTGAAGAAGACCTGGACCTCCGCCCCCATGGCGGCGGCTGCCGTGGCGATGTTCAGCACCTTGTACGCGTCGTCGATGTTCCCGTGGCTGGCGATGATGGCCACGCGACGGACGGACACCGTGTACCCCTCCCTCCTGAATTCGCCGTTCCGGAAGCCCGTTTTGACCCGTGGCACCCGAATGCCGGCGTGACGTCAGCGGGATGCCGGTGCCGGGGCGGACCCGGCACCGCCCTGCTCGACCGGGCCCGACCAGGCGGACATGCCCGGCACGACGTTGACCACCTTCTCGAAGCCGGCCTGTTGCAGGATGCGGCAGGCATAGGCGCTGCGGCGGCCGCTGCGGCAGACCACGGCGATCTCCGCCGTGCGGTCGAGCCTGGCGGCAAACTCGGACAGCGTCTCGATGGGTACGGAGAGGGCACCGGGGATATGGCCGGCCTCGTACTCCTCCGGTTCCCGCACGTCGAGCACGGTCAGGGCGTCCCCGGCCTCGAGGCGCCGGGCCAGTTCCTGGCTGCTGATCTCGCGGTCGAAGAGCTGTCCCTTCTCCTTGGTTTCCGGGACCAGCTTCTTGACATACAGCCGGAGGAAACCTTCGTCCTCCACCACGCCCAGGAACTTGTGCTCCGTCTGCTCACACCAGCCCCGGAAGTCGGCGGGTGCGCCCTTGTCGGTCGCCAGCACCTCGAGGATCTCCCCGACCTGCAGGGCATCGATCGCCTTGCGCGCCCGCACGATCGGCAACGGGCAGGAAAGGCCGCGGGCATCCACGGTGGCGCTCGGCTTGAACGTAGCGTTCACGGACGACTCCCTCCCTCAGGCTGCTTCTTCCGCCAGCGCGCAGACATTGCGCCCCAGTTCGAGCTCGGACGCCTGCTCCTCGCTCGGCCGCAGCAAACCGGTGTTCACCCGCTTGATGTCCACGTACTGCTGCGGGAACTCCGGCAAGCGGCCCATGATGAAGTCGACGAAAGCCCGCTCGCCTGCTGCCAGGGCCTGCAGGCCCTCGTTCGACTGCTTGAGGTCGCCCAGCGTACCGGCGACGCGGCCGCGGGCGTCCGCTTCCTGCGGCCGGCTGAAGTGCCCGGGAAGAACCAGCGTCGCGTCCGGCAGTTCCATCAGGCGCAGAAGGGACCGGTAGTAAAGGGGCGTCCAGGTCTCGGCCCGGCCACCCAGGTCCGGTCGGGCGATGGACTCCACGAAGATGGTGTCACCGCTGAATAGGTAGCGACCGTCCAGCAGGTAGACCACCTGGCCCAGGGTGTGGCCGGGCACGTGGATTGCACGCAAGGTGGCACGGCCCACACGGAACTCCTGCCCGTCGTACACCGGCTGGTAGCGGAAGGTAGCGGGCAACACGTCCATGGGGTGAATGGCGTCGTAGGGGTGCAGGTGATAGGGCACGCCCAGTTGTTCTGCCAACTCCGCGCCGCTGCTGATGTGGTCGGCGTGGGCGTGGGTGTCCAGGACCCGCGTGATGGTCAGGCCGTGCCGGCGCGCGAACTCCAGGTAGCGCTCGGCGTGGCGCAGGGGGTCGATGATCACCGCCTCCCCCTCCGAGGCCACCAGATAGCTCAGGCAGCCGCGGGCCGGGCGGTTGATCTGATAAACGGCAAGGCCCTCTTCCTCCACCACGGGAACAAACTCGTAATGGTCGCCCCAGGCGATCATGCCGCCGCGCAAGCTGACGGCGTCATAGCCCAGCTCGCGGAGCCCCTGGGCCACATACCCGGAGGTGCCGCCGTGGGCGCACACGACCACGATCCGCCCTTCCCGGGGCAGGTGGTCCACCCAGTGCCGGCGCGCGTAGGCCTTGGCGGATGCGACCAGGTCGTCTTCCTCGGCCTCGGCCAGGATCTCGTAGTACGGCACGTGGATCACCTGCAGGGGCTGGCGGCCTTCGATCCGCCAGCGGCGAAACTCCTCGTCGTTGCGGAGATCGATCAGGAACGGGGTTTCGCCCCGGTCCAGCATCCGCTTGAGCTCAGCGGCATCGATTTCCGAGGGAGTACGCGTCATTGGATCCACCTCTCTCCCTCCCCTCAGCGACCCCGCCCGGGGCCGTATTCCACCGGGCCCTTCCACCGCTGCATGCCGCCCACCAGGTTGCGGACGTTGCGGAAACCCATCCCCTGCAGCCATTGCTGGGCCAGGCCGGAGCGGTTCCCGCTCCGGCAGACGAGGACGATCTCCTGGTCGGACGGCAACTCCCGGTACCGCACGGGTACCTGCCCCAGCGGGAGCAACCGCGCGCCCGGGATGTGCCCGCCGGCGTACTCGTCGGGCTCGCGCACGTCGATGATCAGCGGGGCGTTGCCCGCCTCCAGCCGCCGGCGCAGCTCCTCGGGCGTGACGGTGTCCGGCCACGGAGCGCGCATCGCCATGGTGTTCCCCCCTTTGGTCCCGGCCGGACCAGCGGTCCGGGGCGCCTGCGGGCCACCTGCCGGGCTCGGCCGGATGACGCCTATTCTTATTTGAGATTAAGCAACTACTGAAACTAGCAACCAGTTTACGAGGTGCCTGCCCCGCGCGCAACCCCCATGCGGATTGGTGCCGGCCGTTCCGGCCGGACCGGGCGCCGGGTTGGGCCGGGGGCACGCGGTGCGCCCACCGTGATCCGGATGACGCGCCGGGGCGCAGGAGAAGATCGACTTGACAGCGGGCGCACGGGGGATCATATTGGGAGTAGTTTAGAAGTTACTTAGCAAGGAGCCGGGGAAGCGGTAACCCATGACTGCGGAGCGGACGGACACGGAAAAGCAGTTGCTGGAGCTGCAGGCGCGACTCTGTCATGTGCTGGCCAGCCCCAAGCGCCTGGAGATCCTCTATACCCTGGCCGGCGGTGAGATGACGGCCGGTGAGCTGGCACGGGTCGTCGACACCACCACCGCCAACCTCTCCCAGCACCTGGCCCTCATGCGCCAGTACGGGCTTGTGGAGTCGCGGAAGGAAGGGCTCAACGTGTATTACCGGCTCGCCTCGCGCGAGATCCTGGAAGCGTGCCAGGCCGTGCGCCACGTGCTCCTCGAGCACTTGCGGCGCAGTGCGATGCTGGCCGCTCAGGGCGGCGCCGGTCCGCAACCCGGGCAGCCGTGACGAGGCGAGCCCGTACGCCATGCTTTGCGGGGCTGCCCCCAAGCGCGCCGGCGCCCCGTACCGGGCAGGTCACGCCGCACAACCCCCACCGGGCCTGCCGGCCCGTTGACGCATCAGCCCAACGGGTCAGGGCCCAGCGCAGGTAGGAACCGCAGGGAGGGATCGGCGATGGCGGAGCTGGACTATACGGTGGCCACGGACAAGCCGGTGGACGAGGCCATCCAAGCGCTGCAGTCCGCGCTGGCGGAACGGAAGTTCAGCGCCCTCTGGCACCTGCACGTCAACGAGAAGCTCCAAGAGAAGGGCTTCCACCTCGAACCCGAGTTCCACATCTTCGAGGTCTGCAATCCCGCCAAGGCCAAGCAGGCCCTGGAGACCGATCAGAAGGTCGGTTACCTGCTGCCTTGCAAGATCGTGGTGTACGCCGACCGCAACGACGGCAACCGCACGAAGATCGGCCTGCTGCGCCCGCAGACGCTGATCGGCCTGCTGGGCGACGAGCGGTTTCGTGACCTGGCGACCGAGGTGGAACAGGAGCTGCGCGCGGCGGTGGATGCGGCGGCCCGCTGAGGCCGCCGCATCCTGTTCCGGGGCGGCCACGCCGCGCCGGTGGGGACCGGTGCGGGGCGAGCGGCCCGGCGTAGCCGCCGCCGCCCCGCGCCCACAGGAGATGGTGGACCATGTCCCGGAGAAAGCGCCTGGTGGTGGTCGGGGGCGTCGCGGCCGGCATGAGCGCCGCCTCCCGGGCGCGTCGCCTCGATCCTGACCTGGAGATCGAGGTGTTCGAGCGCAGCGGCTTCGTCTCGTACGGGTCTTGCGGCCTGCCCTACTTCGTCGGCGGCCTGGTTCGCGAACCCGGCGAGCTGGTGGTCTACACGCCGGAGTTCTTCCGCCAGAAACGCGACATCGCCGTTCACGTCCAGCACGAGGTCACGGCCATTCATCCGGACGAACACTACCTGGAGGTACGCGACCTGGTGACCGGGCGCCAGCGGCAGGTGGAGTTCGACACCTTGATCCTCGCCACGGGCGCCCGCCCCGTCGAGCCGCCCATTCCCGGCCTCGACCTGAAGGGTGTCCATTTCCTGCGGCTGGTCGAGGACGGCATCGCCATCCGCGAGCACGCCCGGGCCCTGGTGGCCCAGGGGCGACGCAAGGCGGTCGTCATCGGCGGTGGCTACGTAGGGCTCGAAATGGCCGAGGCCCTGGTCGCCGTCGGCATGGAGGTGGCCATCGTCGAGCGTCTCCCCCAGGTCATGCCCAACCTGGACCGGGAGATGGCCGAGCTGGTCCATGATGAATTGCGCCGTCACGGTGTGGCGCTGTATCTGGGCGAGGGGGCGCGGGCCGTGCTGGGCGACGGTGGCCGCGTGCGGGCGCTGGACACCGACGCCCGCACCCTGCCGGCCGATCTGGTCCTGGTGGCCGTGGGCGTGCGGCCCAATTCCGAGCTGGCCGAGGCGGCCGGCATCGAGCTGGGCGCCGGGCGGGCGATCAAGGTGGACGAGTTCATGCGCACGTCGCACCCGGCGGTCTATGCCGCCGGCGACTGCGCCGACACCGTCCACCGGGTCAGCGGCCGGCGCGCCTACATTCCCCTCGGCACCACGGCCAACAAGCAGGGGCGCGTGGCCGGGGAGAACGCCGCCGGCGGCCACGCCCGCTTCCCCGGCGTACTGGGTACGGCCATCGTCAAGGTCTTCGACCTGGGTGTCGCCCGGACGGGCCTGACCACCCGCGAGGCCGCACTGGCGGGCCTGGAGGCCGCAGCCACGACGATCCGTCACGGCTCCCGCGCCCACTACTACCCCGGTGCCGGCAAGCTGCACGTACGGCTGGTCCACGGGCCTGACGGCCGCCTGCTGGGCGCCCAGATGGCGGGACCGGTCGACGCCGTCTTGCGCATCGACGCGCTGGTGGCAGCCCTCCATGCAGGCATGACGGTGGACCAGCTCTACGAACTGGACCTGGCCTACGCACCCCCCTTCGCGCCCGTGTGGGATCCGGTGCTGGTGGCCGCTCGCCAGGCCATGAACGCCATCCGGGGCGTGGCGGACTAGATGCGTCTCCGGCGGCGCATGCAGCCGGTCGCCCCCGCAGGCGGGAACACTGTTCCCGAGAGCGCTGGTTTCACTGGTTTTGGAGGTTTTGAAGGTTTCCGGTCGGGCGGTGCCCGTTCGGCGCCAACCGGCAGCCGGCGCGCCGCCCGGCCGGGGCTCCCGGGATCCGCAAAGAGAGGGATCCCCGAGAGGAGGTGACGGAAGGGATGAAGATATCCGAGCAGGACCGGCGGGAGATCCAGCGGCGCTTTGAGGCGATGGAATCACCGGTGGTCCTCAAGCTGTTCGTCCGCGCGGACAAAGACGAGTGCCCCTACTGCGAGGACACCCGCCAGCTGCTGGAAGCGGTGGCGGAGCTCGACGACCGCATCACCCTCGAGGTCCACGATGTCGAACGGGAACCCGAGCTGGCCGAGCGCCACGGCGTCGACATGGTCCCGGCCATCCTGTTCGCCCGGGCGGACGGCAGCGACACCGGGATGCGGTTTTACGGCATTCCGGCCGGTTACGAGTTCGGGACGCTGATCGACGACATCGTCGACGTCTCCCGCGGTGTCGCGGGGCTGTCCCCGGAAACCGAGGCATACCTGCGGTCGCTGGACACCGACGTCCACCTGCAGGTATTCGTCACGCCGACGTGACCGTACTGTCCCCGGGCGGTCCGCCTGGCTCACAAGATGGCCCTCGCCAGCGACCGGGTGCGGGCCGACGCCATCGAGGCCATGGAGTTCCCCGATCTGGCCAACCGGTTCGCGGTCTTCGGTGTTCCCAAGACCGTGGTGAACGGGTCGGCTGCCGTTGAGGGCGCGGCACCGGAACCGCACCTGCTGGCGTTGATCAAGGAGGCCCTTTCCTGACAGGGTTCCCTCGCCCACGACAACCCGCCGGTCTCCAGGGGAGGCCGGCGGGTTGCTGTGGCACCCCGCCGGCAGGGCGGCGGGCAAGGACGGCCGGCAGGGGCAAGGATGCCCACCCCGGTCAAGCCGGCTCGACCAGGATGGCGTACTGCTCATGCTCCGGATGGTGCTTGCGGCCCAGGATCGTGAAGCCCTCACCGGCCAACCATCCGGCCAGGTCCGCTTCAGCAATGCGCTCCTCCCGGGGCGGGCCCACCTCGCCGGCCCCCTCCGGATCGAACTCCGCCACCACCATGCGGGCGCCCGGCAACAGCCAGCGGTGAAGGCGACCGAGGACCGCCCGGGGATCCGGAATATGGTGGAGCACATGGGCCAGGACCACCTTGCGGGCATGCTGGGGCGGGATGACCCCGGCCAGATCGTCGTGGGCGATGTCCGCCTGGACGGCGTGCACGTTGTCCAGGCCCTCCCCCTCCACCTGCCGGCGCAGAAAGCGCAGGGCCTCGGGCCAGTGGTCCACCGCGTACACGCGGCCATGGGGCCGCACCCGGTGGGCGGCCAGCAGGCTGGTGAGCCCCGGACCTGCACCCAGGTCCACCAGGTGATCCCCGGGCCGGAGATCCAGCCACTCCAGCCATTCCTCCACCAGGGCTTGACGCCGTTGCTGGTGCTCGAAGATCTCCGCCCAGGAGACCTGGGCCTCCCACGGTCCGTGGTGCCCGGCGCCGTGGCCCCTGCGCCCGTGGCGCCCAGCCTCCGGCGCGGGGTGGCTGGCCGCGCCGTCATGGTTCGGCGCAAACGGCGGGTATGCCATGCCCCCACCTCCCCCTTCCTTCGGACCCCGAACGGCGGCCCGGCCTCCCCGGTCAGCAGGACGACGGCCGGGACTGGTCGTTCCCGGTGCTACTGTACCGGTAGTTTGCCACCGGGAGGAACCCCGCGCCCCCGCGTCGCAATCCTAAGACCGGAAAGGAGCGTTGACGGTGACCGACCCCCGCGTGCGGAAGCTGGCCCAGGTGCTGGTGCGCTACTCCCTGGGCCTTGAGGCCGGCGACCACTTCCTCATCCAGACCTCCGACCTGGCCACGCCCCTGGTCCAGGCCATCTACCGGGAAGCCCTCCGGGTGGGTGCCTTTCCCCAGGTCCTGGCCCAGCTGGAGGGGCTGGGTGAGATCTACCTGAAGGAAGCGTCGGAAGAGCAGTTGCGGGTGCTGACCCCCCTGGAGCGAATCGCCTTTGAGGAATACCGGCACGCCCTGGTGATCCACGCGCCCCACAACGTCAAGGCCCTCAGCGGCGTCGACCCTCGCCGCCTGGCCATCATGCAGGAGGCGCGGCGGCCTCTGGCCGACAAGCTGATGTCCCGCATCGGCCAGGGCGGCAAGTACTGCGTCACCCTCTTCCCCACCCAGGCCCTGGCCCAGGAAGCCGGCATGTCGCTGAGCGACTACGAGGAGTTCGTCTTCGCAGCCTGCCGCCTGGACGACGACGACCCGGTGGCCTCCTGGCAGGCCGTGAGCCGGCGCCAGCAGAGGCTGGTGGCGTTCCTGAACGGCGTGCGGGAGATCCGGGTGGTGGGTGACGGCACCGACCTGACGCTTTCGGTGGCCGGCCGGACCTGGATCAACGCCGACGGCCACATCAACTTCCCCGACTGCGAGGTGTTCACCGGCCCGGTGGAAGAGAGCGTCCGCGGCACCATCCGCTTCAGCTTCCCGGGGATCTTCCAGGGGAAGGAGATCGAGGACATCCGCCTCCGCTTCGAGGACGGCCGGGTGGTGGAAGCCCGGGCAGCCCGCGGGCAGGACCTGCTGGAGGCGCTGCTGGGCACCGACGAGGGCGCCCGCTACGTGGGCGAGTTCGCCATCGGCACCAACGACCAGATCACCCGCTTCAGCCGCAACCTGCTCTTTGACGAGAAGATCGGCGGCACCGTCCACCTGGCCCTGGGGGCCAGCTACCCCATTACCGGGGGGAAGAACCGGTCCGCCATCCACTGGGACATGATCTGCGACTTGCGCCAGGGCGGCGAGATCTACGCCGACGGCGAGCTGATCTACCGCGAGGGGCGGTTCCTCATCGAGGGGTAGGTGGGGCGGTCACGACGCCGCCCACCACCACCGCCCCTCCCGCACCTCGACCCGGGCGGCACCCTCCCGCTCCAGGGTGGCCAGCACGCCCAGCAGGGCGGTGCGGTTCAGCACGTAGGCCGCGGGGTTGTCCATGGCCACCCCCAGGTGCAGGGCCAGCTCGGCCAGGAGGTCCTCCGTTCCCGCGGGCCCCTGCCCCAGGCGGGCAGCAGCCCAGTCCAGCAGGCGGCGGACGGCCGCCGCGTTGGCCTCCAGCACCTGCTGCAGTTCCGGGCCCGCCGGCACCGCCGGGCCGTGGCCGGGGACGAACCAGCGGGCACCCACCTGGCGCACCCGGTCCAGGGATGCCAGCATCCGCCCGGCGTCCACCAGGTAGGGAATGGGGTGCTTGGCCAGGGGCTCGAGGCCCATGAAGCTGTCCGCGGCGAAGAACACGCCGTCGACGCAGAACCCCACCTGGGCCAGGCTGTGGCCGGCCAGGTCCACCACCTCCAGCGCCACGCCGCCCAGCTCCAGGACCTGCCCGGGTACCAGCTCCTGATGCACCGGCGACGGCTCCGCCAGGAGGAACCGGTTCTGCAGGGCCGCCACGGGCGCCGCCCCGCCGAACAGGTAGACCGGCTCGTAGAGGGGGTGGCGGATCACCTCCGCCTCCCCGGCGGGGGCCCAGACCCGGGCACCGGTGCGGCGCAGGATCTGGGCGTTGCCGCCGAAATGGTCGGCGTGGGCATGGGTGTTGAGCACCACCCGCACGGGCTCCCCCGTGGCCTCCGCAGCCCGCAGGATCTTGTTGGCCGCGGACCGGTCAAGGCCTGTGTCGATCAGCACCAGGCCGTCCCCGGTCCGCACCAGCCCGCTGTTCACCGCGCCGTGCAACAGGGTGACCCTCGCTGTCAGCGGGACCGGTTCGATGGCGCCGCCACTCCCTTCGTCGCACCCCGCTCCCCCTGGCGGGGCTTCTCAAGGGTGCCCTGGCTTCCCAAAGGGCGCCCCGGATCGGCACGGGAAGGGCCGGGGCGACCCGCGCCTCCGGCCCTTCTTCCATCGCCTGCCGTTCCTCACCTGCTGGCGGGGCCCGGCTTCCCCGCCAGCGTCCCGTCGAGGGCGATGACCCCGCCCGCCCTCACCCGCCCGTGGCCATGGCCCCGCATGCCGTCAATAGGTGACCGCCGGGTCGCGCCCGGGGCCGACCGCGCCCGCACCGGCGTGGCCGGCCGGTTCGTCCCGGGAAGAACCGGCAGCCCCGTCGCCGCCCCGGCGGGACGGCGACCCGTCCCCACCGGCCCGCCCCGTCACCAGGGCCACGGCCGCGCTGGTGCCCAGCAGCTCGGCCCCCGCGTCGATCAGCGCCCAGGCCTGGGCCGCCGTCTTGATGCCCCCCGAAGCCTTGACCCGCACGCCGGCGGGCACCCGCTGGCGCAGGAAGCGGATGTCGTCCGGCGTGGCCACGCCCACGGCACCGCCGCTGGCGTTCTTGACCCAGTCGAAACCGGCCGCCACGGCCAGCCGGACCATCTGCTCCCGCTCGGCAGCGTTCAGCAGGGGAAGCTCCAGCATGGCCTTGGTCTCGGCCGGCCGGGACGCCCGGACCACCGCCTCCAGGTCGGCGCGGAAGTCGTCCAGCCGGCCGCTGCGGAACAGGCCCAGGGGCACCATCACGTCGATCTCGTCGACGCCCAGTTCGGCCAGCTCCCGGGCCTGGGCCACCCGGGCGGAGGTGGTCATGCAGCCCAGGGGAAAGTCGACGAAGGACGCCACCCGCACCGGCGAGCCGGCCAGGACCCGGCGGGCCACCGGGACCCACAGCGGCGGCACCATGGCCGCGTGGAAGCCGTATTCCAGGCACGCCCGGCAGTGGGCCACCACCTGTTCCTCCGTCACGTCGCTGGCGATCAGGGTCGACTGGATGAACCGGGCGAGACGCGCCCCGCTGCGCCCCGCCCCGCCGGCCACCGCCCCGCTGGGATAGCCTTCTGCCGTCACAGGACAACCCGCCTCCTTCTTTGCCTGCTGCCCCGTCCCGCGGCACCCCGCTGCCCCGCCCGGCCGTCCTCCTGCCCTGGCCGGCCGCCATGCCCCCTGACCGGCCGGTCTTGGCCCCCGTCCAGCGGACCAGGCCGGTCTCAGCCCCCGTCCAGCGGGCCAGGCGGGCGGGCCGCGCGAGCCGTCCGGTGGGCAACTGGCCGCCACGCCCTGCGACCACCGGCGCCCTTCCTGCGGTCCCGCCACCGCCCGCCGTACCGCTGTCCCGCCGGCCGGACGCCTCGCTCTCCATGCCGCCGGCTTCGCGCCCGCCTGCGGCCGCGGCAAGCTTACCGCCGCGCCAGGATGTCCATCAGCAGGGCCTTGAACCGCTCCCGGTCCGCACCCAGGCACACCTGGGCGTTGGGCCTCTCCACCCGCTTCTCCACGCCCGCGTACTGCGCCGGGGTGATCACCGAGGCGCCGCGGGTCAGTTCGCCCCGGGTCTCGATGTCCACCTGGCAGGGCTGCCACCCGCGGGCGATGGCCGGATCGGCGATCATGGCCGCCACGATGGAGTCGGGGTGGGTCACGCCCCGGATGCCCACCGTCTCATTGAACTGCCGCACCACGCGGTTCACCTGCAGGTAGAACCGGGCCAGCTCCGTATCCAGCCGGCGGATGTCCTCCAGGTCGCCGTCATCCAGCACCGTGTCCCGGACGCAAAGGCCCCAGTCGACCAGCCGGATGTCGAACCCCGCCCGGAACACGATCCGTGCAGCCTCGGGGTCGACGTAGAAGTTGTACTCCGCTGCGGGGGTGATGTTCCCGGGGGCGAAGTAGGTCCCCCCCATGATGTAGAGGGTCTTCACCTTACGGGCGATGGAGGGGTCCCGGGTCACCGCCACGGCGATGTTGGTCAGGGGCGCCTGGGCCAGGATGGTCAGCTCACCCGGTGCCGCGTGGATCCGCTCGATCAGGGCGTCGACGGCATGCTGGGGCTCGGGGCGCTGCCGCGCCCGGGGGAAGAAGGAGTCGCCCATTCCGTCGCGGCCGTGGACGTAGTCCGCCGCCACCCACTCGTTGACCAGGGGAACGGCACAGCCGGGGTAGACCGGGACCTGGCCGCTGCGCCCGGCCATCTCGATGGTGTAGAGGGCGTTCTCGATCTGCTGCTCGAAGCCCACGTTCCCTACCGAGATGGTGACGGCCTCCAGCTGGATGTTGGGATGGAGCAGAGCGATGAGCAGGGAGTTGACGTCATCCCCCGCCGTATCGGTGTCGACGATCAAGCGAACCGGCAATCCCCATTCCTCCTCTGCGCGACCTGGGCACAGCCCGTGCCGGCAGATCAAGCCGGCCGGAACCTTGCCGCCCCGCCGGCCACCGCCTGCCGCCCGGGACGGGTTCGACCGGCGCCGCCTGCGGCCCGTCCCCGCCGGCAGCCCCGGCTCCGCCGGGCCCTCCGCTAGCCGCGGGCGGCAAGGAACGCCTCCAGTTGTTCCCGCCGCGGCAGGGCCGGGATGACCCCCAGGGCAGTACAGGTCAGGGCTCCGGCCGCCGCTGCCCGCCGCACCGCCTCCATCAGGGGCCGTCCTTCGGCCAGGGAAACCGCCAGGGTGGCGCTGAAGGAATCGCCCGCCCCGGTGGTGTCCACCACCGGGACCGGGAAGGCCGCCACCTCCGTCACCCCGCGGGGTTCGACCACCAGCACGCCGCGGGCGCCGCGGGTCAGGACCACCGTCCGCACGCCGGCATCCAGCAGGCGCCGGCAGAGGTTCAGGGAATCGGACGGGTCGTCGGGGGCCAGGCCCAGCAGGATGCGCAGCTCCGTCTCGTTGGGCGTGACGATGTCCGCCAGGGCCAGGTCCTCCAGGGGCAACGGCCGGGCCGGGGCCGGGTTGAGGATGGCCGTCACCCCCGCCTCCCGGGCCAGGCGCAACGCGTGGACCGCCGTCCGGGCCGGGATCTCCAGCTGCGTCAGCACCACGTGGCTCCGGGCCAGGCGCTCCCGAGCCCGTTCCACGTGGGAAGGCTCCAGGCACTCGTTGGCGCCGGGGTCCAGGACGATCAGGTTCTCCCCCGCCGCATTGAGCACGATGAAGCCGACGCCGGTGTTCCGGCCCTGCACCACGCCCAGGTACCGGGTGCCCACTCCCTCCCGGCGGTAGAGTTCCCAGGCGATGGCAGCCAGGTCGTCGTCGCCCACCAGCCCTACGAACTCCACGTCCGCACCCAGCCGGGCGGCCTGAACGGCCTGGTTGCTGCCCTTGCCGCCGGGCCCGCGGTCGAAGTCCCGCCCCACCACCGTCTCACCGGCCACCGGGAAGCGGTCGGCCCGCAAGGTCAGGCCGACGGCGAAACTGCCCACCACCGTCACCACGGGCCGCCGGCCCCCACTCTGCCCTGCCATGGCGAATCCCCCTGGGCACGCCGACATGCCGCCGATCGGCGCGAAGGAAACGGATCAACGGGCGACTTAGAAGCAAAGCTTGGCCCCGCTGGGATCCGGCCATGCCCCCGCGGGCGCCGGCCTCCCCGGTTCCAGGCCGGCACCCGCCGGCTGCAGGCCACGCGGCAGCCCCGCCGGTTCCCGGCCCCGGCCCTCGCCGCGTCCCTCCCGGGGACGCCGGATCACGGCGGAGAGGCGGAACCGGTCGCCGCGCAGCCAGACGTCGGAAAACTCGACGGGGCGGCCGTCGTCCAGGTAGACCACCTGCTGGATGTAGAACACCGGTGCCCCGGCGGGCAGTTCCAGGTATTCGGCCACCTCGCCCTCGGCCCCCAGGGCCTCGAAGGTGCGCTGGCCCCAGGCCAGGGTCAGGCCGTAATCCTGCTCCAAGGTGCGAAACAGCCCCTGCCGGGCGAAGTCGACCCGCTCGAGCCCCGGCGCCAGGTGGACCGGGACGTAGTTCTCCATGTAGGCCACCGGACAGGATTCGACCAGCCGGATGCGGGCCAGGTGGACCACCTGCTGCCCGGGTTCCAGCCGGAGCAGGGACGCCACCCGCCCGGCAGGCTCCTCCACCCGCTGCTGCAGCACACGAGTGCTGTAGCGGATGCCGCGTTCCTCAAGCAACTCGGAAAAGGCGGAAAGGCGCTGGGCCAGCGGCTGCTCGATGCCACCGGCGGTCACGAAGGTGCCTTTGCCGTGGATCTGGTGCAGCACGCCCTCCCGGACCAGTTCGGCAATGGCCTTGCGCAGGGTGCCGCGGCTCACGCCGACGGCACCGGCCAGGTCTTCCTCGGCAGGCAGCTTGTAGCGCTGCGGCCAGCGGCCCGTCCGGATCTGGTCCAGCATCCACTCCTTGATCTGCAGGTAGAGCGGAACGGGACTGGTCCGGTCGAGCTGCGGTCCGTCCACCGCCATCCCCCCGGTTCCCCTCGACTCCTGGCCACCGGCACCCGGGTGCGACGACCCAAGGCGGCCATGCCGCTAGGGCTGGGTGCCCTCGTTCGACGGGAGAGTCTTTGCTGCCCCCAAAGGCCCACGGGCACCGGGACCGCGCCGCGCCGGCGGGCCGCCGGTGCCCTTGGGCGTACCCATGGGACCCCAGCAGAGGCTGGGGTAGAGGTCTATAGACGTACATGCCCCATCTGGAGGCTATCATGGGGCGGAGGAAAGCGTCAACGGGGTGGACCTATAAATTTTCATTCACATTCGTGACCAGCCCGGGCCGGTCACGGCTTCGTGACGGCCCCGGGCTGGGCATGACTGCCACACCGGCCCCTCCGGCAGAACGGGCACCGCCGGCGGGCCAGGACACCGCCTGCCGGCGGCGAACACAAGGGGCATGGAGCAGTATCCCGTTCCCCTGTTGGAAGTACGTGATCTTGCGAAGCGGTACCCGGACGGGCCCAAGGCTCTCGACGGCGTCAACCTGCGCATCGACCCGGGTGAGCGCGTGATCCTGCTCGGCCGGAACGGTGCGGGCAAGACCACCCTGATCCGGTGTATCCTGGGCCTCGTCCAGCCCGACCGGGGCCAGATCTGGTTGGGCGGTGTGCCGGTTCACCCCGCGCGATGGCGCGCCCAGGGCGTGGGCGTGATGTTCGAAGACGCGGGTAACAGTTACGCCTACCTGACGGCCCTGGAAAACGTACTGTATTTCGGCTTGCTCAACGGGTGGCCGCCGGCGGAAGCCGGCCGGCGCGCCCTTCAGGCCCTCACAGCATTGGGCCTGGATCAGCAGGCGGGCCACCTCACCCAGTCCCTTTCCCGGGGCCAGCGCCAGAAGCTGGCGCTGGCTGTAGCCCTCACCCGAGGGGCTCCGCTGTTGCTGCTGGATGAGCCGACCCTGGGTCTGGACATCGAAGCCCAGCACAACCTGCGCCGGTTCATCCGGGACGAGATGGATCCCGCCCTCGGCCTCCTCATTGCCACCCATGACGCCAGCTTTGCCTGCGCCGTCGGTACACGCTACCTGATCCTTGAAGGTGGCCGGATCCTGATCGAGGCGACACCCGATGAGGTTGGCGGACCCGAGGCACTGGAAGCCCTTTATCTGGCCGTGGTCAGGAAGACAGCCACCGGGACGGAACACCCACACGCGATCCGGCAGGCAGCGGGGCGGCTTACCTCCAAGGGCGCATCGAGAGCTGAATCTTCCCGCAGCCTGACCCTGCCGCCGGGGGCGCAACCCCGTTTCGGCAACGCCTTGCGGGCGGCCTGGATCAAGAAGCGGGCGGAGTACCGGCGGTACTGGCTGGACTTCCTGGTGGGTCTCTCCATCAAGTGCATCTTCTTTCTGGGCGCCTTGTTTGCGGTCCCCGGAGCGCCGCCGGCGGAACTGGCCTTGCGGGTGCTGGGTTTTGGACTCTGGTACCTGAGCGCCCACGTGGTTGCCAAGATGGGGAACATGGCCCTGGAGGAGGCCTATCTGGGAACGGCCCAGCAGGTCCTGGTCACCCGCACCCACCCTGCCCGGTGGCTGGCCGCTACGGTAGGCGTGGAGCTGGCGCTCTCCTGCACCTGGGTTGCCATGTTCACGGTCATCGCGGCGGTGTTGACCGGCCCCCGTGCCCTGTTGAGCGGATGGGGAACCGTGGGCTGGCCAGCACTTCCCCTGGCTCTGGCGGGCCTGGGAGGGATGATCGGTTGCGGCCTGGTCGCCCTGGGACTATCCCTTCGTTACAAACAAGTCGGTTCGCTGGTAGAGGTGTTCCTGTATTACCTGCTGGTTTTCTCAGGGTTCTTTCTTCCTCCGGGTGCCATACCGGTTCCGCTTAAGGTTCTCAATGCCGTCTCGCCGCTGGCGCGGGTGGTGGACGGCCTGCGGTCAACGTGGCAGGGTGGGCCGCTGGGGCCGGTGCTGCTTGCCGCTTGGGGCGTGGCGTTCCTCTGGCTTGGGGTGGGATGGCTGGTGGCGCGGCGGCAATGGGCCTGGGCGCGCAGGACAGGGCGGCTGGGCAGCATCGCCTGACGGGAGGAGGATCGGTCTTGGGACGAAGCAGCGTCGCGGAAGTGGCTGCGGTGTTCCTCCGGCTGGGGGTGGTGGCCTTCGGCGGGCCCGCCGCCCACATTGCCATGATGCAGGAAGAACTGGTCCGGCGCCGGCGCTGGCTGGACGACCGGCGCTTCCTCGACCTGCTGAGCATCACGAACCTGATCCCCGGGCCCAACTCCACCGAGCTGGCCATGCACCTGGGGATGGAACGGGCCGGCTGGCGGGGATGGCTGGCCGCAGGCGCCTGCTTCATCGTGCCGGCGGCGGTGATGGTCGGGGTGCTGGCCCATGCGTACACCGTCTACGGCCGGACGCCGGTGGCCGAGCGCCTCTTCGAAGGCGCGCTGCCCGTGGTCCTGGCCATCGTCGTCCAGGCGCTGTGGAGCCTGGGCCGCACCGTCTTCCGCCCGGCCGCCCGACCGGCCGCAGCGCCTGCCGGCGGCGACCGGCCGGAGCCTGGCGGGCGGGGGGTCCCCGTCCCGGTTTCCCGGCGCCAGCTGGCCACCGCCCTGCGGGCCGGCGCGGCCTGGTCCGGCGCGGTTCGGGCCGGGGCAACCCGGGCCGCGCCGGCCCTGGCGATCCTGGCCCTCTACCTGGCCGGTGTCCATGAGCTGCTGCTGCTTCTCGCCGCAGCGGCCCTGGGGGGCGGGGCCGCCGCCCTTCGCCACCAACCTCACCACCAGTCCCGCCAGCGGCCGCCGCGGTCCACCCTGGCGGTAGGCGTCCTGGGAACGGCCGGCGGCCCCGGCCTGGGCAGCGTCCTGCTGGCGGCGGCGGGTACGGCGCCGGTACCCTTCAGCCTGGGTACCCTGTTCCTCACCTTCCTGAAGATCGGATCGGTCCTTTACGGCAGCGGGTACGTGCTGCTGGCCTTCCTG
Source organism: Thermaerobacter subterraneus DSM 13965 (assembly GCF_000183545.2). Lineage (NCBI taxonomy): Bacteria > Bacillati > Bacillota > Clostridia > Eubacteriales > Clostridiales Family XVII. Incertae Sedis > Thermaerobacter > Thermaerobacter subterraneus. The sequence continues at coordinate 2,376,468 of NZ_JH976535.1, forward strand.
CAGCGGGACTTCGTCCAGCGGCTGGGCTGGCTCACCGAGCGGCAGCTGCTGGACGCCATCGCCGCGGGCCAGTTCACCCCCGGGCCCGTCTTCACCACCGCCACCTTCGTCGGGTATGTCACCGGCGGCTGGGCGGGGGCAGCCGTGGCCACCGTGGCCATCTTCCTGCCGGCCTTCGTCTTTGTGGCGGCCATCCGGCCCCTGGCGGACCGACTGCGGCGCTCCCCGGTCCTGGCAGCGGCCCTGGACGGGCTCAACGTTGCCTCCTTCGCCCTGATGGCGGGGGTCACCTGGCAGCTGGCCCGCACCGCCGTGTTCAACCTCTGGACGGCGGGGCTGTTCGCCGGCGCCCTGCTCATCCTGGGACGAACCCGGCTCAACTCGGCCTGGCTGATTGCGGCGGGCGCGGCCACCGGCCTGTTCCTGCCCCGCTGACCGGGCGACGCCACCCGGGCAAGAAACGAAGCCGAGCAGGCGACTTTGGGAAACCTCCGGCCTGCCCGGCTTCCGCTTCGTTTTCGCTCCGCGGCGCCCGTCCCTTGCAATCCGGCTCAGGACTCGGGATCTTCGCGGTCTACCGGTTTTCCGGCATCCCGGCCCCGGTGTGCCATCCGGTGACGGTTTACTCCACGGTCACGCTCTTGGCCAGGTTGCGCGGCTTGTCGACGTCCGTGCCCTTGGCGACGGCCGCGTAATACGCCAGGAGCTGCAAGGGGACCGCCGCCACCACGGGCATCAGCAAGGGATGCACCACGGGCAGCTTCACCGTCTGGCGTGCGTACCGCTCGAAGCCGCTCAGGTCGCGCCGGACCACGGCGTAGACGGTGGCGCCGCGGGCCCGGACCTCCTCGATGTTGCTGATCATCTTCTCCCGCAGGGCCGGCTGGGTGGCCAGGGCGATGACCGGCGTCCCCTGCTCGATCAAAGCCAGGGTGCCGTGCTTGAGCTCGCCCGCCGGATAGGCCTCGGCGTGGATGTAGGAGATCTCCTTCAGCTTGAGCTGGCCTTCCAGGGCCGCGAAGTAGTCGAGCCCGCGGCCGATGAAGAACGCATCCCGCCAGCCGCCGGCCGCGTCCCCGATGGCCTTGATGTCCTCCTCCACGTGCAGAGCGGCCTCCACCGCCTCGGGCAGCTGGCGCAGGCTCTCCAGCAGGTTCTTCCGGCCCAGGGGCCCGGTGAAGCCCGTCAGCTCGGCCAGATGGACGGCCAGCAGGGTCAGGGCGACGATCTGGGTGGTGTAGGCCTTGGTCGACGCCACGGCGATCTCGGGCCCGGCCCAGGTGTAGACCACGTCGTCGGCCTCGCGGGCGACGGAGCTGCCGACCACGTTGGTGATGGCCAGCACCCGGGCACCCCGGCGCTTCGCCTCCCGCATGGCGGCCAGGGTGTCGGCCGTCTCGCCCGACTGGCTGATGGCGACGAACAGGGTGCGCTCGTCCACCAGGGGTTCCCGGTAACGGAACTCGGAGGCGATCTCCGTCCACGCCGGGATGCCGGCCAGCCGCTCGATCAGCCGGCCGCCGATCAGGCCGGCATGGTAGGCCGTGCCGCAGGCCACCAGATAGACCGCCCGCAGCTGCTGGATCCACTGGGGGTCGAACCGCACCGTGTCCAGGATCACACCCTCCCCCGAGGGGTGCACCCGCCCCGAGAGGGTATCCCGCACGGCCCGCGGCTGCTCGTGGATCTCCTTGAGCATGAAGTGGGGGTAGCCGCCCCGCTCCGCCTGGCCGGGATCCCACTGGACGAACATCGGCTCCCGTTCCACCGGGGTGCCGTCAAGGCGCAGCAGCTGGACGCCGTCGCGGGTCAGGACGGCCATCTCGCCCTCTTCCAGCGGGATCACGCGGCGGGTGTGGGGCAAGAGCGCCGGGATGTCCGATGCCAGGAAGTTCTCGCCTTCACCCAGGCCCACGATGAGGGGCGAGGCCTGCTTGACGGCGACGATCTTGCCGGGCTCCCGCCGGCTCAGCACCGCCAGGGCATAGGCCCCCTGCAGCCGCTGGGCGGCGCGGCGCACCGTCCCCACCAGGTCGCCGTCGTACAGCTCTTCCAGCAGGTGGGCGACAACCTCCGTGTCGGTCTCCGAGGCGAAGCGGTGACCCCGGGCCGCCAGTTCGTCCCGCAGCTCGGCGTAGTTCTCGATGATCCCGTTGTGCACCACCACGAAGGCGCCCGTGCAGTCGGTGTGGGGATGGGCGTTCTCGTCCGAAGGGCGGCCGTGGGTGGCCCAGCGGGTGTGGCCGATCCCGGCCGTGCCGCGCAGGGGTCGCTGGCTCAGGAGTTGCTCCAGGCCGTCGATGCGCCCCTGGCGCTTGCGGACGTCCACCGTGCCGTTGTAACTGACGGCGATGCCCGCCGAATCGTAGCCGCGGTATTCCAGCGCCCGCAGGCCGCCGATCAGGATGGGAACGGCCTGCTTGGGTCCGACGTAACCGACGATGCCGCACATGTTCGCCATGTCCCTCCTCACAGCGTCCGCCTGGCTACCACTGCGCGCAGCTGCTGGCGCGAGCGGTGAATCTGACAGGCCTGAATCCGGATGCGTGCAAGCCGTCCGGCGGGCATGCGGGCCCGCCCGCCGGCCAGGACGAAACGGCCGGCCTGCCCGGGGCACCCCGGCGTGCGACGGCCCACGACGGACTCTGGGCCGGCGCCGCGGGGTCGGGACCCCACGACCCGGGAGCACACGATAACCCCCGGCCACGCCGCGCCGGGCCGCAGGGGCAGCCACCGGCGATCCACGCGCAGGGCGCCCGCCGAAGCGGCCCGCGGACACGGACAGCCTTCTGGGAAAACAGCACGGGAAAACCCGCTGAGGGCATGGGGAAGGGCGATGCACTGGAGGCGGGATGGCGGGTGAGGGTTCGCGCCACCTGGCCCGTCTTGTCCCCGGGATCGCTCCCGGGTTTTGCCGGGCCGCTCACGGTCGTGGCCAACCGCCGGGCGATCCGCCGAAACCTTCGATACGCCCGGTCCTCGTCAACTCGCCGGCCTGCCGCCGGCGAGTCCTGGCGCTAGCAGGCTCCGTTCCTGCTTTCGGTCTGTCCTGGCAAACCCTCATGGTGCACCGCGACGAACCCGCTACCGGACGGTCCGTGACGGCCGCACCTCGCGGCTCCCTTTCCCCATGGGCGGCGTTCGGATCGGCTTCCGCCTTACCGGCTACCGGCTCCTGCCCGCCACCGGCCCTCGGCCCTCACCTCCTCCCCGGACACCGGCGCTCACCATGCCGCCGCGCGCCCCCGGTGCCCTGCGACTCCCTTGCGCGGGGGTGCCTGGCCGGCGACCCGGTGCTGGGCCGGGCAACCCGCCAGGGCACCACCCTGTTCCAGGCACCCCATTCTATGCGCCCCGGCCCGCCCCCTGTCAATCGGCCGGCGACCCCAGGGCGCGCCGGATGGCGCCCGCCACCGACTCCGCCAGCTCCCGGACCAGGGCGGCATCGTCCCCCTCCACCATGACCCGGATCAGCGGCTCGGTGCCCGAGGCCCGCACCAGGATGCGGCCCTCCTCGCCCAGCCGCTGCCGGGCCGCAGCGATGGCCGCCTGGATGGACGGCTCCTCCTCCCAGCCGTCCCGCCGGGTGACGGGCACGTTGAGCAGCACCTGGGGCACGGGCTGCACCACCGCCGCCAGCTGGGAAAGGGGCTTGCCCGCCCGCACCATGACCGCCGCCAGGGCCAGGCCGGTGAGGATGCCGTCCCCGGTGACGGCGTGGCGCCGCAGGATGATGTGCCCCGACTGCTCACCACCCAGGACGAACCCGCCCTGCTCCATGGCCTCGAACACGTGCCGGTCGCCCACCCGGGTACGCACCAGCCGCAGGCCCGCGGCCTTCAGGGCCCGCTCGAGCCCCAGGTTGCTCATCACCGTGGCCACCACCGTGTTGCCGGCCAGCTCGCCCCGGGCGGCCATGTCCAGGGCCAGGATGGCCAGGATGGCGTCGCCGTCCACGATGTGGCCGCGCTCGTCCACGGCGATGACCCGGTCGGCGTCGCCGTCGAAGGCCAGGCCCAGATCGGCCCCCTGCTGGCGCACCACCTGCGCCAGCGCCTGAGGAGCCGTGGAGCCGCAGCCCACGTTGATGTTGGTGCCGTCGGGCGCGTCGTGGATCACCGTCACCCGGGCCCCCACCGCCTGCCAGGCCGCCGGCGCCCAGGGAGTGGCGGCGCCGTGGGCGCAGTCCAGAACCACCCGGAGACCCTCCAGGCCGGTCCCGGCCACCTGCCGGAGGTGGGCCAGGTACCGGTCGCCGGCGTCCGCCGCCGCCTGCCGGCGCCCCACGGCTCCGCCCACCGGCGGGACGAACCCGGCCCCGCCGCCGGCTTCGGCCACCAGTCCCTCGACGGCTTCCTCCAGCTCGTCGGGCAGCTTGCGCCCCTGCGGGTCGAAGAACTTGATGCCGTTGTACTCCGGCGGGTTGTGGCTGGCGGAGATCACGGCCCCGCCCGTAGCTCCCAGGGCCCCGGTGAGATACGACACCCCGGGCGTGGTCATCACCCCCAGGGGCACCACCAGAGCGCCGGCCGACATCAGGCCGGCGCTCAGTGCCGCCTCCAGCAGCTCTCCCGATGCGCGGGTATCCCGGCCCACCACGATCCGGGGCTGTCCGCCGCCACGCTCCTCCAGCACCCGGGCCAGGGCCCGGCCCAGGGCCAGGGCCAGCTCCGCGGTGAGCTCGGTGTTCGCCACGCCGCGGACACCGTCGGTTCCAAACAAGCGCGCCATACCGGTCCTCCTGTTCGACTCCTGCAAGACATCCAGGAACGCTCGGGGGCGGCCGCCCCGGCGGCCCCGCCGCCGGCCCGCCGCGACGGGCCGTCACCGTCCCCCGGCGGCCTCTCCATCGCTCGCGGTCCCGCCGCCTTCCGTGCCGCTGTCCGCGCCGCCTCCGGTCCCGGTCCCCGGCGCGTTCCCGGCGCCGCCTGCGCCGGCCGCCGGTTCGGCCGGGCGAATCTCGACGGTGACCCGCACGGTCCGCGGGCTGCCGGACAGCACGACTCCCTCCGGCAGCGCCAAGCCCACCTCCCGGGTCACCGTCCGGTCCAGCCCGCCGATGTTGACCGGTTCGGTCTGGAGGAACTCCAGTTGCTGCAGCAACCGCTCCTCGCGCGCCCGCACGGTGACCTCGGCGGGCTCGATGGTGATGTTGCCGATCTCATGGCCTTCGGCCGGCGTTCCCTCCAGCCGCGCCTGGACCGGCACCACCTTCTGCGGCATGAAGACCACCGGCACCGTCACCTGCACCGTCTGGGGCTCCAGCACCAGGGCCTGGGGATACACCGCCTCCACCGGACGCCCCGACGCGTCCACCGGGACCAGGGTCACCGAGTGGGCGATGGTGCTCTGGATCCCGCTGACGGGAACGGAGGCCACCACCCTGGCCACCCGTTCCACCAGGCTGCGGGCACCGCTGACGGTGACCTGCTCCACCGAGACCGCCGGGTTCTCGATGATGTAATCCGGTGCCGGCTCGCCGTTCAGCTGCAGCTCCACGGGCACCGTCTTCTCCATGCGCTGCTCGAGGCGCACCGTCACGTACTGGGGACTGACCCGCACCACCCGCAACCGCCCCCGGGCGGGGATCACCGTCACCGGGCGGGTGGTCTCGCCCGGCCCCACACCGCTGAGGTCCACGGTCACCCGGGCATCGCGGGCGCCGAGATCCTCCAGGAACTCCGGCGGGCCGCTCAAGGTGACGTCCACCGCGTGGGGTTCCAGGGAGAGCACCGCCAGCCCCGGGTCGAGGCCCTCGGGGACGACCTCCACGTCATACACCGTCCGCGCGTGGTCGGGGTTCTGGCTGCTCATCACGCCGAACCAGAGGATGATGGCCAGGATCACGGACAGGACCTTCAAACGCGTCTCGTTCTCGAACAGCCGCTCCATCAGGACGACCCCCGCATCCAGGGCAAAAGGGACGGCGTCTCCTCCGGCGCCAGCAGGGACGTCAACAGCTCCTTCAGGGTGGCCTCGTCCAGGTTGCGGATCAGCTTGCCGCCCTGGGCCAGGGAGACGCGGCCCGTCTCCTCCGAGACCACGATGGCCACGGCATCGGAATGCTCGCTGATGCCCAGGGCCGCCCGGTGGCGGCTGCCCAGCTCGGGTCCCGGCCCGGCCTCCTCGGTCAGGGGAAGGAAGGCGCCGGCGGCCATCACCCGGTTGCCGCGGATGATCACCGCCCCGTCGTGCAGGGGCGTGTTGGGGATGAACACGTTGACCAGGAAGGGCGCGGAGACGATGCCGTCGATGATGATCCCCGTCTCGATGATCTCGTTGAGGCCCGTCTCCCGCTCGATCACCACGATGGCGCCGACCTTGTTGCGGGACAGCTGTTCGACCGCCCGCACCACCTCGTCGATCATGCGGGCCACGTCCTGCTGGGGCAGGGCGAAGAGCGGCCTCGCGAAGAAGCGCCCCCGTCCCAGCTGCTCCAGCGCACGGCGCAGTTCGGGCTGGAAGACGATGGGCAGGGCGACGATCAGCGCCAGCTGGGCTTGCCGCAGCAGCCAGTGGATGGTGTCCAGGCGCAGCCAGCCGCTGATGCTGGTGAAGACCACCAGCACCAGGATGCCGCTCAGGATGGGAACGGCCCGCGTCCCGCGGATCAAGAGGAAGAACCGGTAGAACAGGTAGGCGACCAGGGCGATGTCCACCAGGGAGATCAGCCAGTCGACCCAGGTCATGGTGAAGAGGAACGCGGGCAGCGGCACCTCAGGCCTCCCTCCCGGGACTGCCGCGCCCGGCCGGCAACGGCTCCCGCGCGGCAGCAGGCTCTCACCCCGGCCGGATCCACCGTGGCCGGCCCCGTGTCCCCGGCCCCGTCCCCAGGCGAGCACGGGCACGGGAAGCCGGCCCCCCGGACCCCGGCACCGGACCCTCCGCCCCAGGGCGCGGCTTGCGGGCCGGCGGCCGGCAGGCGGATCCCGACCGCCCCCTGGTTCGACCCGGCGCCGGGCCGGCGGCTACCCCGTGGCCGGCTCGGGCCGGATGTAGTACGCCAGGCTCTGCAGCTCCAGCGTCAGGTCGATGTTCTGCACCACCACCCCCGGTGGCACCTGGAGGGTCACCGGGGCGAAGTTGAGGATCGCCTCGACGCCGGCGGCCACCAGCCGCCGGGCCACGGCCTGGGCCGCCCCCGCCGGAACGGCGATCACCGCCAGCCGGATCCCCAGGCGGCGGATCACCGCCTCCATGGCGTCGGCCGGCTGGATCTCCAGGCCTTCGATGCGCTCGCCGATGCGGGCCGGGTCGCTGTCGAAGATGGCGACGATCCGGACGTCCCGGTGGCGGGTGCGGTTGTACCGCGCCAGCGCCGTACCCAGGTGCCCGGCCCCCACCAGGGCGATGGGCACTTCCCTGTCCAAGCCCAGGATATGCCGCAGCCGGTCCACCAGCACATCGATGCGGTAGCCCACGCCCCGGGTGCCGAAGGCACCGAAGTACGCCAGGTCCTTGCGGATCTGCTCGGAAGAATAACCGGTACGGGCAGCCAGGTCGGCGGAGGAGACGATCTCGTGGTCCTCGGCCCGTAATTCCTCGAGGGCCCGCAGGTAGACGGGAAGCCGGCGGATGGCCACGTCGGGCACGCGGGCGGGGGCGCCGCCGGTCTCCTGGTCCGGGACGACCGCCGGCTCCGGTTCGGCCCCCGCCTTTTTGCCCGCCGCTGGCGCCCGGCCGGACAGCCTGGGCTCCCCATCCCCTGGCCTGACCGCCATGCCCGCCTCCCTTGGGTTCCCGATCGCGGCGACGGTTGCCGCCAACCGGCCCCTCCGGCCCACCCGGGCACCCGGCCCCGGGCGGCGCCGCCCCCTGCCCGGCCTCCGGCCGCCGGCGGCACCGGTTCGTCCCGCGACGCCTAGTGCTTCCGATCCAGGATGAACCGGGCCAGGGCCCTCAGATTGGGCTCCATCGGCGCACCGGCCAGCTCATCCAGGGCTTCCAGCGCATCACCGACAAACTGCTCCGCCCGGCGGCGGGCATATTCCAGCCCGCCCACCGCCTCCACCCAGCCGGTCACCCGCTCCACCGTGGCATCGTCCACCTGCCGGGCTTCCAGGCGCTCCAGCAGCCAGGGCTGGGGATCCCGGGCCAGCGCGAACAGGACGGGCAGGGTGAGGACGCCGCTGCGCAGGTCCGTTCCCCGGGGCTTGCCCAGCTGCTCGGGGCTGCCCGTCAAATCCAGGATGTCGTCGATGACCTGGAAGCCCATGCCGATGCCGTAACCGTAGCGCCGCAGGGCCTCCGCCTGCTGCTCGGTGGCGCCGCCCATCAGGCCGCCCATCAGGCAGCAGTGGCTGATGAAGTGGGCGGTCTTCTTGTAGATCCGGCGGTAGTAGCCCTCCTCCCCGGTGCTGGGGTCGAAGAGCTGGGCCTGCTGCTCGATCTCGCCCGTGGACATCTCGTAGACCGCCTCGGCCATGACCTGCACCACGCGGTTGTCGCCGTCGGCGGCCAGCAGGGAGAAGGCCCGGGCGAACAGAAAGTCGCCCGTCAGCACCGCCGTCCCGGTACCCCACCGCACGTTGACCGTGGGCAGCCCCCGGCGGGCGGTGGCGCCGTCCACGATGTCGTCGTGGACCAGGGTCGCCATGTGGATCAGTTCCACCGCCGCCGCCACCGGCAGCAGCCGCTCGCGATCGTATTGGAAGTTGCGTGCGGCCAGGAGGACCAGGGCGGGGCGCAACCGCTTGCCGCCGCCACGCTGCAGGTAGGTGGCCAGTTCGACGATGTGGGGATCAGGACCGTCCAGGGCCCGCCGGATCGCCACCTCGACCGCGGCCAGGTCGTTGCGGATCGGTTCGAAGACCGCCCCCGCCGCGACGGTCACCGATGCTTGCCCTTCGCCTGCCATGCATCTTCCCCCGGCGCACCCGCGGCGCCTGCGGCGCTCCCCGGGGCAGGAGATTCCGTCAACACGCGGGACATGATTCATTTTACCCTTCCTGGTACCGGGCCGCCAGCGCCTGGAGCCGGCGGATGCGGTGCCCCACGGCGGACTTGCTCAGGGGCGGATCCAGCAACTGGCCCAGGTCCCGCAGGCTGGCCGACGGGTGCTCGATCCGGACCCGGGCCACCTCCCGCAGCGATGGGGGCAGACCTTCCCATCCCACCGCCTCGACCAGCCGGCGGATGGCCGCCACCTGCCGCAACCCGGCGTCCACGGCCTTGCGCAGGTTGGCCGTCTCGGCGTTGACCAGGCGGTTGACCTGATTGCGCATGCCCTTGACCACCCGGTGGTTCTCCAGGGCCAGGACCGCCTGGTGGGCTCCCAGGCGCCCCAGGAACTCGGCGATCTGGTCGGCCTCCTTGAGATAGAGCCCCACCCGGCCCCGGCGCCGGGCACGGCCGGGCCGCAAGCCCCAGCGGCGCAGTTCGGCAGCCACCCGCCGCGCGGCGGCCGCCCCCGGGACCACCACCTCGGCGTGATACCCGTGCCCGGGCCCGCTGACGCTGCCTGCCCCCAGGAAGAGGCCCCGCAGGAACGCCTCCCGGTCCTGGCGGCGCCGCGGCTGTTCCCCGGCGCCCGGATCGGGAAGGCCGGCCAGCACCAGGCCCGAGCCGCCGGCCCCGGCGGGCTCGGGCGGTTCGTCCAGCCAGAGCTCGTAGACGTTGCCCCGGCCCAGCTTGCCCCGCCGGTCGACCACCAGCCGCGGCGTCACCCCGTAGCGGGCCCGCACCAGGCGAACCAGGAGGCGCGCCGTGGCGGCGCTTTCCGTACGCCAGCGCCAGCCCTTCCCCTCCACCGGCATCCCGCACCCCAGGCACAGGCCGGCCAGCTCCCAGGCCAGGGCCGCGCCGTCGGCCGGCCAGAGCCGGGCCAGCTCGTCCTTGACCTGGCCCGAGAAAGTGTCCCGGATCAACGGCATCCCTCCAGCCCGGCGGGCCGGGGTCGAGCACCCGGGCCGCCGGGGTCCAGAACCCCATCCGGGAAGCGCCGCCAGCGGGCGGAACCGCAAGCGGCGGTCGCGGCAGGCCGGCTTGGCCCGCCCCGCGCCCCGCGGGCCGGCTGCCGGGGTCCCGCACCCGCGGTCCGGCTGCCGGCGCCCCGCGCCCCGCGGGCCGCCTTCAGGCGTCCCGCGCCACGCGGGCCGGTTCGTCCGCCCCGGTCTCCTCGCGCCACAGGCGCTCGCCCAAAAGGAAGAAGTCCAGCCGGCGGCGCGGGTTCACCCGCGGGCGGGCAGCCAGCAGCACCCGCAGCAGGGCGCGGGCCAGCCGCTGGGGGTCGTGCCGGACCAGGTCGTCCCCCGCCAGCAGGCGCGCCGCATGCACCTGCAGGCCCATCTGGCGCAGCCGCTCCCGGTCCAGGCGCACCACGTCCTGCCCCTGCTGGCGGTAGCGCTGGAGGAGCGCAGCCGGCGGCTGCTGGACGTTGACCAGCACGTGGTGGAAAAGCCCTGGGCCCACGGCGTCGATCAGCGCCCGGGCGTGGTCGGCGGCGGTGTAACCCGTGGTCTCCCCGGGCTGGGTCATGGCGTTCACCACCAGCACCTTGACCGCCCGGGAGCGGCGCAGGGCGTCGCGGATGCCGGGAATCAGCAGGTTGGGCAGGATGCTGGTGTACAGGCTCCCCGGGCCGAGCACCACCAGGTCGGCCGACTCGATGGCTTCCACGGCCGCCGGCGGCGGCTCGACCCCCGAGGGCTCCAGCCACACCTTGTCGATGGGCGCCGCATCGGCGGCGATGGCCGACTCCCCCCGGACGATCCGGCCGTCGGCCATGCGGGCCACCAGCGTCACGGGCGTCAGCGTCGACGGCAGCACCTGCCCCCGCACCGCCAGCACCTTGCTGGACTCGTACACCGCCTGCTCGAAGTCGCCCAGCAGTTCCGCCAGGGCGCCGATGAAAAGGTTGCCCAGGCTGTGGCCTGCCAGGGTGCCCTGGGTGAAGCGGTGCTGGAAGAGCTGGGCCATCAGCGGTTCGGCGTCGGCCAGGGCCACCAGGCAGTTGCGGATGTCGCCGGGCGGCAGGATCCCCAGCTCGCCGCGCAGGCGGCCCGAGCTGCCGCCGTCGTCGGCCACGGTGACGATGGCCGTCACGTTGCCGGTGTACTCCTTGAGGCCGCGCAGGAGCACCGACAGCCCCGTCCCGCCGCCGATGGCCACCACCCGCGGCCCCCGGTCCAGGCGCCGGCGCAGCACCAGCCGGTCCATGGCGGCGCCGTTGGCTCCGCCGGCCGGAGTGAGCAGTTCCGCCACCACCCGCAGCACGCGGTAGGTGGCCCCCACGGCCAGCAAGGCCCCCAACGCCATCACCGCGACCCCCGGCCAGGGTTCGGGGACGAACCGGCCCGTGGCCGCCAGCACCTGGCGGCGCAGCCACCCCTCGGCGGCCGCCCACAGGTCGGCCCCGGCGGCCATGGCGCCGCCCAGGGCCACCAGGTAGAGGCCCGCGGCGAACACCACCAGCCATCGCTTGATCCGCAGGCCCGGCAAGAGCCAGTATGCCAGCTTCATCCGTCACCCTCGCTTCCCCTGGGCCCGCTCCGCCAGGGAGCGCTCCACGTCGCGGTGTTCGACCAGCACCCGGTGCCCCTGGTTGCGCAGGTGGGCCGCCAGCGCCTCGGCGATCACCACCGAGCGGTGCTGGCCGCCGGTGCAGCCCACGGCCACGGTCAGCTGGGTCTTGCCCTCGTTGATGTACTGGGGCAGCAGGAAATCCAGCAGGTCCTGCAGTTGCTCCAGCAGCCGGCGCGCGCTGGGCCAGCGCAGCACGTAATCCCGCACCCGGTCGTCCAGGCCCGTCAGGGGCTGCAGGTCGGGCACGTAGTGGGGGTTGGGCAGGAAGCGGACGTCGAACACCAGGTCCGCGTCGGCCGGCAGCCCGTAGCGAAAGCCGAAGCTCACCACGTGGGCAATCAGGCGCGGCGTCTCCGGCCCGCCCCACAGCTGGGCGATGCGCTCCCGCAGCTGCCGCGGCGAGAGTTCGCTGGTATCGAGGATCACGTGGGCGCGGCCGCGCAGGGCGCCCAGCCGCTGCCGCTCCGCCCGGATCCCCTCCAGCAGCCGGCCCTGGGGGGCCAGGGGATGGCGCCGCCGCGTCTCCTTGAACCGCTTGACCAGCGCCTCGTCGGAGGCCTCCAGGAACACGATCCGGTAGAACACGCCGGCCTGGTCCAGCTCCTGCAGCGCCTCCACCGCCTGGTCGAACCAGTCCCCGCCGCGCACGTCCATCACCACCGCCACCCGCCGCACGGGGCTGTCGGGCTGGCGGCAGAGGGCGGCGAAGGGCGCCAGCAGAGCGGGGGGCAGGTTGTCGACGCAGAAGAAGCCGAGATCCTCCAGGGCGTGGATGGCCTGGGTCTTGCCCGCGCCGGACAGCCCGGTGACCACCACCAGCTGCAGGTCCCGCCCGGCACCCGCCTCCTGGCCCTGGCCCGCCGGCGCGGCGGCCTGCGCGGCCACGGGTACGCCAGGCTGCGGTACCGCCGGCGAAGCGGCCTGCGGCACTGCCGGCACGGCGGCCTGCGGGGCCCCGGGCGCGACAGCCGGTGCCACCCCCGGCGCAGGCCCCCCTGGCCCTCCGCCGGCGACCCCGTCGCTGGCTTCCCCGGCGCGCGGAGCGCCGTCCCCTGCAGCCGGGTCCGGATGTCCGGCCGGTCCCGCCGGGTTCCTTTCCGGCGCCTTTTCCATCGCCCCCACCTCCCTGCCCGGCCCCGGGCCCGGGCCTGCATGCCGCACCCTCGGGGGGCGGCACCGGATCCCGGACCCCCACCGAATCCCAGACCCCTTTATCCTTCAAATCTTCCGCCGGGAAAAGGAACGATCCTCCTGTACCGGCCCGCCGCCGGCCCTCACAGGCATCCCAGCACCGCCTGGACCAGCCGGTGGTCGGAGGCCCCGTGGTCCAGGACCTGCAGCTCCACCACGCGCAGGCCGGCCACCCAGATCAGGTCGATGGCCGGCCCGGACTGTGGCGCCCCCTCACGGTCCCCCCGGCGCGGCCCGCCCCCGGAGCCTCCGGCACCCCTTGAGCTCCCGCCGCCCGCCGCCACGACCCAGCAGGGCTCGCCTCCCGCACCACCGGTGGCCGGGTAGGTCGCCGGCGCCTGCGCCCGGGCCGCCGCGGCACTGGCCAGAACGGCCCGCAGGGGCGCCAGTTCCGGTGCCTCCGCCGGCGCGTTGAAGTCCCCCACCAGGACAACCGGCCCCTCCTGCCGCAGCCGGGCCGCCTGCTCGGCCAGGGCGCGGGCTTGCGCCCGGCGCTCCGCCGCGCCGAGCCCCAGATGGGTCACCCCCAGCCAGGCCGGTTCGTCCTGGGGACCGAAGCCGGACACCCGCAGCCACAGGCAGGCCCGGGGTTCCCAGCGGGAAGGCAGGGGCTGGGCCTCCACGGCCACCACCCCACTCCCCGCCGGGGGGACCGGCGGTCCGAGCCAGCACAGGCCGTAGGCGCCGCCCCGGTGCAGGGTGGGGTGGAAGAACCAGGCGCGGCCCAGGGCCATGCCCAGCCACCGGGCCTGGTGCACTCGGCCGCTGCGGCGGCGGCCGCCGTCCACCTCCTGCAGGCCGGCCCAGTGCGGGCTGGCCCGCTCCAGCACGCGCCGGATGCCCTCCAGGTCGACCCGGCCGTCCAGTCCCCGCCCGTGGCGGATGTTGAAGGTGGCAATGCGCCAGAGCATGCCTGCCCGGTGCGCCAGGGCCGCTCCCTCCGTTGCACGCGCGCCGGTCACCCGCGCGGCGCGCCCTTCCCCGCCGGGCCGCGCGGCGGCCGGTTGCGGCCGGTTGCAGGGCCAAACCGCCCGGCCACCCCGGTCCGGCCCCACAGGCCTTGCTCACCGCGCGGGCCGGGCCGCCCGTCTCCTGCGGGCTCCGGCCTGCTAGCCTGCGGCGGAGCCGTCCTCCTGGTCCTGCCGCCGCTGGCGCGCGGCCCGGTGCCAGCCGCGCTCCATCAGGACGCCGGCCATGTAGGCCAGCAGGATCGTCGGGATGAGAAGACCCGCAAAGTTGGTCCAGAAGATCCCTACGGCCAGCAACACGGCGCAGACCGCCAGCGCCGTGCGCATCTCCCCCCGCACCCCCCAGGAGATGCCCAGGGCAATGGTCGTGACGCTGATCAGCACCTTGCCGATCAGGATCAGGATGTCGAGGACTCCGCCCATCTCCGGCCTCCTTCCCACCCTCCGGGGCCCGAGGTCTCCGGGGCCCCGGCTGCAGGTGTGGCCCTGGCCGGGCGGCGCGTTCGCGGGCACCGCGCCCGCACCGCCCGCCCCCACTATACTGGACCATACTGGACCCCCTGGACTGGACCCCCTGGCCGCCCTCCCGATGCCGCCGCCATCAGGATCCCCGGCCGGCCACGGCCTCCGGGCGGCCGGGCCGGCCACCGCTGCCGCAGGGCGCGGGGCGCGGCAGCTCAGGCCGAGCAAGGCGCCGCACACCTACGCCATCTCCGGCACCGGGTGGGGCGGCCGCAGCCCCCGCAGCACGGCGGCGCAGTTCTCCGCCGCCAGCCGGGCCATGCGCCAGCGGGTGCGCCGGGTGGCGCTGCCGATGTGGGGCAGGGCGATCACGTTGGGCAGCTGCAGCAGCGGGTGATGGGGTGGAACCGGCTCCTGGCCGTACACGTCCAGGCCCGCCATGGCCAGGTGCCCCTGGCGCAGCGCCTCGACCAGGGCCTGTTCGTCCACCACGCCGCCCCGGGCGGTGTTGATCAGGATGGCTCCGGGTTTCATCCGGGCCAGCCGCCGCCCGTCCAGCAGGTGGCGGGTTTCCGGGGTGAGGGGCACGTGGAGGGTGACGATGTCGGAGCGGGCCAGGAGGGAGTCCAGGTCGGCATAGGCGACGCCCAGCTCCTCCTCCGCGTCCGGATGGCGCCGGCGGCTGGAATACAGGACCTGCATGCCGAAGGCCCGGGCGCGGCGGGCCACGGCCCGGCCGATGCGCCCCAGGCCGACGATGCCCAGGGTGGCCCCGTCCAGCTCGAGGCCGAGCCACTGCAGGGGGTGCCAGGTGGTCCAGCGGCCGGCCCGCAGGTCCGCCTCCGCCTGGGGCAGGCGCCGGGCGCAGGCCAGGATCAGGGCCATGGCCAGGTCGGCGGTGGCCTCCGTCAGGACCCCCGGCGTGTGGGTCACCAGGATGCCCCGCCGCTGCGCTGCCTGGACGTCCACGTTGTCGTAGCCCACGGCGCAGTTGCTGACCACCCGCAGCCGGGGCGCTCCGGCCAGCAGCCCGTCGTCGATGCGGTCGGTGATCATGGTGATGACCCCGTCGGCCACGGCCAGGCGGCGGGCCAGCTCGGCCCGCGGCGGCGGGAGGAACTCGGGCCACACCTCCACCTCGGCCCAGCCTTCGAGGGGCGCCAGGGCGCCCTCAGGCACCTGCCGGGTGACGAAGACGCGGGGTCGCTCCCTCACTCCCACACCTCCTCGGCGCCGGGCCGGCCGGGCAGGCCGGTTGCGGCAGAACCGGAGCCGCTCGGGAAGGGGGCTGCGGCCCGGCTGGAGCGGATCAGCCCGGCTGCAGCGGACCAGCCCCGGCACGGGGCTGCGGGCCGGCCCGGCTGCAACGGTACTACGGCGTTTTCCCGCCCGTTCCTGGCAGGTGTAAGCCGCTTTTCGGCCGGAAGCGGCGTCTTCCGCCACCTCCCCGGCCCGCACTATAATGGGCAAGGCATCGGGACCACGGGCACCACACTGGGCCAGCGGCCCAAAAGGGGGATCCCGCCGTGCAGGCCGCCGAGTGGGCTCGCGACATCACCGACATCCTTCACGGCCAGGACGAGCAGGGCGCCCTGGAACGGCTGGCCCGCCTGCAGCCCTTCGACCGGGCCCAGGTCCTGGCCCACATGGAGCCCCAGGACCGCCTGCGCCTGGTCCGGAGCATGCCCGTGCCCCTGGCCGCCGAGACCCTGGAATACCTGGAACCCGAAACCCAGTACCGCATCCTCGATCACCTGGACGAGCCCCGGGCCGCCGCCTTGCTGCAGGGAATGTCCAGCGACACGGTGGTCGACCTGCTGCTCGCCCTCCACCCGCTGCAGGCGGCCCGGCTCAAGGCTTGGCTGCCGCCCGCCTACCGCGAGCGCATCGACACCCTGATGACCTTCCCGGAGAACACGGCAGGCAGCCTGGCTACCATCGAGTACATCGCCGCCCGGGAAGGCTGGACCGTCCAGCAGGCGTTGGACCACGTGCGCAAGGTGGGCCACGACGCCGAGGTGGTCTCCTACGTCTACGTGGTGGACGCCCGCGGCCGGCTGGTACGGGTGGCATCCCTCCGGGAGCTGATCCTGGCCGATCCCCACGCGCCGCTGACCAGCGTGGGGCGGGCGGACGTGATCACCGTCCGGGCCACGGCGGACCGGGAAGAAGCGGCACGCCTCCTGACCGACTACGACTTCGTGGCCCTGCCGGTGGTCGACGACCAGCATCGCCTGCTGGGCATCATCACCATCGACGACATCGTCGACGTGATCCACCGCGAGGCGACGGAAGACATCCAGCGGCTGGGCGGCAGCGTGCCCCTGGCCGAGTCCTACTTCAAGACCCCCGTACCCATGCTGTTCCGCAAGCGGGTGGGGTGGCTGCTGACCCTGTTCATCGCCGGCGCCTACACCAGCACCGTCCTGCACCACTTCGAGGGCCTGCTGGCCCAGGTGGTCGGGCTGACCTTCTTCATCCCGCTGCTGATCGGCACGGGCGGCAACACGGGCAGCCAGACGGTGGCGACCCTGGTCCGGGCCCTGGCGGTGGGCGAGGTCACCTTCCGGGACATGCTGCGCGTCCTGGCCCGGGAAGTGGCCACGGGGGCGCTGCTGGGCGCGGTGATGGCCGCCGCTGCCCTGATCCGTGCCTACATGCTGGGCGTGGGCCACCAGCTGGGTCCCGTGGTGGCAGTGACGGCCCTGTTCATCGTGGTCTGGGCGTCCATGGTGTCGGCGGTGCTGCCCCTTTTGCTCCATCGCCTGCGGGTCGACCCGGCGGTGGTGTCGGGTCCCTTCATCAGCACCCTGGTGGACGGGACGGGACTCTTCATCTACTTTTCCGTAGCCCGCGCGCTTCTCAACCTGAGCTAGGGGGCCCACGGCCGTGAGCTGCGGACCGGACGCCGGCCGTTACTCTGGTGGGACGAACAGGCCCGGCCGCCAGGGGAACCCGCCTGCCCCCGGCCCGGACATGACGGCCGTACCCCGGGTGCCCGGCGCCATCCTCCTGGGCGGTCACGTGCTGGGGGCCTTACCCCTCTGGCTGGCAGGAGGGCGGGCCGCGGTCCCTGCGGACCTGCCCGGCCCTCCGCCTCTAGGTCTCGGCCTGGCGGTGGCAACCCGCCCCTGCCGCCGCCCCGGCACCGCCCGTGGGGCGGATCCCGAACCGAGTAAGGGCCCGCTCCTTCCTAGGGATCCGCTGCGGGAGCGAATGGGCCGGCTGCTGGAGGCCGCAGCCCTTCGCCCCGGCCCCCCGCCCTCCGTCCTGGCCCTGGCCCGGGAGGCGGCGCTGGCCCTGGGTGCCTGGCCACGGGCGGTGGCCATGGCCCTGGGCGGGCTGCGCTGGGCCGGTCCGCCGCCGGACCTGGGCTCCGTCGCGGGTCTGGGCCCGCCCGGCCCGGCCCCGGTCGCCGGGGACGCAGGGGGAAGGCCAGGAGGCCGGGTGGCCGGAAGCGGGCCGGCCGGGGGCGCGGGCACGGGCGGCCCGGCGGGACACCCCCCGGAAGGGGCCGGGACCGGCGCCCCCTCCGGACCCCCTCCGGGAGACGAGGGGGGCTGGCCGTCGCCCCTGGCGGCCGGACGGGCTCGGGCCTTTGCCGCCCTGCCCGCCGGCTGGCTTGAACCCCTGAGCCGGGGCTTGCTGCTGGCCGGCCCCCTTCCCGCGGCGACTTCCCGGCCGGATGATACCTGGCCGGAGCTGCCGCCGCCGCCGGAGTGGTGCTGGGCTGCCCGCTGGTCCCAGGGCCCCGACCCCGTCCTGGTCCGGGTGCTGGAGCGGGAAGCCCGCTGGCTGGCGGGCTGGCGCCGCCGGCTACCTGCCGACCTTCCCACCGACCCGCGCCCCCGCCGCCCCACGGGGGGAGCACCGGGGCCGGAGACGGACCCGGCGGGGGGCGGCGGCCGGCCCGCAGCTGCCGCCGGCGATCCCGACCGGGTCCTGGGCGCCTTGCTGCGGGAGGCTGCAGCCCTGGGCCGGTTCGTCCGGGACCAGGGGCTGGTCCCGCCGGCGGTGGCAACGGCCGGCGAGCGGCTGGAGGCCGCGCTGCGGCAGCTGGGCTGGGACCCCGGCGGGCCGGGAAGCCCCCCCGCCTGGCCGGCCTGGCACGTGGCCTGGCCCGTTTGGGCCCTGTGGCTGGCTCCTGCGGGAGCGGGCGACGGCGGCGCGGCCCGCCGGGTCGCCCGCGACCTGGGGCGGCTGGGCTGGTGGGCGGTGCAGCTCTACCCGGTCCAGGCGGGAGCCCGCTGGCGGCTGGTGGCCGGACCGGCCTCCTCTCCCAAGGGAGAGGACCCGGCCCGACAGGGAAGCTCGCCGGGCCGGCCGAAGGCATAGGCGGGACGAAACCGGCAGGGGATGCACAACCGGCAGGGAACGCACCCGGAAGGATGATCAGGCCATGACCCAAGCGGAAGGTCCCAACCTGGCGGTGGCGCGGGCCGCCCTGCGGCTGGCCACCTCGGCTACCCGCAGCGACGAGGGCCGGATCAAGGACGAGCTCCTGCGCCAGGGCATCCGGGGCGTGGCGGTGGACTTCGGCGGACCGTACGTGGAGTCCATCGGCAGCATGGTGCAGAGGGCCATCGTCGCCGCCCGGCGCGAGGGCGTCATCGCACCCATCCACCCCCACGAGGGGGCGGTGGCCGGGGCGGCCAGGGAAGCGCTGGCCCAGCTGGCGGGCCGGGCGCTGGGTTTCAACGTGGGCGGCAAGGTGGCCATCGCCCGGCTGGGGGAGCACCTGGCCTGTGCCGTCTTCGTGGGGGTCGGCCTGGTGCACCTGGACGACGTGGCCGTGGGCCTGGCCCACCGGGCCGTGCCTGACGTGGCGCCCCGCAGCGGTCCGGCGTGACCGGCGGGTCTGCCGTGACCGGCGGCGGTCCGGCGGATCCGGCGGCGGCACCCGCTACCTGCTCCGCGGACCCTGGCAACCCGCGGGCCTCGGCAACCCGCCGGCCTGGCGGCCAGCGCTACAAGGTCCGTGTCAACTCAGCTAAAAATGTTACCCAACGGGTCCTGATCACTCACGTAAGAATGTCACCGAACGCCTCAATCGGCGGACATGGCCGTTTCCGGGGGATGCTGCAGGCCCGCGATGAGCTCATCCAACTCCCGATGGAGTTGCAGCGGGTTGAGGGACTGCCGTAGGGCCAGCCAGCGCGCCCGTTCCTCGGGCGAGAGCACGTCGCGCTCGAGGATGCGATCCAGCGGGGGCCGGGCGGCGTCGTAGGATTTGCGCACCCGGGCGCCGTCCCGGACCTTGTTCTTGAGCTTCCGGGTTGGGAGGAACAGGTTGGCGTAGAGGTCCAAGCGGGCGTAGAGCCGGTTGAGCTGTTCGACTTGCTCGGGGCGGTCGTAGCGGGCGTAGCCGACGATCTCCCGGACCAGCTGGCGGTTGCGCTGCTCGACGTGGGCGTTGTCGTTCTTGCGATAGGGGCGGCTGCGGGTGAACGTCAGGTGGTGTACCTTGGCGTACCGCTGCAGGTGATGGTTGACGAACTCGGCACCGTTGTCGGTGTGCAGGCCCCCAGACGGGATAGGGCCATTGGGCGATCAGGTCCTGGATGGCTTCGTGGACGGCGCGCTGGCTTCGGCCGAGCAAGGCGCGGCGGCGGCTCCAGCCCGTCACGATGTCGACCATGCTGAGGGTGTACGCGTACTGGCCGGCGGTCGAGCCGCCGTTGTGTTCAACCAGATCGACCTCCAAGGCCCCGGGGCGGGCTTCGTCCCAGTCGTAGGTGGCCATGGGGATCTGGCTTTGCAGCAGCCCCGGTCGCGGACGAGGAAGCCGGCGGCGCGGCTTGGGCGAGGGCATCGCAGCGAGGCGGCGGGCCAGGGTGGCCCGGCTGATCTTCCGGAGGGCCTCGCGCACGGCGTCTGTGAGGACGACTTCCCCGTGGGCGGCCAGGTGCTCGGCCATGGGCAAGAGCACCGGGTGAAGCCGTTCGGCGCAAGGGTAGTCCAGTGCTTCCCAGATCCGTGCGATGACCGGCAAGGCCTCGAGGTAGCGCAGGGCCCGCTTGCGACGGCGCTTGGCCGGGGCCGGCGGCGTGGCCTGTCGGAGGACCCGGATCGTGTACTTGCGGTGGTAACCACAGACTTGCTGGACTTCGTTCAGGATCTCGGTGCGTTCCCGGCGGGTTCGGGCCGCCCAGTACCGTTCTCGCATGGTGGCGAGATACTCGCGGCGGCTGGCGAGTGACATCGGCACAGCACGTCCCTTCGGTAAGATTTCTCCGTGAGTGATCCGGGACCCCTTCGGTTACATTTTGGCTGAGTGATTGCGAGGTCTTGCCGGACGCCCGGGCGCCTTGTATAATTCGCGAATAACAACCGGCCGCAGCCGGTGCAGGACGGTAGGCTTCACGGTAAGACGCGGCCGGTTCCCGACTCCTTTTCAAATCCATCGGCAGCCGCTGCGTAGAACGGCAGGACGGTAGGGGCGGATTCCTCCCGCCACCCTTCGGTGGCTTTTTCCTTTCTGTCCTCGCTGCGCAGGGGCCGGGCAAGGAGGGAAGGATGGTGCGCGGGATACGGGGTGCCGTAGTCGCCGAGGACAACAGTCCCGAGGCGATCCGCCGGGCGACCCGCGAGCTCTTGCAGGCCATGGTTGCGATGAATGAAGCTTCAGTCGATGATATTGTTGCGGTGTTCTTCACGGTGACCCGGGACCTGGACCGTGCCTTCCCCGCTTCCGCGGTGCGGGAGCTGGGCTGGACCCACGTCCCGCTGCTGGACGCCATGGCGCCGCCGGTGGACGATGACCTGCCCCGCTGCATCCGGGCCCTGGTGCTGGTGAACACCGACCGGTCGCCCCGGGAGATCCGGCACGTCTACCTGGGCCAGGCCCGCTGCCTGCGGCCCGACCTGGCCACCTGGCAACCCGGCGGAGTCCTGGACGGCCTGGACGGCCTGGCCGTCGCCCAGGCCCTGGCGGGAGGGAATCGAGGGTGATCGTTATCATGCATCCCCACGCCACACCCGACGACGTCGAGCAGGTCAAGGAGCGCCTCCGCCAGGCGGGGCTGCGGCCCTACGTGGCCCAGGGCGACGAGCGGGTGGTGATCCACGGCCACGGCAATCCCCGCGCTCTGGACGGCCAGCAGGTGGAGACCCTGCGGGGGGTGGAGAGGGTGGTCACCGTCAGCCGGCCCTACAAGCTGGCCAGCCGCGAGTTCCGGCCCGAGCCGACGGTGGTGGCGGCGGGCGGCGTGCCCTTCGGCGGCGATGCCATCCCCATCATCGCCGGGCCGTGTTCCGTGGAGAGCGAGGCCGGGCTGCTGGAGATCGCCGGGTTCCTCCGGCGGGCGGGGGGCGCAGCCCTGCGCGGCGGTGCCTTCAAGCCCCGCACCTCCCCCTACAGCTTTCAGGGTCTTGGCCAGGAGGGCCTGCGGCTGCTGGCGCTGGCCCGGCAGGTGACGGGCCTGCCCGTGGTGACCGAGGTGATGGCCCCCGAGCAGGTGGAGCAGGTGGCTGCCTACGCCGACGTCCTTCAGATCGGCGCCCGCAACATGCAGAACTTCCCCTTGCTGCAGGCGGTGGGCCGGACCCGCAAGCCGGTGCTCCTCAAGCGGGGCTTCATGGCCACGGTGGAAGAGTGGCTGCTGGCCGCGGAGTACATCCTGGCCGAGGGCAATCCCCACGTGATCCTCTGCGAGCGCGGCATCCGCACCTTCGAGACGTCGACCCGCAACACCCTGGACCTCAACGCCGTGGCCGTGGCCAAGAGCCTGACCCACCTGCCGGTGATCGTCGATCCCAGCCACGGCACCGGTCACCGGGAGTACGTGATCCCCCTGGCCCGGGCGGCCGTGGCCGTGGGGGCCGACGGGCTGATCGTGGAGGTGCACCCGCGGCCCGACCAGGCCCTGTCCGACGGCAACCAGAGCCTGGACTTCGCCCAGTTCCAGCAGCTGGTGGAAGAGGTCGAAGCCGTGGCCCGGGCCCTCGGCCGCCGGCTGTTCCGCCACGGGGACGAACCCGGCCGGCAGGCGGCCCGTGACGGGACCGTCACCGGGGCAGGCCGGGAAGGACGGGCGGGCGCCGGCCGCGAAGGCCGGGGCGACGGCCAACCCGGCCTTCCCCGCCCCGGCGAGCCGGACGTACCCGTCGGGCCGGCGGCGGGGGGGGCGGCACCCTCCCCGAGGCGGGCCGCCGCCGGTGGGGGCAACTGACCGGTGTGCCCCGAGGCCCCCGGCCCGGCCTGCGACCCCGCCTTCGAATCCCGGAGGCTTCCTGATCCGTTGCCAGGGCCGCGAGGGGACGGGCCCGTCGCGGCCTCCGAGCCGGGCGGCCGTCCGGGCGGCGACCGGCTGGAGCGCTGGCGGGGGCGCGTTTTGGCTGTGGTCGGCCTGGGCCAGATCGGCGGCTCCCTGGCCGCCGCCGCCCGCCCCCTGGTGGGCAGGGTGCTGGGGTTCGACCGGGATCC
The DNA here is from genome assembly GCF_000183545.2 of Thermaerobacter subterraneus DSM 13965. Classification (NCBI taxonomy): domain Bacteria; kingdom Bacillati; phylum Bacillota; class Clostridia; order Eubacteriales; family Clostridiales Family XVII. Incertae Sedis; genus Thermaerobacter; species Thermaerobacter subterraneus. The sequence goes on from NZ_JH976535.1 coordinate 2,399,037, forward strand.
GGCCGCCCTGGACCACGCCCTGGCGGCCGGGTGGGTCGACGCCGGTTCGTCCGCCGGGTTGGACCTGCTCAGGGAGGCCGATGCCGTCGTGCTGGCCGTGCCCCTGGGCGCCATGCCGGCGGTGCTGGAGCAGGCCCGGCCCTTCCTGCGGCCGGGGGTGCTGCTCACCGACACCGGCAGCGTCAAGGGGCCGGTGGTGGCCGCCGCCCGGCAGCACGTGCCCGCCCAGGTGGCTTTTGTGGGCGGCCATCCCATGGCCGGCACCGAGCGGTGGGGCGCCGCCGCGGCCGATCCCGGGCTCTTCCGGGGGTGCACCTGGGTCCTCACCCCCGCCGCCCCCTGGGGCGACGAGGCGGCCCGGCCCTGGATCCCGCTGCTGGAGGCCGCCGGTGCCCGGGTCCTCCTGATGGATCCCGTCGATCACGACCGGCACGTGGCCCTGGCCAGCCACCTGCCCCTGCTGGTGGCCGCCGCCCTGGCAGGCACCGCCCGCCGGGGCGCGGGAAGCCTCCCCCACCTGGCCGGCCTGGTGGCCGGCGGCTTTCGCGACACCACCCGGGTGGCCGGCGGCCACCCCGTGCTGGGGCGGGACATGCTGCGCGCCAACTGGGTCCATCTGGCCCCGTGGCTCGAGATTCTGAAGGAAGAACTTGACCGGCTGGCCCGGGCGGTGAGCCCGGCCGGGCCCGGGGAAGGACCGGCGGGTCCGGAAGGCCGCGCCGGGGGGACCGGCGCCGGAGGGGATGACCTCACCGCGCTGCCCCAGGGGGACGAAGGGGGCGATCCCCTCTTCCGCTATCTGGACGCGGCCCGCCGCTTCCGGGAGGCCATCCTGCACCGGCCCGGGCCGTCCGCGGAGACCGCCCGGCCAGGCTCCAGCGAGGATGGGTGACGCCCATGCACAGCCCGACGCCTGAACCTGAATCCGATGGCCGGCACCACCGGGCGGGCAGAGCGCCTGGAAGGGCCCTGCCCGGAGCGGCGCCCGGACCCGCCGGCGCGCCTGTCCCGGCCGCAGCCGCCCAACCGGCCGGGCTCCCCGGGGCGGCCCCGCAACCGGCCGCCGGCCACCCCGCCCTGGACTCCGGCCTGGTACGGGTGCGGCCCGCCCGGGACCTGCGCGGTACGCTGCCGGTGCCGGGGGACAAGTCCATCGCCCACCGGGCGGCCCTGCTGGCCGCCGCCGCCGGGGGCCGGGTCGTCCTGGACCGTTACGCCCCGGGGCGGGACGCTGCCTCGACCCTGGCGTGCCTTGCCGCCCTGGGGGTCACGGTGCGGCGTCCGGCGCCCCACCAGGTGGTGCTGGAGGGGCCGGGCATCGCCGGCTGGCAGGCTCCCGCAGCTCCCCTGGACGCGGGCAACTCGGGCACCACCATGCGCCTCTTGCTGGGGCTGCTGGCATCCCGCCCCTTCACCGCCACCTTGACCGGGGATGCCTCCCTGTGCCGGCGGCCCATGGACCGGGTGGTCGAGCCCCTGCGCCGCATGGGCGCCCGGATCAGCGGCCGGGAGGGCGGCCGCCGGGCCCCCCTGACCATCCGGGGCGGGGGCCTCAGGGCCATCCACCACGACAGCCCCGTGGCCAGCGCCCAGGTCAAGAGTGCCATCCTGCTGGCCGGGCTCTTTGCCGCGGGACGAACCAGCGTCCGCGAGCCCGCCCTCTCCCGCGATCACACCGAGCGACTGCTGCCCCTCTTCGGCGTCGCCGTGGAGCGGGACGGGCCGATGGTGGCCGTCGACGGCGGCCAGGTCCTGGCCGCCCCGGAGCGGCTGGCCATCCCCGGCGACCCGTCGGCGGCCGCCTTCTACCTGGCCGCCGCCCTCCTTTGCCCGGGTAGCCGGATCACCCTGCAGGGAGTGGGGGTCAACCCCACCCGGACGGGGTTCCTGGAGGTGCTGCAGGCCATGGGCGCCCGGGTGCGGGTGGAGGCCGTGCGGGAGCTGCAGCCCGGCGGCGGGCCCGCCGGTTCTTCCGCAACGGCGGGCGGGCCGGGCGAGCCGGTGGCGGACCTCACCGCCGAAACCTCCGAGCTGCGGGCCGTGGACGTGGGCGGCGACCTGATCCCCCGGCTGATCGACGAGATCCCCATCCTGGCGGTGCTGGCCACCCAGGCCCGGGGCACCACCCGCATCCGCGACGCCGCGGAGCTGCGGGTCAAGGAGACCGACCGCCTCACGGCCATCGCCGAGGAACTGCGGCGGCTGGGCGCCCGGGTGGACGAGCACCCCGGCGGCCTGGACATCCACGGCCCCACCCCCTTGCGGGGCGCCGTGGTCTCTTCCCGGGGAGACCACCGCATGGCCATGGCCCTGGCCGTGGCCGGGCTGGTGGCGGCCGGCGAGACGGTGATCGCTGGCGCCACCAGCGCCGCCGTGTCGGACCCTGGCTTCTTCAGCAACCTCCGCCGGCTGGGCGCTCCCGTGGAGGGTCCGGAAGGCCTGCCGGGGGGCCCGGAGCCCCAGCCGGCAAGCCCGGTGCCCCTGGGGGCAGGCTTGGTTTCCCAAGAAGCGGGCGAGGCGGGTGCGGCACCCTCCTCCCTGCCGGCCCCGGCACCGGCCGTGGGGGATGAACCGGCATGAGCCGCCCCCCGGCCTCCTCCGGCTCGCCGCCGCGGCGGCTGGCGGTCCTGGGCCATCCCATCGGCCACAGCCTCTCGCCCGCCCTGCAGTCGGCCGCCTTCCGGGCGGCGGGCCTGCCCTGGTCGTACCAGGCCTGGGACGTGCCCCCCGGGGACCTGGAAGCCGCCCTGGCCCAGGTGCGGGCCGATCCCCGGTGGGCCGGGGTCAACCTCACCATCCCCCACAAGGAAGCCGCCCTCGCCCTGCTGGACCGGATCGATCCCGCCGCTCGCCGCATCGGCGCCGTCAACACCGTGGTGCGGGAGGACGGCGGGGCGCTGGTGGGGTACAACACCGACGGGACCGGGTTCCTCCGGGACCTGGAGGAGCACGGCCTCCCCCCCGGCCGCCTGGCCGGCCGGCGGGCCCTGGTTTTGGGAGCCGGCGGTGCCGCCCGGGCCGTGGTCTTCGCCCTGCTGGAAGCCGGCATGGCCGTGGTGATCGCCAACCGGACGGCCGCTCGGGCCCGGGCGCTGGCCCGGGAGCTGGCGCAGCCACCCATGGATCCGGGCGCGGCCGGCGGGCCTCCGGCCCGGCCCCACCCCCGGCACGGGATCCCGGGCCCGGCCGGGTCCGGCGGCGCGGACCGGTCCCCGCAACCGGGGGGGCCCGCCGGCGCCCGGGACCAAGATTGCGGGCCTTCCCCGGACCCGGCGCCCGTGGTAGCGCCCGTGGAAGCCCTCTCCTTGGACGACCCGGCCCTGCCGGAGGTGGCCGCCGGCTGCCTGCTGGTGGTCAACGCCACCAGCGCCGGCATGGCGCCCCAGCTGGGGGTGGACCCGCTGCCGGCTGCCTGCCGCCCCCTGCCCGGCCAGGTGTATTACGACCTGGTCTACCGGCCGGCCGTCACCCCCTTCCTGGCCCGGGCGGCGGCGGCCGGCGCCCGGGCCATCGGCGGCCTGGGCATGCTGCTGCACCAGGGGGCCGCCGCCTTTGAACTCTGGACGAACCGGCCCGCCCCCCTGGCCGCCATGCGGGCCGCCCTGCAGGCGGCCCTGGCCGCCGGCGACCCGGGTGCCCCCGGGGCCCGGGACGTTCCGGCGGGGGCCTGGGACGGCACGGGCCGGGGGGCGTCATCTCCGGAGCAAGGAGCGTGAACCCGGTGGCCCTGCGGCTGTTGACCGCCGGCGAATCCCACGGACCCGGCCTGGTGGCCGTCCTGGAAGGCGTGCCCCACGGGCTGCCCCTGACGGCCGCCGACATCGACCGCGACCTGGCCCGGCGCCAGCGGGGTTATGGCCGGGGCGGCCGCATGAAGATCGAGCAGGACCGGGTGCGGATCGTGGGCGGGGTGCGCCACGGCCGCACCCTGGGCAGCCCCATCGCCCTGTGGATTCCCAACCGCGACTGGGAGAACTGGAGCCGGGCCATGGCGCCGGAGCCCCCGGACGATGCCGCCCAGGCCGCTGCGGACGGCGACTGGCGCCTGGAACCCGTCACCCGCCCCCGCCCGGGCCATGCCGACCTGGCGGGCGCCCTGAAGTACGGCGCCCGCGACATCCGGGACGTCCTGGAGCGCGCCAGCGCCCGGGAGACGGCGGCGCGGGTGGCCGCGGGGGCCGTGGCTCGCAAGCTGCTCGGCCTGTTCGGGATCCGGATCCAGAGTTACGTGCTGCGCATCGGCGAGGTGGCCATCCCCTCGCCGGTTCTGGAGTACGGCGAGGACGGCCGCCCGCCCGTGGACCCGGCGGCCCTCGAGGAAGCCACCGAAGCCTCGCCGGTCCGCTGCCCGGACCCGGTGGCGTCGGAGCGGATGGTGGAGGCCATCCGGACCGCCGGCCAGGCCGGGGACACCCTGGGGGGCGTGTTCGAGATCCTGGTCACCGGGGTGCCCGTGGGGCTGGGCAGCCACGCCAGCGGCGACCGGCGGCTGGAGGGACGGCTGGCCGGCGCCTTGATGGCGCTGAACGCCATCAAGGGGGTTGAGGTGGGCCTGGGCTTCGCCGCCGCCGCCCTGCCGGGTTCCCGGGTCCACGACCCCATCGGGTTCCGCCCGCCTCGCCGGGAGGGTACGGAACCCGCCCCGGCGGCGCCCGGTCCCGCCCACCCGGCGGCCCGGGCTGCCGCAGCCCGGGCCGGGGCCGACGGCTGGCGCGGCCCGGCGGCCGGGTTCTTCCGGTACCGTAACGGGGCCGGCGGCATCGAAGGCGGCATCACCAACGGCGAGCCCCTGGTCCTGCGGGCGGCGATGAAGCCCATCGCCACCCTGCGCCGGCCCCTGCCGTCGGCCGACCTGCTCACGGGGGAACCCTTCGCCGCCCACCACGAGCGGTCGGACATCTGTGCCGTGCCGGCGGCGGCGGTGGTGGGCGAGGCCATCGTGGCGCTGGAGCTGGCCGCGGCGTGGATCGAGAAGTTCGGCGGCGACAGCGTGGACGACATGCTGCGCAACTACATCGCATACTGCGAGCGCCTGGCCGCCTGGGTCCACCGTGCCCCGGCACCGGAGGCGTCCCGGGCTGCCGGGTCCCCTCCGGCGGGCGGGAGCCAGGCCGGCGCCCCCACCCCGGGGAGGGACCCCCGGTGACGGGAAGGCCCCTGCGGCTCGTACTGGTCGGCATGATGGGCGCCGGCAAGACCACCGTGGGACGGGCCCTGGCCGCCCGCCTGGGCTGGGCCTTTCTCGACCTGGACGACCTGGTCGAGCAGGCGGCGGGCCGCACCGTCGGCGCCCTCTTCGCCCAGGAGGGGGAGGCGGGGTTTCGGCGCCGGGAGGAACAGGCGCTGGCCTGGGCCCTGGCCCTGGAGCGGGTGGTCATCGCCACGGGGGGCGGGGTGGTGCTCTCGGAGGCCAACCGGGCAAAGCTGGCCGCCGAGCCCTGGGTGGTCTGGCTGGAGGCCCCGCCAGAGGAACTGGCCCGCCGGCTGGCCGGGCCGGAGGCCGCCGGCCGGCCCCTGCTGGCGGGCTCGGTGGCTGGAGCTGCCGCAGAAGAAGCTGTCTCAGAAGCTGTCTCAATGGTGGGTGCGTCTCGGAAGCTGGGCGCTTCCCCGGCCGGCGGGCCGCCGGATCACCCGCCGGCCGGCCTGGCGCAGCGCCTGGCCCAGCTGCTCCAGGAGCGGGCCGGCGCCTACGCGGCCGTGGCCCGGTACCGCATCCCCACCGCCGGCCGGCCGGTGGCGGCGGTCACGGAGGCGGTCCTCGAACACCTCCTGCCGGCACCCGTCCCCGGCCCCGCTGACCGCCCGGGGACCGGCACGAGCGCCCAAGGCCCCCACGGCCCCTCGGGTTCCGTGACCACCGCCCCGGGTCCGGTGGCCGCCGCCCTGCCGCCCGGCGTCCCGCCGCACGCCCGCGCACCTTCCTCCGCCCCGGATGCTGCCGTGGCGCCTCCCCCCGCCGGTCCCGGCACCGTGCCTTCCGCCGCGACGGCCCCCCGCGGGGCGTCTTCCGCGCCTGCGGCGCCGGCCGCCGTCGCGGAACCGGACCTGGTGATCGAGGCGGGGGCCGAACGCTACCCTCTGTGGGTGCGTCCCGGTGTCGTGGCGGGCACGCTGGCGGGCACCGCAGGGGAGGTGGGGCTGGAGGCGCTGCTGGCCGCCGCGTGGACCGGTGGCGTCCCCGCCGGCGGAACACCGCCCCGGGGGGCTCCGGACCGGCCGGGCCCGGCGGCTCCCCAGGCAGCGCCCGGCCCTTCCGACCCTCTGGCGAGCCCCCTGGCGGCCGGTCCCCTGCCGGAAGAGCGCCCGGCCGCCCAGCCTGGCGGGCGGGCGCCCGTGGCCCTGCTGGCCAGCGACCCCGTGGTGTCCGCCCTCTACGGCCGGGGGGTCGCCCGCGCCCTGGAGCGGGCGGGGTTCCGGGTGGTCCGGGCCGTGGTGCCCGCCGGGGAGGAAGCCAAGTCCCTGGAGTGGGCCTCCCGCCTCTACGACCGGCTGGTGGAAGCCGGTGCGGGCCGCGACGCCTGGGTCTTCGCCCTGGGCGGGGGGGTGGTAGGCGACCTGGCGGGATTCGTCGCCGCCACCTACATGCGGGGCATCGCCTTCGCCCAGCTGCCCACCACGCTCCTGGCCCAGGTGGACGCCAGCGCCGGCGGCAAGGTGGCCGTCAACCACCCGCGGGCCAAGAACCTGATCGGGGCCTTCCACCAGCCGCGGCTGGTGGTGGCCGACCCCGCGACCCTGGCCACCCAGCCCCAGGCCGCTTACCGGGGCGGCCTGGCGGAGATGGTCAAGCATGCCCTGCTGGACGGGGAAGGCCACCTGGCCGCCCTGGAGGCTGCCGTATCCCGGCTGCTGGACCGCGACCCCCACGGGCTGGCGCCCCTCATCGCCCGCTCGGTGGCCGTCAAGGCGCGGATCGTCGCCCAGGACCCGGAAGAACGCGGCCCCCGCGCCTTCCTCAACCTGGGCCACACCTTTGCCCACGCCCTGGAGGCCGCCGCCGGCTACCGGGTGCCCCATGGCGATGCCGTGGCCGCCGGCCTGGTGCTGGCCCTGGCCCTGTCCGAGCGGCTGGGCATGGCCCCCGCCGGGCTGGCCGGCCGGGTGGAGGAACTGCTGGCCCGCCTCGGCCTTCCCGTCACCCTGGCCCAGGCTTGCCGGGAGTGGGGTGCGGAGCCGCCCACCGCCGCCGAGGTGCTGGGCCGCCTGCAGCATGACAAGAAGAACCGGCAGGGCAGGGTGCGGTTCGTCCTGCTCGGGGCGCCGGGGCAGGTCGCCGTGCGGGACGACGTGCCGGAGGCGGTGGTCGAGGAGCTGGTTCGCCGGTCGCTGGCCGGCCGGTCGCCGGCTGCAGGTGCCGGGCGTACCCCGGCCTGAAGGCAGGCGTTGGACGCACGCCGGAGATCCCGAAGATGGCGAGGTGGACGAACCGGTGACGACCCCTTTTCAGCCCGGGCCGGCCGGAACGCCCGGCCCGGACCGGCCGGAGGAATCCCCCGGCGGCGCGGCGGACGGGCCCAGCCCTGGGGGCAGCCCGCAACCTGCCCCGGTCCCGGCCGTCCTGGTCTTGCACGGGCCCAACCTCAACCTGCTGGGTCGCAGGGAACCCGAGGTCTACGGGCACACCAGCCTGGCGGAATTGGACGCCTTGCTGCAAAGGCGGGCCGCCCGCTACGGGGTGGCCGTGGAATGCTTCCAGAGCAACCACGAAGGCGCGCTGATCGACCGGCTGCACCAGGCGCCCGGCCGGTACCTGGGCGTGATCTTCAACCCCGGCGGCTACGCCCACACCAGCGTGGCCCTGCGGGACGCAGTGGCCGCCATCGCCGGTCTGGGAGTGCCGGTGATCGAGGTGCACCTCAGCAACGTGCACGCCCGGGAGCCCTTCCGCCACCGGCTGCTGACGGCAGGTGCCAGCCGCGGCGTGATCAGCGGGCTGGGGGTGACGGGGTACCTGCTGGCCCTGGAGGGACTGCTGGCCCTGGCGGGCCTGGCGCCCGGGCCCGGGGCCGGAACTGCCGAGGGGCCCTGAGGGACGGCGGCCGTAACCGCGGGCCGTGGCCCGTCACCGGCAGCCGCTGCCATGACCCGCCCGCCGCAGCCTGTCACCGGCGCCGGTGCCATGACCGGCCGCCTCTGCCGTCACCGCTTGCGGCGGCGTCCCGGTCCGGTGCTGCCTTCAGCCCTCGCCCCGACCGCCGGCGCCGCCCGCGGCGCTGCCGCCCCCGCTGCCGTCACCGCTCGCCCCTGTCGGCCCACAGGCGGCTGGCCACCGTGCTGATCACGCTGACCAGCAGGGAGCCGATCAGGGCGGGGACGAAGCCCTGGACCTCAAAGCCGTCCACCACCGCCGCCACCAGCCAGAACATCAGGGCGTTGACCACGAAGGTGAAAAGGCCCAGGGTCAGGCAGCCGATGGGCATGGTCAGAAACAGGACCACGGGCCGGATCACCGCATTGACCAGGCCCAGCACCAGGGCGGCCACCAGCGCCGCCCCCGGCCCCGCGACGTCGATCCCCTCCAGCAGCCAGGCCACCAGCAGGATGGATCCGGCGCTGATCAGCCAGCGCAGCAGCAGGTTCATCAGCCGGCCTCCTTCCGTGCGCCTCCAACCGCCGCTCCGCGCCGCCCCGCGCTCCTCAGCTCCCGCCGCCCGGCCGGAGCCCATCCGGCAGCGGGTTGTCCCGCTCAAAGTGCAGCAGGGCATCCACGGGCGCGTAATCGTCCTGCAGCACGGGGACATCGTCCACCGGCACCGGCCGGTCATAGATCCACCGGGCCGCCGCGGCCAGCGCCTCCAGTTCCGGGTGGCGGGCCGCCCACGCCTCCACCGCCCGGGCCAGTTCCTCCCTGTCCAGGGGGCCGGGCTCCCCCTGGTCCTCCCGGGCCAGGAGGATCACGTTCTGCAGCTCCGCCGGTTCCACCGGCAGAACGGGCATCAGGTACACCTCGGGGAAGACCTCCCGGTAGGTGCGGTAAAAGGCCCGCAGCAGGGCGCTGCGCGGTCCTTCCAGCGCCCCGATGACGTTGGCCACCACCACGCCCCCCGGCGCCAGCCGGGACCGCACTTCCTCCAGGAACTGGCGGGTGGTCAGGTGAAAGGGGATGGCATCGGCGTAGTAGGCGTCAAGCAGCACCAGGTCATACCGCTGGGGCGCCCGCCGGATGAACCGGCGGCCGTCCTCCACGTACACCCGCAGCCGCGGGTCGCCGGGCAGGTGGAAGAACCGCCGGGCCACGTCGACCACCACCGGGTCCAGTTCGGCCACGTGGATGGTGACGTCAGGATAGGACGCCAGCACCCGCTTGGGGATCGAGCCGCCCCCCAGCCCCACCAGCAGGACCCGCCGGGCGCCGGGGTTGAGCGCCCAGCCGGCGTGCATCACGTCCGTGTAGGCGAAGCGGGCGGTCACCGGGTCGTGGAGGTACATGCCGCTCTGCCACGAGTTGTCAAACCGCAAGAAGCGGCTGTCGCCGCGGTCTTCCACCCGCAGGTGGTGGTAGAGGGTGTTGCGCTGGTAGACCACCCTGGCCCCGTCCGCGGTCAACGGGGCGGGAGCCGGGGCGGGCACCACGGCCACCCCCAGCACCGCCGCCGCCGGCAGGGCCACGGCCAGATGGCGCCGCCCGGCCAGCAGCACGGCGGCGCCCGCCAGGATGGCCGCCAGCGCCTTGAGGATGGTGGCCGCCGGCAACCAGGGGATCAGCCAGAAGGAGGTGGCCAGGGTCCCGGCGATGCTCCCGGCGTTGGAGACGGCGTAGAGGTTCCCCGCCACCCGGCCCAGCCGGTGGGTGGCCGGGGCGGCCAGCCGCACCAGCCAGGGCGAGATGCTGCCCAGCAGAAGCCCCGGCGGGAGGAACAGGACCGCCGAGGCCAGCAGCGCCCCCCAGCGGGGGTCCGCCACCCGGCCCGCCAGGGCTGCGACCCAGGCCTCGCCGCGGGAAGCCAGCACCAGGGTCCAGGCGCCGGCCAGCACCAGCACCAGGGCCGGACCCGCCCGGGCCGGCCAGCGGTCGGCCGCCAGGCCGCCCAGGGCGTAACCGGCGCTGAGGGCGGCCAGCACCACGCCGATCAGGCTGCCCCAGACGAAGATGGAACTCCCCAGGCTCGGCGCCAGGAGCCGGCTGCCCAGCAGTTCGAGGGCCATCAGGACGGCCCCGGCGAAGAACGCGGTCAGGGCCAGCATGACATGCCTCCATCCCGGCGGCCGGCGGGCAGCCCCCAAAGCACGGGCGCGCGGGCTGCCACCCCGCCGGCCTCGCCCGAGCCTTCCCTGTTCCTACCCACCCGCCAGCCAGGCTCCGCTACGGCCGGGCGGGCCACGGGGCACGCCCAGGGGCGCCGGGGCGCCGAGGGGCGTGGGGGCGCCCCGTGCCCCGCCGCACCGGCTCTGGCAGGCGCAGGTTGTGCACCGGGAAGAGGCTTCGCCGCAGGCCCTTCCGGCCCCTACCGGGCCGCTAGAAACCCCCCGGCCCCTGGCCGGCCGGCCCCGCGGGGCGCAGCCGGGCAAAGGGGACGGCCCCGCGGGGGCCGGGTTCGTCCCACTCCAGCTGGAATGCCCCGGCTGCCCGGCGGAAGAACTCTGCCACCGCGGAACCCAGGCCCTGCCCGCCACGGGCTCCTGGCATCCCCGTCACCCCACCCGGCAGGCCGGGCCGGCCGTCCAGCGGCACGCCCGGTTCCTCGCCCGCGTCCCCCGCGTCCAGCCGGATCAGGATCTCCAGGCCGGCGTCCAGGGAGGTGATCCAGGGCAGCACCGCGGCCGCCGCCAGCAGGCCGGCCAGCGAGGTGATGGCGCGGGCCGGTCGCCCGGTGGCCCGTACGGCCCCCCAGGCGGCCGGGATGGCGTAACCGGGCTGGCCCAGGCGCACCGGCACCAGCAGCGACCGGGGCCCGGGGACCGGCAGCAGGTTCGCCTCGGCCACGCTCAGGGCGCCGGGTTCGGCCGCCGTCAGGCGGGGTTCCAGGCCGGCCAGCCAGCCGGCCATGGCCTGCGCCACCGCCGGGGGTGCGGCGGCCAGGTCGTCCTTGAGCCGGGCCACCGCCTGGCGGCGCTGCTCGGGCCCCGTGGCGCCCAGGTACACCTCGGGCCCGCCCGGCCGGGCTTGCTCCGCTTCGACCCGCCGGGCCAGGGTAGCCAGCACAGGGGCGGCATCGCCCGGCAGGGCCAGCCAGACGGGCGTGTTGCGGCCGAGCCGCTCGGCATCCCGGTCGATGTGCACCACCCGCCCCTTCAGCTGCAGGTCGCCGTGCTCGGCCGGGGACAGGGTGGTGCCCACCACCAGCAGCACGTCGGCCTCCTCCAGCCAGCGCCGGGCGGGGGTGGCACCCAGTCCCTCGACGGCCAGGGGGTGTTCCGCCGGGAGCAGCCCCCGGCCGGCCAGGGTCAGGAAGACGGGGGCACCCAGGATTTCGGCCAGCCGCCGGAGGCTTTCGGCAGCCCCTGCAGCGCCGCCTCCGGCGATGATGGCCGGCTGCCGGCCCCGCACCAGGGCTGCCGCCACCTGGTCGATCCAGCGGCGGTCGACGAAGGTCCCGGGCCCGGCCGTGCCGTCCCGCCGCCCTCCGGGTCCGGCCGGGTCACCGTACGCGCCGTCCGCACCAGTCTGGCCGGCCCGGCCACCGGCCGGATCGCCCCCACCGTCGCCCGGGCCGGACAGGCCGGCAAGAAGGCCCCCGGCCAGACCCGCGGCCGGGTCCCCGGCCGGTTCCTCCCCAACGGCGGGGCCCGGGGCGCCGGCCCACCGCCGGGCGGCAGCCGGTCCTGAAGCGGTCCCCGACGGGGGGACGGCGGTCAGGCGCGGCAAGGCCTCGACGGCCAGCTCGATGAGCAGCGGGCGGGGGCGGCGCCGGGCAAGGTCGGTGAAGGCGGCCTCCAGCACCAGGTCCAGGTCCTCCGGCCGGTCCACCCGGGTGTTCCAGCCGGTGACCGGCTCGGTGAGGCGCAGGGTGTCAGGCAGGGCACCCGCCCGCTCCCGGCCGGCCTCCAGGTCAGCGGCGGTGCCGCCCCGGACCAGCACCACCAGGGGGACGGAATCGGCGTCGGCCACGGCCAGGGCCGGGAGCATCCCGTTCAGTTCCGCGCCCGACCCGGCCACCAGCACCGCCGGCCGCCCCGTGGCTCGGGCGGCACCGTCGGCGGCGGCGGCCGCCAGGGGGGCGGGCAGGGGCTCCCCGGCCGTCACCACCAGAGCCGGCTCATAGGGGCGCAGGCGGCTGATGAGCCCTTGTTCCCAGAAGCGGTCCATGGTCCTCACTTCCTCACGTTTCCGAATTGGCGAGCGGGGGCGCTCGGGGCCCACGGTTGGCGGAACCGGCCCCGGCGGCACCCTGCGGGTCCCGGCTCACCCCTGGCCCGGCATCCCGCCGGGCGGGCAGGGAGCCCGTCCCTCAGGCGGGATCGCCACCACCGCCGGTGGCCGTTTCCCCGGCATCGCCACCGGGCGGGCCGGTGTCCGGTGTGGGAAGGCGGTGGAAGGCCCGGTAAACGGTGCGGGCCGCCGCCCGGTTCATCCCCGGTACGGCCGCCAGTTCGTCCTCGCTTGCCCGGGCGATGGCCTCCAGGGAGCCGAAGGCCTCCAGCAGCGCCTTCCTCCGCCGGGGCCCGATGCCCGGCAGTTCCTCCAGCACCGAGTGCAACCCGGCCCGCTGGCGCAGCTGCCGGTGGTAGCTCAAGGCGAAGCGGTGGGCCTCGTCCCGGATCCGCTGCAGCAGGTGCAGCGCGGGGGAGTCCCGCGGGATCACGATGGGATCCGGCCGGTCCGGAGCGTAAACCAGCTCGAACCGCTTGGCCAGGGCGAAGACGGGAATGTCCACCAGCCCCAGGCGGTCCAGGACCTCCTGGGCGGCCGACAGCTGCCCCTTGCCCCCGTCGATCAGGATCAGGTCCGGCAGGTCGGCAAAGCCCCGCAGCTCCGCGGCGCCGGGATCGCCGGCGGGAGTCCGGCCGGCTCCGCCGACGGCGGTCCCGGAGAGACCCGCCCCGGCCCGGTCGGCCCCGGCCTGTCCCGCCCCTGCCTCACCCGCGCCGGCCTGGCCGGGCGCAGGCGGCGGTGCCGCGGGGGTCTCCCCGGCAGGGTCGACGGAGGCCGGCAGGTCGCCTTCCCCGGCGCCGGCCGTGGAGGGCACGTCGCCTTCCACGGGCACCCCCTGCGCCTCCAGGCCGCGCCGCAGGCGGCGGTAGAGCACCTCCTGCATGCTGGCGAAGTCGTTGGGCGCTTCCACCGTGCGGATGCGGAAGCGGCGGTATTCGGCCTTGGCCGGCTCGCCGCGGATCATCACCACCATGGAGCCGACCGGCTGGGCACCCTGGAAGTTGGAGATGTCGTAGCACTCGATGCGCCGCGGCGGCTCGTCCAGGTCCAGGTATCGGGCCAGCTCCTCCAGGGCCCGCCGGGCCCGGTCCTGGCGCACCTGGTCGTCCGTCTCCGCCTGGGCCAGCAGCAGGCGGGCGTTGTGCTCGGCCAGTTCGACCCACCGGCGCTTCGTGCCCCGCTGGGGCCGGTGCAGGCGCACCTGAACACCCCGGCGCTGGCTGAGCCACCGGCCGATGACCTCCGCCTCGCCCGGGGGCAGCTCGGCGGGCAGCAGGATCTCCCGCGGAACGAAGGTCGCCCGCCCGTAGTACTGGGTCAGGAACGCCGCCAGCAGCTCCCCGTCGTCCAGGCCGTCGACGCCCGTCATGGACAGCTGCTCGCGACCGATGATCCGTCCTTCCCGCACGAAGAAGACCTGGGCGTGGGCCCGGTCGCCCTGGCGGGCGATGCCGATGGCATCTTCCTCCGCCCGGCGGGGGCTGGCCACCTGCTGCTGCTCCAGGACCTGGTGCAGCGCCCGCAGCTGGTCGCGCAGCTCGGCGGCCCGCTCGAACTCCCAGCGGGCGGCGGCGGACTGCATCTCCGCCTCCACCCGTTCCAGGACCTCCCGCGACCGGCCCTCCAGGAAGGCGATGAGGTCGCGGATCATGGCGTCGTACCGGTCCCGGTCGCACAGGGCGGCACACGGAGCCAGGCAGCGGCCGATGTAGTAGTGCAGGCACGGCCGGCCGCCCCGCCGCAGCCGGTGATCGGAGCAGCTGCGGTAGGGGAAGACCCGGCGGATCAGCCGCAGGGCTTCCTGCAGCGACGCGGAGTGGGTGTAGGGCCCGAAGTAGCGGGCGCCGTCGTCCTGCACCTGCCGTGCGATGCTGACCCGGGGCCAGTCCTCATGGACGTGGACCTTCAGGTAGGGATAGGTCTTGTCGTCCCGCAGCCGGACGTTGTACCGCGGACGGTAGCGCTTGATCAGCGTGTTCTCGAGGACCAGGGCCTCGACCTCGTTGCGGGTCACGATGAACTCCAGGGCGGCCGCCCGCTCCACCATCCGCTGGATGCGGGCCGGCAGGTGGCGGGAGGACTGGAAGTACGACCGGACCCGCTGGCGCAGGGAGCGCGCCTTGCCCACGTAGAGCACCTGGCCCTGGGCGTCCTTGAACAGGTACACGCCGGGCTGTTCGGGCAGGTCGGCAGCCCGCTGGCGAAGGGCCCCTCCGGGTACCCCCGTCCCGGCGGGGGCATCCGGAGGGCGGGCGGGCCCCAGGTCCCCGGGGGGGACGGGCGAGCCGGAGGGATCCGGTCCGGCCGCGGGACCCCGCCGGCCGGCAGTCCCCAACCCGCCTGCGGGGCCGCGCTCGCCCGCGGGCTCGAGCTGGCTTGTAGGCGCCGCCCCAACCCCAGGCGGGGGCGGGGCTGGGGTTTGGGGATCGCCGCGCCGTCGCCCGTTCGGCACCATCCCGCCTCCTTTCACCCGGTAGGGCCCACCTCCCGGCGGGCTTCTCACGCCGCAGATTTGATCATAGCACGATCCGGAGCCCTTGACCGAACACCCATTCCCTCCTACAATGTCTGGTAGGGAACACGTGTTCGCAACCGATCCAGGTTGCCGGGGAGGTGGTGGTCTCGTGCGTCCCCGCACCCGCCGCATCCAGTACCGCTGGCTGCCCTGTAAGAGCCTGATCAACCGCGTCTCGGGAATGCCCTTCCAGTGGAGCATCAACCCCTACCGCGGGTGCACCCACGGCTGCGTGTACTGCTATGCCCGGGCCACCCATCCCTATCTGGGGCTCGACGGCGGCCTGGACTTCGAATCGGTGATCTTCGTGAAGCAGGGTGCGGTGGAAGCCCTGCGCCGGGACCTGGCCCGGCCGGGATGGAACCGGGAGCTGGTGGCCATCGGCACCGCCACCGACCCTTACCAGCCCATCGAGGGGAAGTACCGGCTAATGCGCGGCATCCTGCAGGCCTTGATCGACGCCGAGACCCCCTTCTCCATCACCACCAAGAGCACCCTGGTCCTGCGCGACCTGGACCTGCTGGTCGAGGCCAGCCGCCGGGCCGGCTGCACGGTGAACATCTCCATCCCGACGGTCGATCCCGGCCTGTGGCGCCAGCTGGAGCCCGGCACCCCCCACCCTGCCCAGCGGCTGCGGGTCCTGGAACGGCTGCGGGCCGCTGGTATCCGGGCTGGTGTCTTCCTGGCCCCCATCCTGCCCGGCATCACCGACGACCGGCTCCACCTGGAAGCCGTGGTGAAAGCGGCCGCGCAGCACGGGGCGGCCTTCCTGTGGCCAGGGGTCATGCACCTGGGGCCCGGCGTGCGGGAGTGGGTCTTCCCGGCCCTGGCCCGCCTGCGGCCCGATCTGATGCCCATGTACCGCGCCCTCTATCGGGGGAGGGAGGCGGCACCGTTCTACCGGGAAAGCGTGCTCCGGCGGGTCGAAGAGTTGAAAACCCGGTGGGGTCTGGCCGGACCGCGACCGGAGCGGGCACAGCGGGTGACCCCGCCGGCTGGGACCTCCCCTTCCGCCGGCGGTGACGCCAAGCGGGCGGCTGCCCCGTCCGGGCTCGCGGCCCCGGTCGCCACGGTGCCCGTCGCCGCCATGGCAGGCGTGACGGCCATGTTCCCGATGCTCCCGCCGGCGAACCGGCCGGCAGGGCCCAGGCCTGCCGGCCGCCAGCCCGCCGCCGCCCCGCTCCCCGCCGCCGGCGGCGCATTCGAACAGCCTGCCCGCGCCGCCACCCGCGACAGGAACCCGGCCGGCGCATCGGGCCGTGCCCCTGTGGCCGGTCGCCGGGGCCTCCCCGGGCACGGGACCCGGCGTTCCCGCGGGGTTCCCGGCCAGATCGCCCTGCCGTTGACCGGCGTTTGAAGCCGGCCTGCAGCGCCGGTCCCCCGCAGGATGAAGGGGAAATAAACGACCGGCTTGGCGACCATACCGTCTCTTGGCGACCATACCGTCCATCGAGAAAGAAGGAAACCGGCGGCGCTGCCGTCGAAGATGGGCCGGTGGCGCTCAAGGATCCGGTTGGTGCGTGCACCCGGGCGCGGCGCCGGGCACTCGGATGCGGGTCATCTCGGGCGGCGGAGGGATGGTCGTTGGCAACGGAACCGCCCAAGCAGCCGGCCTCACCCCCGGCGGGACCGCCGGGGCCTGCGGGACCGGCCTGGTCTACCCTGGTGGGGCTCCTCAACATCCTGGCCGGCGCGGGTGTGCTCTGGCTCGCCTGGTGGGTGCTTTCCCACTTTGGGCGCACCCTGACCCTGCTCGGGCTGGCGGGGGTGCTGGCGTTTTTGCTAGAACCGGCCGTCAGCTTCCTGGAGCGCGGCATGCGCAGCCGGGCCCTGGCCGCCCTGTTGCTCTACCTGGCGTTTGTGGCGCTCCTGGCCCTGGGCGTGGTCTACCTGGCCGGCCCTATCAAGGAGCAGGCCCAGGAGCTGTTCTGGTCCGTGCCGCGCTACCGGCAGCAGGTGGCGGAAGCGGTTCCCGTCCTGCAGAAGTACATGGAACTCCTGCGGGAATTCCTGGCACGCTACGGGGTCAGCGTGGAGCCCCAGGATCTCGCCGGCCAGTTCCTGCAGCGGGTAGCCGGCAGCACCAACCGCATCCTGGCCGGCCTGACCGCCGTTGTGACCGGTATCGGCACCACCCTGGCCAACGCCGTGCTGGTCCTGGTGATCTCCATCTACCTAGTGGTCGACGGTTCCGGGCTCAACCGGCAGATGCTAGGTTACCTGCCCGCCCGGTACCGCCGGCCCGTCCGCCGCGCCCAGGCGGTGGCCTTGCGCGTCTTCGGCGGCTACCTGCGGGGCCAGCTGCTGCTGGGTCTGATCATCGGCGTGGTGGTCGGCATCGGTCTCAGCCTTCTGGGCATTCCTTACCCGGCCCTGCTGGGCGTCATCGCGGGGGTCATGGAGCTGCTGCCCATCGTGGGCGCCGTCCTAGGGGCCATCCCCGCCATCCTGGTGGCCCTGTTCCAGCCGTGGCCCGCCGTTCTCTACGTGACCCTGTTCTTCATCGTGGTCCAGCAAGTGGAGGGCAACCTGCTGGTGCCCCGCATCACGGGCCAGGCCGTGGGGCTCCACCCCCTGGCCACCTTGCTGGCCCTGCTGGCCGGATACGAGGTGGCCGGGATCCTGGGGGCGATCCTGGCCGTGCCCGTGGCCGCCGTCGCCCAGGCGCTGCTGCGGGAGTTCAACCCCCCCGACCCGGACCCCGGCGAGCCCGGCGCTGGGGACAACCGGCGCCGGCCGCGCCGCCCCAGCCGGGCACCCCGCCCCGTGGGGGCGCAACCTCCGGACCCGTCCGGGAACGGTGACCGCAACCCCGGCGGGGAGCCGCACGGCCCGGCCGGTGCTGGGCCGTCCGGGCCCCTGCCCCCGGAACGCTGCGAGCAGGAACCGGCCCGCGAGGGGCAAGACCCGCCGCCCCCCGCCCGCGGCCCGCGGGTCGTCATCACCCGCCGGCCCGCCTGAGAGCGGCCGGTCTATCGCCCCGCGGCCCGGGCCACCGCGCCACCGTCCCGCGAGGCCGGGCGATCCCCGGCGGCCAGGCCGTCCGCGGCGACCATCCCCTCCGCCGGGACCGCCCCGGGCAGCTGGCCGCCCGTGCCCGACCGGCGAGCCTGGCGCTCCAGATGCTGGCGCAGGAACCGGCCCGTGTAGGAGGCGGGTTCGGCCATGATGGCCTCGGGCGGCCCCTCGGCCACCACCCGGCCGCCGCCGTCGCCCCCCTCGGGCCCCAGGTCGATGACCCAGTCGGCCACCTTGACCACGTCCAGGTTGTGCTCGATGACGATCACCGTGTCCCCGGCGTCCACCAGCCGCTGCAGCACGTCCACCAGCCGGTGAATGTCGGCGAAGTGCAGCCCCGTGGTCGGCTCGTCCAGGATATAGACCGTCCCGCCGTCGGACCGGCGGGAGAGCTCGGTGGCCAGCTTGACCCGCTGGGCCTCGCCGCCGGACAGCTCCGTGGCCGGCTGCCCCAGCCGGATGTACCCCAGCCCTACGTCGTACAGGGTTTGCAGCTTCCGCTGCACCCGGGGCACCGCCGCGAAGAATTCCAGCGCCTCTTCCACCGTCATGTCCAGCACGTCGGCGATGGACTTGCCCTTGTACTTGATCTCCAGGGTCTCGCGGTTGTATCGCTTGCCCTTGCACACCTCACACGGCACGTAGACGTCGGGCAGGAAGTGCATCTCGATCTTGATGATGCCGTCGCCCTTGCAGGCCTCGCAGCGGCCGCCCCGCACGTTGAAGCTGAACCGTCCCTTGGTGTAACCCCGCATCCGGGCCTCGGGGGTGGCCGCGAAGAGCTCGCGGATGAAGTCGAAGACGCCGGTGTAGGTGGCGGGGTTCGACCGCGGCGTCCGCCCGATGGGCGACTGGTCCACGTTGACCACCTTGCGGACGTGCTCCAGGCCCTCGATGCCGTCGTGCTCGCCGGGCCGCGTCCTGGTGCCGTAGACGTGCTGCGCCAGGCGCCGGTAGAGGATGTCGTTGACCAGGGTCGACTTGCCGCTGCCCGACACGCCCGTTACACACACCAGCAGGTTGAGGGGGAAGCGCACGTCGATGCCCTTGAGGTTGTGCTCCCGCGCCCCCTTCACCACCAGCCACCGGCCGTTGGGCTGCCGCCGCCGTTCCGGCACCGGAATGGACCGCCGGCCCGAGAGGTACTGGCCCGTCACCGACTCGGGGCAGCGGATCACATCCTGAAGGGTACCGGCCACCACCACCCGGCCGCCGTGCTCGCCGGCGCCCGGTCCGATGTCGACGATGAAGTCGGCGGCTTCCATCATGTCCTGGTCGTGCTCCACCACCACCAGGGTGTTGCCCAGGTCCCGGAGGCGCTGCAGCGTGGCGATCAGCCGCGCGTTGTCCCGCTGGTGCAGGCCGATGCTGGGTTCGTCCAGGATGTAGAGTACGCCCACCAGGCCCGATCCGATCTGGGTGGCCAGGCGGATGCGCTGGGCCTCGCCGCCCGACAGGGTGCCGGCCGGGCGGTCCAGGGTGAGGTAATCCAGCCCCACGTCGGCCAGGAAGTGGAGCCGCGCCCGGATCTCCTTGATGACCTCCCGGGCGATCACCGCCTCCCGCTCCGTCAGCCGCAGCTGGTCCAGGAAGCCCAGCAGCTGGCGCACGGACATGGCCGTCACCTGGGCGATGTTCTTGCCTCCCACAGTGACCGCCAGGGATTCAGGCCGCAGGCGGGCCCCACGGCAGGCCGGGCAGGGGTGGGCGCTCATGTACTGCTCGATCTCTTCCCGCTGGAAGTCGGTGGTGGCTTCCCGGTAGCGCCGCTCCAGGTTGGCCACCACGCCGTCGAACTGGACGTACCGGTCCCGCACCCGCCCGTACCGGTTCTCGTAGCGGAAGCGGATGGGCTCCGGCGTGCCGTAGAGCAGCACCCGGATGAACTCCTCCCCCGCCTCCTCCAGCGGCGCCTCCCAGTCGACCCCGAAGTGGCGCGCCACCGCCATCAGCAGCTGCGGGTAGTAGTTGGAGGTTCCCCGGCTCCAGGGCACCACCGCGCCGTCGGCCAGGGACTTGCGGCGGTCGGGGATCACCAGCTCGGGGTCGATCTCCAGCCGGCTGCCCAGCCCGGAGCACTCCGGGCAAGCCCCGTACGGGCTGTTGAAGGAGAACATGCGGGGGCTGAGCTCTTCCAGGCTGGTGCCGCACTCGGGGCAGGCAAAGCGCTGGCTGAAGAGCATGGCCTCCCCGTCCAGCACGTCGATCAGCACCAGCCCGTCGGCCAGCCCCAGGGCCGTCTCGATGGAGTCGGCCAGCCGGGACCGGGCCCCCGGCCGCACCACGATGCGGTCGACCACCACCTCAATGGTGTGTTTCTTGTTCTTCTCCAGCTTGAAACCCGGCGGCAGCTCGGCCAGCTCCCGCACCTGGCCGTCCACCCGCACCCGGACGAACCCGGCCCGCCGGGCCTCGTCGAAGACCTTCTCGTGCTCGCCCTTCCGCCCCCGGACCAGGGGCGCCAGGACCTGCACCCGGGTGCCTTCGGGCAGCTCCAGCACCCGGTCCACCATCTGCTCCACCGTCTGCTGGCTGATGGGCCGGCCGCACTGGGGGCAATGGGGATGCCCCACCCGGGCGAAGAGCAGCCGCAGGTAGTCGTAGATCTCCGTTACCGTGCCCACGGTGGAGCGGGGGTTGCGGGTGGTGGTCTTCTGGTCGATGGAGATGGCCGGCGACAGCCCCTCGATCATGTCCACGTCCGGCTTGTCCATCTGGCCCAGGAACTGGCGGGCGTAGGCGGACAGCGATTCCACGTACCGCCGCTGGCCCTCGGCATAGAGGGTGTCGAAGGCCAACGAGCTCTTGCCGCTGCCGCTGAGGCCGGTGAGGACGATCAGCTTGTCCCGGGGCAGCTCCAGGTCGATGTTCTTCAGGTTGTGCTGCCGCGCCCCGCGGATGACGATCCGGTCCTGTGCCATGCTCTCACCTGCCGGCGCGCCCGGCCCGGCCCCGGCGCCGGGCGGCGGGGGATGGGCCGCCCCCGGTGCCGGCGGTGGCCGCCGCCCGCAGGGTGTCCCGGCCGGCCGGCTGGCCCAAGCGGCGCGCCTCCAGCTCCAGAATCATGTCGCGCAGGAGGGCCGCCCGCTCGAACTCCAGATCCCGCGCCGCCTCTTCCATCTCCTTGCGCAACTTCTTGACGATCTCGGGAATCTGGTGGCGGGGCAGGTCGGAGAGTCGCTTCCCCGCCAGGTACTCCGGCGGCCGCTCCGCGGCATGGGTCGCCTCGATCACGTCCCGTACCGCCTTGCGCACCGTCTGGGGCGTGATCCCGTGCCGGCGGTTGTATTCCTCCTGGATCTTGCGCCGCCGGTAGGTCTCCTCGATGGCCTGGCGCATGGAATCGGTGATGGTGTCGGCGTACATGATGACCTTGCCTTCCACGTTGCGCGCCGCCCGCCCGATGGTCTGGATCAGGGCGGTGGTCGACCGCAGGTACCCTTCCTTGTCCGCGTCCAGGATGGCCACCAGGGAGACCTCGGGCAGGTCAAGCCCTTCCCGCAGCAGGTTGATGCCCACCAGCACGTCGAACACGCCCAGGCGCAGGTCGCGGATGATCTCCATCCGCTCCAGGGTGTCGACCTCCGAATGGAGGTAGCGGACCTTGACGCCCATCTCCCGCAAGTAGTCCGTCAGGTCTTCGGCCATGCGCTTGGTCAGGGTGGTCACCAGCACCCGGTGGCCGCGTTCCACCCGCTGGCGGATCTCCCCCAGCAGGTCCTCGATCTGCCCCCGGGTGGGACGCACCTCGATCTCGGGATCCAGCAGGCCCGTGGGCCGGACGATCTGCTCCACGATCACGTCGGAGTGCTCCCGCTCGAAGGGCCCCGGCGTGGCCGAGACGAAGAGCACCTGCCCGACCTTCTCCCAGAACTCCTCGAACTTGAGCGGCCGGTTGTCCCGGGCGGACGGCAACCGGAAGCCATACTCGATCAGCGAGTCCTTGCGGGACATC
The DNA here is from genome assembly GCF_000183545.2 of Thermaerobacter subterraneus DSM 13965. Taxonomy (NCBI): domain Bacteria; kingdom Bacillati; phylum Bacillota; class Clostridia; order Eubacteriales; family Clostridiales Family XVII. Incertae Sedis; genus Thermaerobacter; species Thermaerobacter subterraneus. The sequence goes on from NZ_JH976535.1 coordinate 2,420,838, forward strand.
TCCCCCTCGTACATGGCCCGCAGCTGGGGGATGGTCACGTGGGATTCGTCGATGATGCACAGAAAGGGCCGGGGGAAGTAGTCCAACAGGGTATAGGGCGGCTCGCCGGGCGCCCGCCCGGTCAGGTGGCGCGAGTAGTTCTCGATGCCGCTGCAGTAGCCCACCTCGCGCAGCATCTCCAGGTCGTACCGGGTGCGCTGCTCCAGGCGCTGGGCCTCCAGCAGCTTGTCCCGGGCCCGCAGCTCCGCCAGCCGCTGCTCCAGCTCCCGCTCGATGGACTCGATGGCCCGCTTGAGCTTCCACTCGTGGGTGACGTAGTGGCTGGCCGGGTAGATGGCCACGTGGTCCCGGTAGGCCAGCACCTCTCCCGTCAGGGCGTCGATCTCCGTCAGCCGGTCGATCTCGTCGCCGAAGAGCTCCACCCGGATGGCCCGCTCGGCCATGGACGCCGGGAAGATCTCGATCACGTCGCCCCGCACCCGGAAGGTGCCCCGCTGGAAGTCCACGTCGTTGCGCGCGTACTGGATGTCCACCAGCTTGCGCAGGATCTGTTCCCGGGGCATCTCGTTGCCCACCCGCAGCGACAGCACCAGGTCCCGGTAGTCTTCCGGCGCGCCCAGGCCGTAGATGCAGGAGACGCTGGCCACCACGATGACGTCCTTGCGCTCGAACAGGCTGCTGGTGGCCGAGTGGCGCAGCTTGTCGATCTCGTCGTTGATCAGCGCATCCTTCTCGATGTAGGTGTCCGTCTGGGGCACGTAGGCCTCGGGCTGGTAGTAGTCGTAGTAACTGACGAAGTACTCCACCGCGTTATGGGGGAAGAACTGCTTGAACTCCGCGGCCAGCTGGCCCGCCAGGGTCTTGTTGTGGGCGATGACCAGGGTGGGGAGCTGCAGTTGCTCGATGACCCACGCCATGGTGGCCGTCTTCCCCGTGCCCGTGGCACCCAGCAGGGTGACCACCTGCGCCCCCTCCCGGAAGGCACGGCTGATGGCCTCGATGGCCTTGGGCTGATCCCCCCGGGGCTCGAATTCGGCCACCACCTTGAACGCAGGCATGCTTCCGCCTCCCCATCCCTGCTGCTGGCACGGGAGCCCCTGTCCCCGGACACCGGGGCCCGGGCACGGGGCCCGCCGGATCACGGGGCCTCTGCAGGCGCCGCAGTGGCCCAGCCGGTGCGCCTTCCAGTGTACCCCTGTTGTCAAGCGCCAAACAAGTGTTTGCCGCGACTCAGGTCGATCAGCGGCGACACCGGGTCCCCTGGCGGAGGAACCAGCAGCGCCCCGAAGGGTGCCCCGGGGTCGAAACGCTTCAGCCGCCGGGTCAGGCGCCGGTTGCCCCGCTGGATCTCCAGCTCCAGGTCGACGACCCGCGGCGGCCCCTCCCACAGGTCCATGGACACGGCCCCCAGATCGCTCTCCCGGCGCACGGGCCGCCCGTTCGCCGTGAGGATCACGTCGCCCGCATGCAGGCCCAGCGCCGCTGCCGGCGACCGCGGCCAGACCCAGAGCACCCGGGCCCCCTGGGCGGGCGGGCCAAAGAGGGGGCGCCCCCACCGCTCGCGGGCAATTCCCAGCTGGATCATTCCCTCGTGCAGGAGCGGCGACGCCAGGACGGCCGGCCACAGCCACCGGGCGTCCCGCTCCGCCAGGGCCGCCATGGCCATCAGGGCGGCACTGTAGAGGACCATCACCAGGGCCGTCTGCCGGGAGCGGGAGCCCGGGGTGGCCGTCAGGGCCAGGTCGGAGTAGCCAAGGCCCGCTACGAGGGGCAGCGCGACCACGATCCAGCCCGCAGCGTTCAACCGCGCAGGATCGGCGGGTCCGACCAGCGGCCACCAGGAGGGCATCTCGATGCCACCGCCCGGCGCCGTCAGGTTGACCAGCACCAGGATGGCCGCCGGCACCGGCCAGAACCGCTGCAGGAGGAACCCGCCCACCACCTCGCCGCGACCGTTGCGCGCCAGGACCGGCGTGGCCCCCTCGGCCCCGTCGACGTAAACCAGCACGGCCTCGGCCAGGTGCAACGCCCCCACCAGGGCCACCAGCCCCGGTACATGGACCTGGGGCCACCCCAGCAGCAGGTGGCTGGCCCCGATCAGCCCGGTGGCGTAGGCAAAGCAAAGGAAGCGCGGCCGGATGAGCGCCAGCCCCAGCGCCACGGGCCACAGCGGGGTGACGTCCCGGGGCTCGAGCACCACGCCGGCCGCCGTGATCACCAGCCCTCCGATGAACCCGCCCAGCAAGCCCGCCGCGATGGCCGTCAGCACCCGGTGCCACAACGGCACCAGCGGCCGGCCGTAGAGCCGGGCTTCCATCTGCCCGATGCGGGCGTACTGAAAGGCCACCAGCCCCAGGACCAGGAGGAAGAGGGGCGCCGTGCCCGGGTTGAGCAGGGCCGCCGGCAGGGTGTCGGCGGCCAGCAGCCGGGCCAGCTCCCCGAGCGGCAATCCCCAGAGCTCGAGAGACCCCTTCATGCGCCGCCGGCGACCATCTGCTCAACCCGCTGGTAGGCTGCCCGGAGCTGCGGGTCGCGGCGCAGGTCGCCCATCTCCTTCAGGTCTTCCAGGTCGAAGGGCACGTGCACGTCGGGCTCGATCCCCTTGCCCGTGACGATGGGTCGTTCCTTCGGTGTCAGGTAACGGGCCACGGTCAGCTTGACGCCCGCCCCCGCCTCCTCCTGCCGGCCCAGGCCGGCGCGGCCTTTGCCGTCCAACGGCCACACCGTCTGCACGGTGCCTTTGCCGAAGGTGTGCTCGCCCACCAGCACCCCGACGCCGTAATCCTGGATGGCACCCGCCAGGATCTCCGAGGCACTGGCGCTCCCCTGGTTGACCAGGACCGCCAGCGGCAGGCCCAGGGCCGCGGCGTCGGAAGAGTGGGTCTCCCGGCCGCGATGGCGGTACTCGATGTGGACGATGGGCCCCCGGGGCAGGAGCCGGTCCGCGATGCGCACCACCGCCTGGAGTTCGCCCCCGGGGTTGTTGCGCAGGTCCAGGATGAGGCCCTGCATGCCCTGCCGGCGCAGCTCGTCCAGCGCTGCATCGAAGTCGTCGGGGGTATCGGGCAGGAACTGGGTCAGGTGGATGTAGCCGATCTTCCCGTCCAGCATGTGGGCCTGCACCGACGGCACGTCGATGTTGCGGCGCGTCAGGACGAACTTCAGCGGCTTGTCATAGCCCTCCCGAAGCACCTCCAGGGTGACCTGGGTTCCCTCGGGGCCGCGGATGCGCCGGGCCACCGCCTCCACGCTCTCCCCGGTGACGTCCTGCCCGTCGACGCTGATGATCACGTCCCCCGGCCGCAGGCCCACGGGATCGTCCGGCCCCGCCCCTTCGAAGGGCGTGGTGGCCCCCGGCGAGCCTTCGAAGGGGGTCTGGACGACCACGCCCCCATCCTTCCCCTCCGACACCACCACGCCGATCCCGCTGTAGTGGCCCGACACGTCGATCTGGAACTCGCGAAACTCCTGCGGATCGAAATAGGCGGAGAAGGGATCCCCCGTGGCCTCGACCACCCCCCGGGTGGCGCCTTCCAGCAGCTGGTCCACAGGCAGCGGGTCGACGTACTGGTTCCTCACCAGTTGAAACACGGTGAGGAACCGGTCGAAGTTGGGCGAGCGCACCAGCTCGTCCAGCAGCTGCTGCTTTTCGGCATCGGTGAGGGCCACGCTCTGGGGGAAAAGGCGGAGCCAGAAGCCTTCCACCCGGTCGGAGACGGCCAGGGTCACCACCGCCGTCAGGACGACCAGGACCAGCGCGCCGGCCAGCGCCTGGCGCAAGGTCAAGACCGGGCGGTCCCCCTGCCGCCCGGCCGGTCCGGTGTCGAAGGAATGGCCGAAGGACGTCATGGTGGTTCCGATCCTCCCAGCCGGTGCGAGGCTCGTGCCTCCACCAGCCTATGCCCCCGGCCGTTCCGCCCGCACTGTCGAGGGCCGGAGAGCGAAGCCCCCGGATGCGTACCCGAAGGCCTCGCCGGCAGGGCCAGGGCCGGCGGGGTCACGCCAGCAGGGCCATCTCGATTCACTCAATTCAGGATAGCACATCGCCCGACGGCCCCACCGGCAGGCCCGGGCCGGGGCCGGCAACCGGCTGGTGCGGGACAGCGGGTCCGGGGGCGGCTCCGGGGCGGCGGGGCCGGGGTGGGAGGGCTGGGGTGGCGGGGCGGTTGCCGGGCCAGGGGCACCCGGCGCGGGGGCCGGTCCCGGGTGCAGCAGCGGCGGCGCTGGAGCCGCCCGCCGGTCGAACCGGCGGGCGCCGTGGCCGGCCCCGGCAGTTCCCCGGGTTCGCAGCCGGTGAGGGTACAGGTCCGGCCCCCCTCAAGGACAAGCGGGCCGGGTTGCCGCGGAAGAACCCGGCGATGAACCCGGCTCCGGCTTCCCGGCCCTGCTCCGTCAAATCCGGCGGCTCGGGGGGCTCCAGCGGCCCCACCGGCAGCTTGGCGCCACCCACCGCCGTACGCCGATGTCACCGTACCGCACCGTCAGCGCAGGCCCACCCGTCCATGCCGCGACATCAACGCAGGTACGGCATGGGGTTGACGGGCTGGCCGTTGACCCAAACCCCAAAATGGAGGTGGGTTCCGGTGGACGCACCCGTGGTGCCCATCAGCCCGATGACCTGCCCCCGCCGCACCACCTGGCCCGGCTCCACGTAGCGGCGGCTCAGATGGCCGTACAGGGTGGAGTACGTCTCGTCGTGGGCGATGATGATGGTGTTGCCGTAACCCGACATGTAGCGCGAGGCCACCACGATGCCGTCGTCGGCCGCCACGATCTCATCCCAGGTGCTGGGATTCGGGTCCGGCGGCCCCTGGCCGTCGATGTCAATCCCCGTGTGGGGCCGCACCGTCCCGTAGATGGGATGGCGGCGGGCCGGGTTGAACCCGGAGGTGATGGTGTACTCGCCGGGCACCGGCCACAGGAAGCGGCCCCCGCTCCGGGGCGCCCGGTTGCGGTTGAGCGCCTCCAGCTGGCGCTTCAGATCCGCCTGCAGGTTCTTCAGCAGCCTTTCCACTTCCTTGGAGTCGGCCTCCAGGGCCTCAAGGTGCTCTTCCATGCGCCGCCGCTGTTCCGCCAGCCTGGCCAGCTCGTCCTTGTGGCTGGCAACGGTGGCGTTGAGCTGCCTCTGCTGCCGCTCCACCTCGGCCTTCAGCGCCACCAGCTTCTGGCGCTCGGCGTCCAGCTCCTTTTTCTCGGCCACCAGGCGCTCCCGCTCCGCCTGCACCTGGGCCATCACGTCCAGGTCGTGGCGCAGGATCTGGCTCAAGAGGTCGAGGCGGGTCAGGAAGTCGGAGAAGCTGTTGGCCTCGAAGAGAACCTCCAGCACGCCCACGGTGCCGTTCTCTTGAATCGCCCGAATCCGCCGGGCCACGTAATCTTCCCGTTGCTCCAGCTGGCGGGTGGCTTCGTCGATCTCCTGCTGCTTCGCTTCCACCCGGGCCTCGGCCTCGCGCACCTTCTCCGTCAGCTCCGCCAGCTTCACCCGGGTTTCACGGATCTGGGCCTCCAGAATCCGCACCCGCTCGGCGATGGAGGCCTCGTCCTGCTTGAGCGCCTTCAGCTTGCGCTGGGCTTCCGCCTGGCGCTGCTCCAGCTGGCGCAGGGTCTCGTTGGCCTCGTTGATCTTCTGGCGGAGCTCGCTGATGGAGCTTGCCGCCCGCACCGGAGCCGGCGCCGGTCCGGCCACCCCGGACAGCACCCCCGCCACCAGGGCGGCCGCCACCAGCACCGTGACGGCCCGCGTCCCCCGGCGCCGCACCGCCCTCCGGTTGCGACCCGGCCGGCCCGGAGCCTCCCCTGTCCTGGTCCGGACGGCGGTCCCGCCCCCAGCGTCACGGGCCGGGGACGACCCGGCGTTGGGAACCGGCAGCGGCCTTTCCGGCGCACCCCCGCCGGCCGGCGCCCCCTCGCCACGGCACCCGCCGCGGCACCCCTCGAGGGCGCCGGTCCCCGGCCGGCCGCTCTTCGCGCCCGCCCGCCCCAGGAGCTTGCGAACACCCCGGGGCTGCACGTTTCCGGCCCAGGGCTCGTCCTCCCCCCAGCGCGCAAACCACGGCCCTCGCCACCACGCCATGCGCAATGCCCTCCCCGGATGAACCCCGGCCGCGGCGAACCCGCGCGGCCGCCAGCCCGGGGTGCCCACCCCCGGAGCGGCCGCGCCCGTGGCCGGTTCGTCCCCTCTGAACAACGGACACAACGGACTCGACTTGCCGGACTCGCCGTGACAGGGCCGATGGACGCGGTCTAGGCCGGGCTGCCCGGCCGGGCAACGCGCCCCGTCGCACCCGGCCCGGCCGTCGCCTCCGCCTGCGGCGGTCCCCTTACGGCCAGAGCCCTTCGGGCCCGGCCAAGACGTTGCCCCGGCTCAGACCCGCAGGTGCCGGCGCAGGGACAAGGAGCTGCCCAGGGCTCCCAGGAGGGCTCCGCCCAGCACCACCACCTGCGCCACCTGCGGCAGCAGCGGCTCCCGGGGTACCAGGGGGATGAAGGGCATCGCCCGGGTCACCTCGACCAGCAGCCGGTCATATCCCCACCAGGCCAGAGCGGCCGCCGCCCCTGCCCCGGCCAGCCCCAGCAGGATGCCTTCGATGATCAGGGGCCAGCGAATGAACCAGTCGGTGGCCCCGACCAGCTTCATGATCTGGATCTCCCGCCGGCGGGCGTACACCGTCAGCCGGATGGTGTTGGAGATGAGGAACAGGGTGGTGACCGCCAGCAAGCCCACCAGCACGGCGGAACCCGTCCGCACCGCGTCACCGACGCGGCGGATGCGGTCCGCCAGGTCGCGGCGGTACTTGACGTCTTCCACCCCGGCCGACTGGCGCAGCGCCGCGGCCACCTTCTCGCCATAGCGCGGATCCGCCAGGCGGACTTCGATGGAGTCGCGCAGCGGGTTCTCCTGCTCCACGCCCTCCAGCAGGTCGGCGCGGTCGCCGAACATCGTCTTCAGGTCCTGCAAGGCTTCTTCCCGGGTGACGAACCGGGTGCCGGCCACGCCCTCCATGCCGGCGATGCGCTGCTCCAGCGCCCGGCCCTCGGCGCGGCCGGTACCCGGCGCCAGGAAGGCTACCACCGCGACCTGCGACTCGACGTAGGCCGCCAGGTGGCGGACGTTGGCCGCCACCACCAGCAGCAGGCTCAGCACCACCAGGGAAACGAACACCGTGGATGCCGACGCAAAGCTCATGAACCCGTTGCGCCGGATCCCCGTCAACGCCTCGCGCAGGAAGTACCCGAGCGTCTCAAATCGCACGCTCGTACACCCCCTGGGTCTGATCGGCAATGACGCGGCCGGCTTCAACCCGCACCACGCGCCGCTTGAGGGCGTTCACGATGTTGTGGGCGTGGGTCGCCACCACCACCGTGGTCCCGCGCCGGTTGATCTCCACCAGAAGCTCCATGATGCCCCACGCCGTCTCGGGGTCCAGGTTGCCCGTCGGCTCATCGGCCAGCAGGATCTTGGGGTGGTTGACCACAGCCCGGGCCACCGCCACCCGCTGCTGCTCGCCGCCCGACAGTTCCGACGGCAGGGCACCGGCCTTGTCCCGCAAGCCCACCAGTTCCAGGACCTCGGGCACCCGGCGCCGGATCTGGCGCTGGGTGTGCCCCGTGACGAACATGGCAAAGGCCACGTTTTCGTAGGCCGTCCGGTTGGGCAGCAGCTTGAAGTCCTGGAAGACCACGCCCATCTGCCGCCGCAGGTACGGCACGTCCCGGCGGCGCATCCGCCCCACGTTAAGGCCGTCCACCAGCACGATGCCCCGGGTGGGCACCTCTTCGCGATAGATCAGGCGAACCAGGGTCGACTTGCCCGCCCCCGAGGGCCCCACCAGGAACACGAATTCGCCCCGTTCGATGTGCAGGCTGACGTCCTGAAGCGCCGTGACGCCATTGGGGTAGACCTTGCTGACATTGATGAACTCGATCACGGGGGGTGCCACCTCTCGACAATTCCCGCGCCCGGCGTACTTCGACCTTACGGGGTCAAACCCTCCCCGCTGATGGGTGGAATTCGCCACCATGGCCGAAAATCGGTATCCCCGGCGTCCTGCGGAGACGCAAAAAGGGGAGGCCGGCGGTGGACCTCCCGTACAGTTATCGTATGACGCCGCCCGGAGTTGACCTCGGGCAGCGGCTCGCCTCCCGCGGCCGGCTCGCTTGTGGGAATGGACGGCCCGTGGACCGGCACCCCCGGGGGCCGGGAGCCTGCTACTCGCCCTGACCCCGGGCGGCCGCCGCATCCCGGGCCTGGCCGGGCCCCTCCCCGCTGCGCGCCCCCAGCTTCCCGCTCCGCGCGGCCTCCCACTTCAGATACGCGTTGATGAACACGTCCAGCTGGCCGTCCATCACCGCCTGGACGTTGCCGACTTCCACCCCGGTGCGGTGGTCCTTGACCAGGGTGTAGGGCTGGAAAACGTAGGATCGGATCTGGTTGCCCCAGGCGATCTCGCCCACGTCACCCCGCAGGGCTGCGATCTCCTTCAGGCGCTGTTCCTCGTAGTAGCGGGCCAGGCGGGCCTTAAGGATCTTCATGGCCGTCTCCCGGTTGGAGTGCTGGGAGCGCTCGTTCTGGCACGTGGCCACGATCCCCGTAGGCAGGTGCACGATGCGCACCGCCGACTCGGTCTTGTTGACGTGCTGGCCCCCGTGACCCCCCGCCCGGAAGACGTCGATACGCAGGTCCTCCGGCCGGATCTCGATCTCGGGGCTGTCCCCCAGATCGGGCAGGACGTCCACCGAAGCGAAGGAGGTATGGCGCCGCCCCGCGGCGTCGAAGGGCGAGATGCGCACCAGCCGGTGCACCCCGTGCTCGCTACGCAGGTAACCGTAGGCATTGGGCCCGCGGACGGCAAAGGTGACGCTCTTGATGCCCGCCTCCTCGCCCTCCAGCAGGTCCAGGACCTCCACCTGGTAGCCCCGGTCTTCCGCCCAGCGGGTATACATCCGCCAGAGCATCTGGGCCCAGTCCTGGGACTCGGTCCCGCCGGCACCGGGGTGCAGGGAGACGATGGCGTCGTACCCGTCGTACGGCCCCGTCAGCAGCAGCTCCAGCTCCAGCTGCCGCAGGCCCTCCTCCACTTGCGCGATGCCTTCTTCCAGCTCCGGGATGACCGAGACGTCGGCCTCCTCCGCTGCCAGTTCGGCCAGCACCTGCAGGTCCTCCAGCTGGCGGTCCAGGGCCTCGTAGCGCTCCACGGGCCCCTTGAGGACCTTCAGCTGCCGGACCTGGTGCTGGGCCCGCTCCGGATCATCCCAGAAACCGGGTTCCGTCATGGCTTGCTCGATGCGCTCGATCTCCCGCCGCTTCCCGGCGAGGTCAAAGATCATCCCTCAATTCGTCAAGCCGCGGGCGCAGGGCCCGGATGCGGCGCAGCACCTCATCCCACATGCTCTCATCCTCCCCTGATGCCGTTGCACCTGCGATGCCGTTGCACCTGCCCCTGCAGGTCCCGCTCGCGCCGGCGGGCGCCGCCGGGGCCGGCCATCAGGCCGTCCGGCCACAACATTTCTTATACTTCTTCCCACTCCCGCAAGGGCAAGGGTCGTTTCGCCCCACCTTTTGCACCCGCACCGGCTCCCGCGGGCCCTGGGCCGGCGAGGCCGCCGCGCCCATGGGACCGGCACCGGCCCGGGCAGGGGCCAAGCCCTGACCGTCCTCGTGCTCTCCGCCGGCACCCGCCGCCAGGGCGAACACCGGCACCCGCCCGCTTTCCTCCCGGGCCCCCACGGCCACTCGCCGGCGCTGGGGCTCGGCCTGGCCCGGCCGGACCTCCATGTGCATCAGGATGCGGATCACGTCTTCCTTGATGCTTTCGATCATCTGCTGGAACATCTCGAAGGCCTCGAACTTGTACTCCAGCAGCGGGTCCCGCTGGCCGTAGGCCCGGAGGCCGATGCCGTCCCGCAAATCGTCCATGGCCGCCAGGTGGTCGACCCACTTCTGATCCACCGCCCGGAGCAGCACGACCCGCTCCAGCTCGCGCATCATGGCGCTGCCGATGGCCTTCTCCTTCTCCTCATAGATCCGGAGGAACGCGGCCTTGATCTCCTGGGCCAGCGCATCGCGGCCCAGGTCGGCCAATTCCTCCGCCTTGAGGGTGCCGGCGGGCAGGTAGTTGCCCTCCAGGTACTCCACGAGCCCTTCCAGGTTCCACTCTTCGGGGTGGGCGTGCTCGTTGCAGTAGTTGTCCAGGGCATGCTGGATGATGTCGTCCATCATGCCCAGGATGTGCTCGTGCACGTCCTCGCCGCTCAGCACCTTCCGGCGTTCGGCGTAGATCACCTCGCGCTGCTTGTTCATCACGTCGTCGTACTCGAGCACCTGCTTGCGCAGGGTGAAGTTGCGATGCTCCACCTTGCGCTGGGCGTTCTCGATGGCGCGGGTGATCAGGGGATGCTCGATGGGCTCGTCTTCTTCCACACCCAGGCGGTCCATGATGCTCCGGATGCTGTCCGAGCCAAACAGCCGCATCAGGTCGTCTTCCAAGGAAAGGTAGAACCGGGACGAGCCGGGGTCTCCCTGGCGCCCGGCGCGGCCCCGCAGCTGGTTGTCGATGCGCCGGGACTCGTGCCGCTCGGTCCCGATGATGTGCAGGCCGCCGAGTTCGACCACCCGCTGATGCTCCGCTTCGGTCTCGCGCTTGGCCTCTTCCAGGAGGCGCAGGTAATCGCGGCGGGCCTCGGCCAGCTCCGGGTCGTCCGGGTCCAGCTGTCCGGAGACGGCGCTGATCACGTCGGGCTCATAGCCCAGCTTCCGCATGCGCTGGCGCGCCAGGAACTCGGGATTGCCGCCGAGCAGGATGTCGGTGCCGCGCCCGGCCATGTTGGTGGCGATGGTCACCGCGCCCACGCGGCCGGCCTGGGCGATGATCTCCGCTTCCCGCTCGTGGTACTTGGCGTTCAGCACCTGGTGCGGGATGCCGCGGCGCTTGAGCATCTCGCTGAGGCGCTCGGACTTTTCGATGGAGATGGTGCCGACCAGCACCGGCTGGCCGCGCCGGTGGCACTCCGCGATTTCCTCCACCACGGCCCGGAACTTGGCCGCCTCGGTCTTGTAGATCACGTCGGGCAGGTCCCGCCGGATCATGGGCTTGTTCGTCGGGATCACCACGACGTCCAGGCCGTAGATCTTGGAGAACTCCTCTTCCTCCGTAGCCGCCGTGCCGGTCATCCCGGCCAGCTTCTGGTACATGCGGAAGTAGTTCTGGAAGGTGATGGTGGCCAGGGTCTGGGACTCGCGCTCGATCTTGAGGTTCTCCTTGGCCTCGATGGCCTGGTGCAGCCCGTCGGAGTAGCGGCGGCCGAACATCAGGCGGCCGGTGAACTCGTCGACGATGATCACCTGGCCGTCCTTCACCACGTAGTCCACGTCGCGCCGCATCAGTTCCTTGGCCTTCAGGGCGTTGATCAGGTAGTGGGCGTAGTCCACGGGGTTGTCGGGCGCGTAGAGGTTCTCGACGCCCAGCATCTGCTCGACCCGGTGGACGCCCTCCTCCGTCGGTGCGACGGTGCGCGCCTTCTCGTCGACGGTGTAATCCCGGTCCCGTTCCAGCTTGCGGGCGATCTGGGCGAACTGGTAGTAGAGCTCGGTGGGCTTGTCGGCCATGCCGCTGATGATGAGCGGCGTGCGCGCCTCGTCGATCAGGATGCTATCCACCTCGTCGACGATGGCGTAATACAGCTCGCGCTGCACGATCTGGTCGGGGTACAGCGCCATGTTGTCCCGCAGGTAGTCGAAGCCGAACTCGTTGTTGGTGCCATAGGTGATGTCGGCCGCATAGGCCCGGCGGCGCTCGTCAAAGCTCAGCCCGTGGACGATGACACCCACCGTCAGGCCCAGGAAGCGGTAGATCCGGCCCATCCACTCGGCGTCGCGCCGCGGCAGGTAGTCGTTCACGGTGACGATGTGGACGCCGCGTCCCAGCAGGGCGTTCAGGTAGGCTGGCATGGTCGCCACCAGAGTCTTGCCTTCGCCGGTCTTCATCTCGGCGACCTTGCCTTCGTGGAGGACAATGCCGCCCATCAGCTGGACATCAAAGGGCCGCATCCCCAGCGTGCGCCGGGCCGCTTCCCGGACGACGGCAAAAGCCTCGGGCAAAAGATCGTCCAGCGTCTCCCCGGCGGCCAGGCGCTGGCGGAACTCGCCGGTCTTGCCGCGGAGCTCGGCGTCGGTGAGACGCACCATCTCCGGCTCGAGGGCGTTGATCCGCTCGACCTCTCGCGACAGGCGCCGGATCTCCCGCTCGTTGTAGTTGAACAGGTTGCGCAACAGCCCCAGCATGGCGTTCTCATCTCCTGAAGAAAAAACCGGCGTCTGGAGTCGCGCCGGCACGGTCGAATCGGCACCAGGCCGCGGACCGCTGGTTGGACGCTCCACCCGCCGCTAGCTTCTCACGCCGCGGAATCCGGCCCGCGTCCACCTCAGCGGGCCCAAACACCTGAGCCGGTCGGCGGCATAGGGGAATGCGGCCGCACCGTGCATCGCGCCGGATCCACCGAGCCGGATTCACTGCGGGTTGCAGTATCCTCTAAAGCCCGACCCAGCCTTTTCGTAAGCCCGTCTCAATCGTTTGCCTTGTTGGCCTCCTCGCCACGGGCTACCTGCGGCCCGAACGGATGGCGGGCGGCACGGCTCAACCCGGTCACCCGGTGCCACGGCGCGCGCCCCGATGTGCGGGGACGCCGTTGTGCGGGGATGCTGTCACGCCCGGTCGCAGATCCGGATCCCCCGCAGGGCCGGCTGAACCCGGCTGGCGCGGTCCACCCGTCGTCCTGTACGTCCTAGTTATTTTACCACGTGCCCGGGCCCCCTCCACGCCCGAAGGGCACCCGGCGCCTGGAAGCGCCCGGCGCTGGTTGGGCCGGCGGTTTGGCCTACCCTCGTCATAGCGAGCCACACCGATCCAGTGCCCGCTTCGCCGGACCTGCGCCCGGGTCAGGGTGGCCCGATTCATCAACGGCCGTCCCGGCCCGCTTCCCCATGGCCGCCAGGATGAGCCACATCAGGCCGATTGCCAGCACTACATCTCCCGCACTTGCGACGGAGGGGAAGGGGAAGGGTCGAGGCAAAGGGATGATGTCCGCCAGCCAGGGAAGCCGCGTCCCCGGTCCCAGCAGCTGGTGGGTGAGGCTGTCCTCCATACGCAGAAGGGTGAGGGCCGTAGCCCGGTCCGCCCCCCCGGCGGCAACCCGAACCGCCCATTCACTGACCGGCATCCGCCCACCGTTGGCCATGATGACGAGGGCATTGGCGAGGGTTCCCGTAATCAGGAAGGCTGCCCCGGGGAGGTGGCGATTGACCAGAGCAAGAATGACCATTGACCCATAAGCTATTCCCTGCAGTACGGGTGACCAATGATGGAGCCATGGATTGCTCGAAGCCTCGGTGTGCAGCAGCACGGCGCGAATGGCAAAGGGCACAGGCACGGCCAGCCCCCAGCGCAACGGGAGCCTTGCCACATTAACAATGGTGCCGCCTCGCAACCAGCCAACAAGCATGGCCAAAGCCAAGGCAAAAAGGAACATCGGCACCCATCACCCCGGTTCCGGCCCTCACTGCCTCGGCACGTATGCATCATGCGAGGCATCATCGTCCACTACCAAGAGGGGTTCTTCGGCAGCTACTGCGACATCATCCACATAATCCCTGGGCGACCTGGGAACCCAGCCGTATAGTGTTGCGAGATACTGGATGAATTGAAGCTCCGGAGGACGTGTTAGATCGGCAACCCGTTCAGGGTTCGATATCAGATCAAGCAGCACATCCACGATTTTTGGATCAAAGTGCGTTCCAGAACAACGTTTTAACTCATCAATCACCTCGGGCAAGGGCCGACCTGCCTTGTAGGGACGATCGTAAAGCATAGCATCAAATGCATCAGCAACAGCGATGATCCGTGAACCCAAAGGAATTTCCTCTCCCTTGAGTCCATCCGGATAGCCCGTACCGTCATATCTTTCGTGATGGTGGCGAATCCAGTAGGCAACTGTCTCTAAGGAATTGACACCACTTACGATACGGGCACCAATAACAGGGCGCTTCTTCATCTCCTCGTATTCTTCCGGAGAATACTTGCCTGGTTTGTTCAAGATCTCGTCACGGACACCAATCTTGCCAATGTCGTGAAGGATTCCGGCATACTGCAATTGTTCCAACTCAATATCGTTCAAGTTGAGCTGGCGCCCGATATTTACAGCCAACCTGGCCACTCTGTCGGCGTGGCCGTACGTGTAACGATCCTTAGCTTCAAGAGCAAGAGCAAGGGCACGAATGGTTCCAAGAAACATCTGATGAATGTCAACATATCTCTGAAAGGAGAATCGGGCAACGACGAGCGGCAACATAAAAAGAAGCACTCCGAACAAGCCAACCCGCTCTTCAATAACGGCAATTAAATACGCCAAAGGCATCAGCGCAAGATAATTCAGGGCAACTGTACTCTTGAATTGGTGAACCAGCTTCCCCAAACTTGCCTGGCTGAATTGCTTCAGATACAAGATTGAGAGACCAATGTTAGTGGCAAAATAGACAGCGGCCGCTACCGCAAAACTAAATACAACCCACGGATCAGTTATAGACTCACCCTTAACCAACCAATGGAACACGATTCCACTTGCGGCTGCCGCGGCTCCAAGTTGAATACGGTTGAAAACAACAGCCCGTACAGGCATACCCGCGAAGTCCGCGGGCCGGACAGTTCCTAGAGTTGCGACCACCACACCGGGCCAAACACCTTGCGACATGATTGTAACGTATATCGGGATGAAGCTTAATGATACAGAACCACGAATAGCAGGTATCTGAATTGGAAAGGCTTCAGCAAGAAGAGTAAAGAAGAATAATAGCAGAATATGGTTTGGTTTGGCTTGATTAAGCAATACTGAGGTCCAAGCAACAATGCTTGTTGTCACCAACGCGTAAATCAGGTACTTAACCTTCGGGTCCCTTGGCAAGGCGAGCATGTTCACATCCCTTTTAACAATAACTGGTTACTGTGGCCGGAGGGCAGCCAGCAGCTAGCAGCTAACCTGGACGCTCGAACCAGCAGCCAGAACCAGGGTCGCCAGAAGAAGCAGAACCTTGATCACGCGGGCCATGAAGAATCACTCCGCTCGATCTGCCCCCGCGGCGGTCACTCGACCGCCGGGAAGCGAGCTCCGCTCATGGCCACGCTGCGTAAAACCCGGCCACAGTAACCGAAACCTGTTGTCAAAACTTCGTATCGACAAACATCGCCGCGGCACGGTGGATTCGCCCTGGAAGTCCGTGTCCTGAGAGCGGCCGGTAATCCGTGCCAGCGCGTGCTTCACACATTCGTTGTCCTACCGCTGATTCCTTCCGGTGCCAGTTGCCCGGCCAGGGCAAAGAAGCGGTTCACGCCGTCCAGCACTGCCCGGCACGTGGCCTCCGTCTCGTCCAGCTTGATGAGGACTGCGCCCACGTATTCCTGCACGGGCAGAATGCCGCCCCCGGCCGTGATGCCTACCAGGGCCACAGCCCGGTGGCCGAGCCGTACCCGCTGCACGGAAAACACCTCAACCTCCACCATGCGGTACAGGGCGGCGACGACGGCTCGCGCCGTGGCCGCAGCGGCCATACGGAGGACGGAAGTGGGGCCTCGCGTGCCGCGGGCCTCGCCCCGGAAGATCCGCTCGCCGTTGCCGAGTTCCACCACGACGCCGATCTGGGTCCCCTCGGTCTCCAGGCGATGACGGAGAAGGCGCAAGCGGGACTCCCCGTACTCGTCACCGGCACCGACCCGGGTGAGGTGAATGGCACCGGTCTCCACGTCCTGACCGAAGCTGATGGCCATCAGGGACTGGACATCGCGAAACAGCTGGTGCTCGGCCCGTCCGGGTCCTGCCAGCAGGTGGATTTCCTGAACACGGCCGCCGGCGTCGACCTCCACATGGGACGAGAGCACGCCCGGCAGACCGAGGAGCGCGGACTCCATGGCCCGGGCGGTCTGATCGGACCACGACGATTGCTGCGACACCCGTAGCATCCTCCCGCCGGCCGCGGTGACGGCCCCTGGTGTCAGGAATAGACGATTCTGCCTTTCTCCACCTTAACCTCCCCCACGGGTCCGGTATAGTCCCAAAATCCCTGCTCCCCCAGCGGAACCCGCGGATACGGGTTTCTCCTTCCCGTACGGAGACGAGAAGTGTCGAAATTGGAAATCGCAGCGCGCATCCAACCTCACCCATCCCATCCGGGAGCCAGCGGCCCGGGGCGAGCAGCGGAGGGAGCGAGATTCGAGGTCAATCGGTGGCGTAGCCAGAACCCGGCAACTGGGGACCAGAAGACGGCCGTCCGATCCGGGATCGGCCGCGGGGCCGCGGCGCGGGCGCAAGCGAACGCGGCCACGGGCGCCGGGCCCGTGGCCGCGTTCGACCCGTTCCCCCGGCCTAGAACTCCGGCTCGATCAAGCCGTACTGCCCGTCACGCCGCCGGTACAGCACGTTGACCTGGCCGGTGGTGGCATTGGCGAAGACGAAGAAGTCGTGGCCCAGCAGGTTCATCTGGAGGATCGCTTCGTCCACCGTCATGGGCTTGACGGCGAAACGCTTGGTGCGGACGACCCGGCCTTCCTCCTCTCCCTCCGGCCACGCCGGTTCGTCCACGGCGGTATCCAGCTCGGTCACGACCTGGCCGGTGGTGGCCTCCAGGCGACGCGCCTTGCGGTTCAGGCGGGTCTTGAACTTGCGGATCTGGCGCTCCAGCTTGTCGACCACCATGTCGATGGAGGCATACATGTCGTCGGATTCTTCCTCGGCGCGGATCAGGAGGCCGTTGGTGGGTACGGGGATGGTGACCTCGACGATGTGCCGGTCCCGCTCGATGCTCAGGGTGACTTGCGCCTGCAGGGGTTCGCCGTTGAAGTAGCGGGCCACCTTGCCAACCTTCCTGCGGGCGTACTCTTTGAGGGCTTCGGTGACGTCGATGTTCTTGCCGTAGATGGCGATGTTCAACAGCCCTCACTCCTTCCCCTGAACTACTGCAGTAGTTCCGCACCCGACCGGCGTCCTCCTACCGGGCGAAGGCGGCGGGCGGCCGGCTCTCCCGGTTCTCAGCGGGGACTCAACCTGCCCGCTCCGCGTACCTGCGGCCGGGGCCCCGATTCCAAAGTATGGTACCAATCACCGCTCCCGGCGATGCCTGGTGTGGATAGTCTGCCCCCGGGCCACTGTGGATAATGTGGATGATCTGTTGATAAGTACGAGTTCGCCCCTTTTGTACGGCGAAGGGCCGGCACCTCCTTGTTCATTGGGCTGGGGATAACCGGCCCTCCGTTCCCTACCAGGGACCATCCGAGCCTATCCATTCTTCGTTAAATTCCGGACGAACAGGCCACCACGCCCTGCAACATTCGAAGAACCGCCGGTGCCCGCCCGGGCCGCGGGCTACGGGCCTGCAGGCCGCGGACCACGGGCCTGCGGGGCGACGGTGCCGGCGGTGCCCGCGGTGCAAGACCGGCCGGTCAGCGGGTGGCGGACTCCACCAGCCGGAGGCCGTCGTCCAGCAGGGCACCGACCTCCTCGGGCGATTCGGCCTCCGCATACACGCGGACCACGGGTTCGGTACCGGAAGCACGGAAGAGGATCCAGCGGCTCGGCCCGAAGATCAGCTTGTAGCCGTCCAAGGGGTCGACCTTCTCCACCGGCCAGCCCGCCAGGCGGGCCGGCGGGTCGTCCCGCAGCAGGGCCATCAGCCGGTTCTTCCCTTCCGGCGTCAGGTGGAGGTCGCGGCGCTGGAAGTAGTGCGGCCCGATCTCCGCCATCAGGGCCGCCACCTGCTCGCCCAAGGTGCGGCCGCGGGTCGCCATGATCTCCGCCAGCAGCAGGTTGCAGAGAAGGCCATCCCGTTCGGGCATGTGGTTCTTGATGCCGATGCCGCCGCTTTCCTCGCCGCCGATGAGGACGTCTTCCTTGAGGGCATATTCGCAGACGTGCTTGAAGCCGATGGGCGTCTCATGGAAGGGCAGTCCGTACCGGGCCGCCAGCTTGTCGACCATGCGCGTGCCGGCGAAGGTCTTGACCACCGACCCCCTCCAGCCGCGCACTTCCACCAGGTGCTGGAGCAGCAGCGCGAAGATGCGCTGGGCGTCCAGCACCTCGCCGGTGGCGTCCACCGCCCCCACCCGGTCGCCGTCCCCGTCGGTGACCAGGGCGGCCTGGGCCCCCAGGCGCCGTACGGTCTCCACCGCCGGGCCCAGGTTGCGGGCGATGGGCTCGGGGGCCAGTCCGCCGAAACTGGGGTTGAACTCGCCCCGGATCTCGGTCACTTCGGCGCCGGCCTCCCGCAGAAGGTCCGCCAAGACCCCGCGGGCTGCCCCGTGCATCGGGTCGGCCACCAGGCGCAGCCGGGCCGCCCGCAGCCTCTCGAAGTCGACCAGATTCCGCAGCTGCTGGACGTACGGGCCGACGAGGTCGGCCTCTTCCACCCGGCCCAGGCGCCGGGCTTCCGTCAGGTCCAATCCGGCCGGCGGCGCAGCCCCGGCCCGCCCGGCTTCTTGCCGGGCCAGGATCGCCTCCAGCTGGCGGGTTTCTTCCGGCAGGGCCGGGCCTCCGAACCAGCCCTTGAGCTTGAACCCGTTGTATTCGGGCGGGTTGTGGCTGGCGGTGATCATGACACCGGCGCCAAGCTTTCGCGACACGACCGCCCAGCTCAGCGCCGGCGTCGGGCAGGCGGACCGGGAAAGAAGGACGGGAATGCCGGCAGCCGCCAGCACCGACGCCACCGCCGCAGCGAACCGGTCCGAGAGGAACCGGCAGTCATAGCCCACGGCCACGCCCTGGCCGGCGCGGCCGGTGGCCTCGAGATGCTCCGCCAGGGCCCAGGCGACCCGGCGTACGTTGGCGAAGGTGAATTCTTCCGCGATGACCGCCCGCCAGCCGTCGGTGCCGAAGCGGATGGGCGTGGCGGGTACCGATGCCGTTTGGGGCTGGGGCTGGGACTGGGAATGGTTCCGGTCTGCGTGTCCCTTCTGCTGCGCGTCGCTCACCCGGTGCTCACCTCGGTGGAACCTTCGCAACCTGGCTTAGGGTTCCTCCCGGGGAGACCTGGTTGCGCAGCCGGAGGACTCCACGGCGCCGCCGTTACGGAGGGCCGTAGGTTACCGCGCGAAGTCCATCCCGGTTACCGCAAGAAGTCCATCAGGGTGGGCTGGACGATACGGGCACCGGCCATCAGCGCCGCCCGGTACGCCGCCTGGGACACCGACAGGCGCATGGCCGTTTCGGCGATGTCCGCATCCTCTACGCCGCTCAGCAGCTGCTCGGTGTCGACGCGGATCTCGTCCATGCGGTAAAGACCCAGCTCGATTCGGTTCACCTTGGCCCCCACCTCGGCGCGGAACCGCAGCAGGCCGTCCAGTGCCTGGTCGAGAGCCGCGATCCCGGTTGCGGATACGGCCTGCAGGTCCCGATTCTGAAGGGCCACCTGCAACCCGCTCAGGGCCGCGAAAGCCGGGTCGAACGCGGCGTCCCCGGGCACGTTGATGGTCAGGGTGGTGCCGGGCGCCACCTCCCGCTGGATGGGCCCGTTGATTCCCTGATAGGTGACGCCGCTGGGACTGGCCGGATCGGCCACGAAGGGCGGTTGCTGCGTCCCGAAACCGCCAAACAGGTAGCTGTCGCCCAGGGTGCTGTTGGCCACCTCCAGCAGGTGGTCCTGCAACTGCTGGACCTCGGCCTGGATGGCCTGGAGGGAGCTGTCCGGCAGGGTACCCGAAGCCGCCCGGACCGCCAGCTCCCGCGCCCGCTGGAGGATCTGGGTCGCCCGGTCCAGGGCGCTGTCGGTCATCTCGAGCCAGTCCCGGGCATCCTGGGCGTTGGCCCGCAGGCGTTCCACCTCGGCCAGGCGCGCCCGCAGGCGCAGGCTGTCCACGGTGGCTACGGGATCGTCCGAAGGGCGCTGCACCCGCTTGCCCGAAGCCAGCTGGTTCTGAAAGGTGCTCAGCCGCTGCTGAGCCCGGCGCAGGTCGGCCAGCAGGGTGGTGATCATCATTCCGCCGGTGATGCGCACCCGTGCTCCCTCCTGTGAGCAGCCCTCGAGGACGCCGCCTCAACGACCCACCAGGCCCGTCCGCTCGATGAGGACGGCCAGCATGGAGTCCACCGCCGTCACCAGCCGGGCCGCCGCCGCGTAGGCGTGCTGGTACCGGACCAGCTGCGTCATCTCCTCGTCCAGGGAAACGCCTCGCACGCTCTCCCGCTGGGCCGCCACCTGATCCATGAGCAGTTGGGTGGTGCGCTGGCCTTCCTGGGCCTGGCGCCCCGCGATGCCCAGCCCCGCTACCACGCTCTCCAGGTAATCCTGGGCCGGCGCCCCGCCGGGCAGAGCCAGGGCGGCGTGGCGCAGCTGCGCCAGGGCCAAGGCATTGCGCCCGTCTCCGGGCGCACCGGCCTCCAGGGCCGCTGCCAGGTTGGCCGGATCGTCCAGGGCGGGATTGACCACCACCGCCTGCAGGTCGGTCCCCGTCCCCAGCAGGAACATGTCCCGGCCTGCCCCGCCGCCCTGGGAGCCGGGAGCGGGGGCGTCGTTGAGCCCGTACCCCTGCCGGTGGACCTGGTTGACGGCCGTGGCCAGCGCGAAAAAGAGCGCCTTCAGATCCTGCCGCAAGCCCGCCACCAGCCGGTCCCGCGACTCGAGAAAGCCGTCGATCTCGCCGCCCTCCAGCACCGTGTCGTCCAGGGGCAGGAGGGCGGGTCCGGCCCCGGTGCCGGCACCCGGCTCACCGGCCAAGGCACCCGTCCCGGTACCCTCCGCCAGGACCTGGGCCGTTCCCGACCAGTAGATCCGGACCACCAGGTCGCCGGCACCCGGATCGCCGGGGGCCGGCCCCCCGCCCGGGCTGCCGGCGCCACCGGTGCCGGCGCCGGTGGCCGCGACCGGTTCTTCCCGGACCACCAGCAGGTGGACGACCCGGCCGTCCACCAGGGGCAGCCCGGCCACCTCGACCCGCAGGGCGCCGCCCTCCCGTTCCGTCACCCGGACCGGCAGCAGGCCGCCCAGCTCCTCCACCAGCCGGTCCCGTTCATCCAGCAGGTCGTTGGGCGACTGCCCCGCTGCGGTGGCGACCTGGATGCGGCGGTGGAGGTCGGCCAGCTGGGTGGCGATCTGGTTGGCACGGTCGACCCGGGCCAGGATGCTGGCGTCCAGGTTGCGCTGGAGGTCCGCCAGCTGGCGGTCCGCCTCCTGAAAGCGTTCCAGCAGGGTATGGGCCTGCTGAATGGCCGCCGTCCGGGCCGGCAGGCTGTCAGGACGGTTCGCCACGACCCCCAGGGCCTCCCAGAAGTCGGCGAGGGCCCGGGCCAAGCCGGCGTCGGATGGTTCGCCCAGGATGGTCTCCAACTCCGCCAGGGTCTGGGTGCGAACCTGCCAGCGTCCCAGCTGCCCCTGCAAGTCCCGCACCTGCCGGTCGAGGAACAGGTCCCGGACCCGCTGGATCCCGGCCACCTGCACCCCGGTCCCCACCTGGCCGGCTTCCACCGCCATGGCCCGGGAGGGTGGCGCGTAGGCAGGCGTGGGCGCCAGGCGCGCCACTTGCCGGGAGTAACCGGGGGTGTTGGCGTTGGCGATGTTGTGCCCGGTCACATCCAGGGCTCGCTGCTGGGCCCAGAGGCCGAGCCGGGCCAGTTCGAGTCCGAAGAAGGTGCTGCGCACGGGGGCATCATCCTTTGACCCTTGAAACGCCTAAACACCTAAATGCCTAACATAAGAAGCCTAAAAGGCCCGGTCCACGGCCAGGGCCGGCGGCCGCCACTGCAACTGGCCGTCGGGTCCGTACCCCGGGCCGGCGGTACCTCGGGCCGCCGCCAGGCTCTGCAGGCCGAACCGGGCCCAGGCCAGGCCCTGGCGCGCCAGCGCCCGGTTCTGGCGGTTGAGCTGCTCTACACCCTCTGCCAGCGCCTTCAGGGGATCCCGGCAGCGGGCGAGGGCCGGGGCCAGGTCGGGAACGCGGCGGGCCAGCTCCTCCCAGGACAAGCGGGCGGGATCGAGCCCCCATGCCGCCGCCAGCTCCTGTTGCAGGTCGAACCGGCGCCGCTCCAGCTCGCCGATCACCCGCAGGCATTCCTCTTCGGAGGCCAGGGCCGCCTCGATGACCGCCGGGTCCCCCGCAACCAGGGCCCGGTTGGTCGCCCGGGTGGCTTCCAGCAGCCGCGCCCAGGGTTCCACCATGGCCGCCAGCTGGGCGACCAGCTGATGCGCCAGGGCTGCGGCAGGTGCGGCCGGTGCCTCGCCGGTCGCAGGGGCCGGGGCCACGGGAATGGCAGGGGCGGGCTCCGATCCTTCGCCGGCGGCCGGGAGGGCGGGGCCGGGCCGGGCCGGGACAATGGGCGCCATGCTCACCGGTCCTCCTGAACCCGGTCCGCCAGCAGGCGGTACAGCATCCGCTCCGCCACCTGCTGGGCGTCGATCCGGTACTCCCCGCGGGCAATCTGCGCCCGCAACGCCGCCACCCGCTCCGCCCGAACCTCGGGCAACCCGCGGGTTTCGTCCACCAGCCGCTGGACTGCCGCGGCCGCGGGGGAAAGGTCGACCCGATCGCGGCCGGGTACTGGTGCGCCGCCGGCTGCCCCGGTACCCGAAGACACTCCGGGTGCGGCCGGCTGGACGGGACCCGGGCTCCCCGCCGGGCCAGCGGCCGGGGTACCGGCGCCTGGTTGCATGCCGTAGGCCTTCAGCGCATTCAAGACCTGCTGCCGGGAGATGATCATTGCCCCGTCCTCCTCGCCAGCTGTGACTAACCCGGTTTTCGTGACGCCGGGTCGTGATGTTTAGAGGGGACTGCGGCACCGTTACAACGGCATCATCTCCCCCGAGCGTTCGGGCGCGGTATACCGGGCGGGCTGGAGGGGGGTGGCCGCTGCCACCAGGCCGTAGACAGCCCCCGCCCCCAGCGCCTGGAGGGCCTCGCAGGCCGCAGCCAGGGTGCGCCCGGTGGTGAGCACATCGTCCACCAGAAGAACCGGCCGCCCCGCCAGCCGACGGGCCCTGGGCGAGGGGGCGAAGACGCCGGCCACGTTCAGCCGCCGCCCCGCCGCCCCCAGGGTGGCCTGGCCGGCTCCGGCTTGGCGCCGCACCAGCAGGTTTTCCGCCAGCTGCCAGCCTCCCGTCCGGGCCACGGCCCGAGCCAGAAGGATCGCCTGATTGAAGCCCCGCTGGCGCAGCCGGTCGGGGTGCATGGGCACGGGTACAACCAGCGCCGCTGCCGGCCAGCCCCCGGTCCGGGCGGCCATGGCGCGACCCAGGAGTTCGGCCAGGTAGGGCTCGTCTTCGTATTTCATCCGCAGGATGAGGCGCCGTAAGAGGCCCCGGTAAGTCCCCACCGCCCGGACGGCCACCCAGGGCGGTCCCAGGGTGCGGCACTGGCTGCAGGGTTCGTCCGGATGGGCAAGCCAGGCAGGCCGGTCGCACCACAGGCACCGGCTGCCGGGCTCGTGTCCCAGCCGGGCCTGGCAGCGCGGGCATATCGCAGGGTCGGCCGGCGGCCAGTGGGGCAGGTCCGCCCCGCAGCCCAGGCAATAGGGTGGCCAGGGGAAGACCCAGGCCAGGAGCTCGTCGCGCACGGCGGCCCACACCTTCTGCCAGTTCCCCCCTGGCCTCGGGCGGGGGCCGGTGAAGGCCCAGCCTGCCCGGCACTCCCCGGAACGTTGCGGGGGCATCGCCTCCCAGCCCCTCTCCCTGCGCTCGCCAGGCGGTGACAGCCCTGGGCGGCCGCCGGCCGGAAAAGCCTCACGCGTGCTCGCGGCGGTACCGCTCCCGGTGGTGGCGCTTTTCGCGGTACATGTTGCGGTCGGCGGCGGCGATGAGGTCTTCATCGGAGGGGCCGTCATAGGGGTACACGGCGACCCCCAGGCTGAAACGGAGGGGGAAGAAGATCTGGCCCGAGAGGTCGGTGAAACGGTACCTCAGGGCGGCTTCCCGGATGCGGTCGGCCACCGCTTCGGCCTCTTCCCGGCGGGCACCGGGCAGGATGGCGACGAACTCGTCGCCCGCATACCGGGCAACCAGGTCCTGCTGGCGTACCGAATGCCGCAAAAGGTCGGCGAACTGCCGCAGGACGTGATCGCCGTCCCGGTGGCCGAACTGGTTGTTGATGTCGGAAAAGTTGTCCAGGTCGATCAGGATCAGCGCCAGGGGCTGGCCCGTAGCACTGGCCCGCCGCACCGCCTCCCGCAGGCGCATGCTGAAGAACCGGTAGTTGTAGAGGCCCGTCATCGGGTCGGTGTGGGCCATGGTCTGGGTCCGGCCATAGATCAGGCCGTTCTGGATGGCCATGGCCATTGGCGACGCGAGGATGGACAGCAGGCGCCGCTCGCGATCGCCAAAGGCCCGGTGGCGCCGGGCCAGGCACAGGCAGCCCATGAGCCGCTCGTCGGCCGAGAGGGGCACCGCCAGCACGCTGGACGGCTCGAAGTTCTCCGTCACCAGGGTGGGCTCGTCCACGTGCTCGACAAGCTGGCGCTCCCTGGCGGCCCGCCGGACAGCCCCCTCCCCTGCCACCCGGCCCTGAACCTCCCCGGCATCGGGATGGACCGCATGCTGCAGGCGCAGCACGTCGCCCTCCTCCGCCAGGTAGACGGCGAAGGCGTCCGACGGTGCCAGCTGCTGCACGGCCCGGTCGATCCAGCCGAAGGCATCGTCCAGTTCCAGCACGCAAGCCAGTCCCTTGGTGATCTCATACAGCGACTGCAGGTCGTGGTGGGCCTCCACCAGCCGCATGTGCAGGCGGAGCAGGTAGTTGATCATCAGGAAGAGGGTCAGGCCCACGGCCATGCCGATTTCACCGTACGCCTGAAAGGCGATCATCACCACCGAATGGGCGGCCACGGCGAAGGCGGTGCTGAGGGCATCCACCGGCAACCAGCGGAAGAACAGGCGGAGGAACTCCCGGGTGGGATGGGCCTGGTGATAGTAAAGGGCCAGGCCCACCAGGGCATTGTTCATCACCCAGTAGATCGCCACATAAACAAAGACCAGGTGGAGCGGCGGAACGGTGATCCCCGTGGGCGCGGGCCAGGGATGGAGGCCGAGCCGCGTCGAAACGGCCCCTGCCGTCAGGATGGTCAGGGCGAACTGGCCGGCGTTGAACAGGGTGCGGTCCCAAGGCCGGCGGTTCAGCACCCCGTAGCCGATGAGGTTGCCCAGCACGTTGATGATGGCCGCGGGCACGGTACCGTACAGCAACTGGGCCGTGAGGGTGACCCCGAAAGTCAGCGACATCGCCCCGCCGCCGGGCATCGGCAGCGGGTAGGCGTCCATCAGGACGGCCGCGGCCAGCATCATCAACATGGGCAGGGCGGGAACGGGCTCCCACTGGCGCAAGGCCAGGATCAGAGCCACCATCCCGCCCACACCGACGGCCAGGATATACACCCGCTGCGGGCTACGCCAGGACCTCACCGGCGATCGTGACCCCCACCCCGTGTCGCGGTCCTTATTTCATTCTCAACCTGTCATGCATTTCCTGCTGGATGCCGACGCCTCGAGCAGGTGAATGAGGGGTACGCGGAGGTCCTGCCAGCGCCATCCGCCGGGATTCGTCAGGTCGATGGTCACCGCCAGCGGCGCCCCGGTGACGAAAAGCGCCGCCTCCAGCGGGCCGGGCGCCCCCGAACGCTGGGCCGGCCAGCGCAGGACCTGCAGGGTCGGGACCCGCTGGCGCAAACGGTAGAGGATGGCGGCGGTTTCATCGGCAGACCCGCAGTCCACCACCACGATGGGCGAACCGGGTGCGAGGGCGGCCAGGTCCTCCACGAATCCCTCGATGAAGGAAGCCGCGTCCCGCACCAGCACCACCAGGGGCCAGGGTTCCCACCCCTGGGGCTGGACCCGGCGCCGCCCGCGGTGCCATGCACCCCGCAACGCGCCCAGCACACCGGCCGCCGTCACGACGGCCAGGACCGCCAGGGCCCACCACACGGCATCGTGCCCCATGGACTCGGCACCCCCGTGGGGCCGGGAGGTCAGGGTCGTAATGGCGCTGTCGCGGTTCCAAGGTATGCCGTGGCGGGCCGGAAGGTCCCTGAGCGGACGAACCGTCACCCGGGCGGTCCCCAAGACGGAAAAGGCCGGACCGGCCGCCGCCCCCTGCGGGGCGCCGCCGCCTGCCCGGCCAGGACGCATAAGGCCCGTCAAAGCGGCTGTACAAGGCTGCAACCCCGAAGGCCTGCCGCGACGGGCACCCGGTCACATCCGCACCCGGTCACATTCTCTGGCTGCACCGGGTGGCGCGTTGCCGTGCCGCAGGGCCGTTCCTCGGCCGGACGGCTTATCGGCAGCCCTGCGACCGGGCTGCGGCCCCGCGACCCCGGCCGCGGCCCGCAACCGGCCCCGGTCGCGCCCTGCAAGCACCGGACCCTACAGCGCCACCGCCACCTCGGCCAGCGGATCGTCGGGCATCGCCCCCAGCCCCGCCGCCTCCCGCAACTGGGCTGCCCGGTCGATCTTCTCCCAGGGCAGGTCCAGATCGGGCCGCCCGAAGTGGCCGTAGGTGGCCACCTGGCGGTAGATGGGCCGGCGCAGGTTCAGGTGGTGGATGATGGCGCCCGGCCGCAGGTCGAAGTGCTC
The DNA here is from genome assembly GCF_000183545.2 of Thermaerobacter subterraneus DSM 13965. NCBI lineage: Bacteria > Bacillati > Bacillota > Clostridia > Eubacteriales > Clostridiales Family XVII. Incertae Sedis > Thermaerobacter > Thermaerobacter subterraneus. The sequence continues at coordinate 2,447,416 of NZ_JH976535.1, forward strand.
CCGCACCAGTTCCTCGATCCGGTCGTCGGGGATGACGCCCGTGCCGAAGGTGTCGACCCGGATGGACACGGGCTGGGCCACGCCGATGGCGTAGGCCACCTGGATCTCGCAGCGCTCCGCCAGGCCCGCCGCCACCACGTTCTTGGCCACCCAGCGGGCGGCGTAGGCGCCGGAACGGTCGACCTTGGTCGGGTCCTTGCCCGAGAAGGCGCCACCGCCGTGGCGGGCATAGCCGCCGTAGGTGTCGACGATGATCTTCCGGCCCGTCAGACCGGCGTCGCCCTGGGGCCCGCCAACCACGAACCGCCCGGTGGGGTTGATGTAGATCCGCGTCTTCTCGTCCAGCATGGGCGCCGGGACGACAGCGCCGATGACGTGCTGGCGCAGGTCCTCTTCCAGCCGGGCGCGGCTGACGTCCTCCCGGTGCTGGGTCGACAACACCAGGGCCTCCACGCGGACGGGACGCGTCCCGTCGTACTCGATGGTCACCTGAGCCTTGCCGTCGGGGCGCAGGTAGGGAAGCAGGCCGGACTTGCGCACCTCCGCCAGCCGCCGGGTCAGCCGGTGGGCCAGGGTGATGGGCAGCGGCATCAGCTCCCGCGTCTCCCGGCAAGCGAAGCCGAACATCATCCCCTGGTCGCCGGCGCCGATGCGGGCGAAGTCGTCCGGCGGGGCCTCGCCGTGGCGCACCTCCCAGGCATCGAGGACGCCCTGGGCGATGTCCGGCGACTGCTCGTCGATGGCCGTCAGCACCGAGCAGGTGTCCGCATCGAACCCGTACTTGGCCCGGGTGTAGCCGATCTCGCGCAGCACGTCGCGGACCAGCGCCGGGATGTGGACGTAGCAGGTGGTCGAAATCTCACCCATCACCAGGACCATGCCCGTGGTCACCGCCGTCTCGCAGGCGACCCGGGCCTGGGGATCCTGCTCGAGGATGGCGTCCAGGACCGTGTCGGAGATCTGGTCCGCGATCTTGTCGGGGTGGCCCTCCGTCACCGATTCCGAGGTAAACAGGTGGCGGCCCCTGGCTCGCGTCACGCGGGGTTCCTCCTTTCCGCGAGACAGAGATAGAGATAAAACGACCCCTTCTCCGAGGAGAAGGAGCCTCCATCCCTGCGGCCCGGGCGGTGGGGTGGCGGAAGGCCGCAGCGTCCCGCCCCGCGGCCGGTTCTTCCGGCGCGTCCCGTGCCATCGAGCGGACGAACCGGCCGGGCCTGCGAAAACCCACGTTAGTCTAGCAACCCCCGCGTCGTGGTGTCAATTGGCGCTGTCAACGGGTGTCGACGGCGGCGCGTTGCGGGCGTAGGCGGCCACGGCCCGCCGGGCCTGCTCGAGGAAGTGGGCCCGCTCGGCCAGGGCTTCATGGCGGACGGCCAGGGCCAGGCGGAGCTGGCGGTCGGCCTCCAGGGCCTGGCGCAGGTGCTCTTCCAGCTGGGCCAGCCACTGCCGGGCAGCCTCCCCGCCGGGCAAGCCGCGGCCGCCGGGGGCCGCCCCCGCATGCAGCCGGTGCAGCCTGGCGCTGACCTGTTCCTGGAGGAACCGGCGGGCCTCGAGTTCCGCCCGGGCGGTCTCCCAGTCACCCCGCCCGGCGGCAGCCTGGGCCCGCCGGCCCCGCTCGATCCACCGGTCAAGGTCCTTGCGGGTTTCCAGCACCAGTTCCCAGAGGTCGGTCTCGCTCATGACGGCACCTCCGGGGACGGCGCCGGACGGGTTCCACCCGCGCCCTCGGTGCACAGGGCGGCCCAGGCTTCCCGTATGGGGGCCAGGACCCGTACGGCGTCGGCCGCCAGCCGGGGGTTGGCCTTCACGTTGGCCTCGATGAGCCGCTCCTGGCAGAACAGGTACAGGGCGGTCAGCCGGGCGGCCAGCTCGCCCCCCTGCTGGTGGTCCAGGGCCAGCATCAGCTCGCGCAGGAAGTCCTGGGCGCGGGTCAGGGCCCGGTGCAGCCGCTCGCGGCCGCCGGGGGCCTTGAGGTCGACCTGCAGGGCGCGGGCCACCTCCCGCAGCACGCCGTCCATCAGCATCAAGACCAGAACCTGGGGCGGCGCCGTCAGCACCCGGGTCGCCACGTAGGACCGGGCCGGATGGGCAACAGCCCGCCGAGGCAGGCCGGTGGGGAAGACCCCTCCCCCTCGGGCCCCCTGCGCCGGTGCCCCCGCCTCGCCCGAGCGCCGGCCGGTTGCGGATCCGGCGGCTTCCGATCCCAGCATCCCGCCGGTCTCCGGCTCCGGCTTCACACCCGCGACGATTTCGCCCTGCTCAGCGATTCCGCCCTGGCCGCCGCTTGCCTTCAGCATGGGCCAACCCCTCCCGCCTGCTGCCCGGCCGCGCTGGGCCGGCTGCCCTGCCCGTCACCCTGTCGTCCCGCCGGCATTTTGCTCTGCCATTCAACCCGGCCTTTACCCTGCCTTGCACCCGCGGTCCCACCAGCCGCCGGCCCCGCCGTTTACCCGTGTGTTCGCGCCGCGGTTGCCCTCGCGCTCACCCCGGCTTCGGCGGACGAAATCCATCCTCCATTATCAGGTCGATCCAGCCGTGCTTGGCCCCGTCCTGTCATCCCAAGTCCCATCGCCCTCAGTCCTTGGGCCGCAGGGACGCCAGCTGGTTCACCTGCTGGACCAGCCACTGCTCCTGGGACTGGAGGGTGGAGAGCAGGGTCTCCAGCGCCTCGAACTGCCGGGTCAGGTTCTGCTCCCGCAACTTGAGGCGGTACTCCATCCGCTCCATCTGCTCGGCGTAGTCCCGGGCCCGGTCGTCCAGGGAGTCGATGCGCCGGTCGAAGAGCCCGGTGTTCGTCTTGAGCCATCCGTCCAGGGCCTTCTGCAGCCGCACGAAGACCCCGTCGTCGCTGGTGGCGGAGGCGTCGGGGTCGCCCGCCAGCAGCCGCTGCACCCCCGCCCGGTCAGCCGCCAGCGCCTCCCGCAGCTTCGCCTCGTCCAGCTGCAGGGTGCCCGACTTGTCCTGGGTGGTGATGCCCACGGCGGCCAGCCGGTCCAGGGTGGTCGAACCCGCCAGCGCCGCCACGGGGTCCGAGACCATGCGCCGCAGCTCGTTGCGCAGGGTGGTGAGGAGCACGTCGCCCCCCAGCTTGCCTCCGCCCGCGCCCTGGTAGTCCTGCTGCTGTGCCATGAAGGACAGGGCGCTGTTGTACTGCTCGATGAACTTTTTCACCGCGCCGACCACGGCGTCGTCGTCCCAGGCCACGGTGACGGTGACGGGATTGCCCGGGGCGGCCTGGTGCAGTTCCAGGGTGACCCCCTGGACCACGTCGCTCACGGTGTTGGACGAGCGGGTGAAGGCGAGGCCGTTGACGGTGAACTGGGCATCCTGGCCCGTGACCAGCACCCGGCGTTCCGCACCGGCGGCGTCGATCAGCCCCAGGGACTGGGCCACCGTGCCGCTCACATCGCTGATGTCGATGGCGCCCTGGCCCGTGTGGGTGCGGGTAATCACCAGATGGCCGCCGATCACCTCCGTCCGCACGGCGCTGGCCTCCGCCGCGGGGTCCGCCTGCACCGCCTGTTCGACCGCCGCGTTGATCCGGTCGCGGATGGCGTTCAGGGAGTCCGTGGTGTCGACGGTGACGTCAAAGCTGGTGCTGCCGACGGTGATGCGAAAGGTCCCGCTCAGGTTCAGCGCGGCCTGGGGGTCGGCCACCGGGTCGTAGGTGGCGATGGAGTGGGCCGTGGCCAGCTGCTGCACCTCGACCGTGTAGGTGCCCGGGGTGGCGGCGGCGGAAGCCTCCGCCGTCACCCGTGCCTCGTCGCTGCTGGTGGACCGCGGCCGCCAGAACAGGTCCTGCGCCAGGACATCCGCGATGCGGTCCTGCAGGGTGTCGATGCGGGAGCGGATGTCGCTCCAGGCGTTCTTCTCGGACTCGATCTCCAGCTTGCGCCGCTCGAGCAGCAGCAGCGGCCGCCGCTCGATCTGCATCAGCTGCTCGACGAGCTGCTCCCAGTCGAGACCGCTGGCCAGTCCACCGATGCGCATGGTGACATCCTCCTTGCCCGAACCCTTGGCCTGCCTCGCTCAAATCACCGAACCGCCGAGTCGCCCGACCGCCTCGTCCGCATCACCGAACCGCCCGCGTCACCTGGCCGGATCGCCCGAATCACCCAGTTGCCTGCGTCACCTGGCCAGATCACCCGAATCACATGGCGGCCCTCGCCGCCCCACCGGCTTAGCCGCGCTGGTCGACCTGCTGCCCGAGGAGCATCTTGACGTACATGGCAATCCGCAGCACGTGCTCGGGTGGAACCTGCCGCACGGTCTCGCCCGTCTCCCGGTCGACCACCTCCGCCACCACCCGGCCAGTGGCCTCGTCCAGGTGAAAGTGGAGCTGGTAGCTGAAGGGGTCCCGGTGCAGGTCGGGCAGAGGTGGCATCCACGGGCTGAAATCGTGGGGCATGGAGTCGCCCGCGGTCGCGGCGGCGGAAGCAGCCTCGTCTCCCGCAGCCGCGGCGTGATGCGCCGGGCCGGCATGGCCCGCCAGATCGGCATGTTCTCGGAGTTCGACGGCGCCGGGGTTTCCACCAGGACCACGGAGGCCCGTGGCCCCGACGATGGCTCCGGAGCTACTAGCCGTGCCTGGTGCTGGAAGAACACGCCCCACGCTCTCGGGATCAGGCTGTGCGGCCTGGGCGGGGACGCCGCCCGCCGCCACCATGGGATGGAAAGCTGCCCTAAGGGGTTGCTGGGGTGAAACCATCACGGACCTCACGTCTCCCTGGTCGAACTCCGCAGCGAAACAAGTGACACACGGCAGGCCTTATCCACGGTGGGCTGGGCCCGGTTTACCGAGTGGACCGCAGGTGCACCGGGTTCACCCACCCGACCCAGTCCCGTATGCCACGCTTAACCGTTTGCCCGTCGTATCGGTTGGACGCGCTGGATCGTTTACGGTACCGGGGTCCTAATCTCGTTGGCACTGCCCGGTCTTCTTCTGCTCCTTGGCCTGTGCTCCAGGTCACCATGGGCCGTGCTCTTGGTTCGGGTTAGAGCATATTCGTGAATTGACTCCTATCGAACACGCTTTTTCGACGACGGAAATCCGGCTGGGAGGCTCGCCTACTGGATGACCGGTAACATTGAACTCAAGCTGGGCTCATGCCACGGTTTCGCTTATCGCCGCTTGAAATAGGAAGCCGGCCGTCGCCTGACGGCCGGCTCCACATGGGGGCTCCGCTCCGGTCCGGTGGGGGGGGGAGTTCACCACGGACCATCGATGGGGGAGTTCGGTGGATCGGACGAAGCCGCCACCTTAGTTGGGGGAATCTACGCTTTCGCTTAACCCTGCAGCAGCTGCAGGACCGCCTGGGGCATGGCGTTGGCCTGCGCCAGCATCGCCGTGCCGGATTGCAGGAGGATCTGGTTCCGCGTGAAGTTGGCCATCTCCAGCGCCATGTCGACGTCGCGGATGCGGGACTCGGCCGCCTGCAGGTTCTCCACCGCCACGCCCAGGTTGGCGATGGTGTGCTCGAGACGGTTCTGGATGGCACCGAGGTCGGCGCGCTGGCCCGAAACGCTCTCGATGGCGCTGTCGAACGCGGTAATGGCCGAACTGGCGGACGCCTGGGAGGTCACGTCGAGACCGCTAACCGTGAAGACTTGACCATCGCTCAGCGTACCTAAGCCGCTCGCATCCAACACCACATTGCCCTTGCTATCAATGAACTTGCCGGCCGTCGTCGGATCTTCGGTCGCGACCACGTTGCCGCTGCTATCCTTCAGGACTTTGGCGGTGGCGTCGTAGGTGTAAGTACCCGCCTCGAGCCCACCGTTCGTGAAGGAGACGACAGTGCTGGCAGTAGCAGTAGTAGTCGTGCCACTCGTCGCAATGGTGACGGTACCGTTCGTCACCGCAACCGAGAAGGTAAACGTGTCCGCGTCGGCGCCGCCAGCCGTGCTAGTCCATCCCTTACCATCGTTTGACTTCGCTACGACAGTTCCGCTTGTATCGACCAATTCATAGCCGCCGCTCGCACCCGACCGGGCAGTGTAGGTGCCATCCGCAATGTCCTGAGTGGTACCTGTGGTTACCGTAGCGCTAACCGTCGCCTGGGCCTTGACCTGGTCACTCACCACGCCCAGGCTAAAGCCGCCCATGTTCCCGATCTTGACCGAAATGTTCTGACCAGCATTGGCTCCGATCTGGAAGGTGATGCCATCCTGCTCGAACGACCCGTCCAGCAACTTCTGGGTGTTGAACTCCGTGGTGCGGGCGATGCGGCCGATTTCCTGCGCCAATTGGTCGATTTCCTTCTGGATCTGCGCCCGGTCCGCCGCTGTGTTCGTATCGCTCGCCGCCTGCACCGCCAGCTCCCGCATCCGCTGCAGGATACTATGGCTCTCGTTCAGCGCGCCCTCGGCCGTCTGGATCAGTGAGATGGCGTCCTGGGCGTTGCGCTGGGCCGTCTGCAGGCCGGAGATCTGGGCCCGCATCTTCTCCGAGATGGCCAGGCCCGCCGCGTCGTCGGCCGCCCGGTTGATCCGCAGGCCCGACGACAGCCGCTCCAGGCTCTTGTTGAGCAGGCCGTTCGTCTGGCTGAGATTCCGCCAGGCGTTCAGGGCGGCCACGTTGTGGTTGATCCGCATCGGGTACAGCCCTCCCTGTTCCGGGTTCCACCCCGGCGACGGCATGCGCGCCTGCCGGCCCGGGGTGAGCTTGGCTACCCGGAATATCGAGGGGAGGGGACTGCCATGTTAGGGCGGGCGCGGTCCTAATTTAGGCGGCCACTGCCCAGTTTCCATGCCAACGGCACCCAACGGCCGGTTCCCCACGCATGGGGACCCAATGCCAGATGCCTGATGCCAGATGCGACTTTCGCGAACGCGAGATTGCGTTCGCCGGTGCGGGTGACAACGCTGGTCGGGTAGAGACAACCATTGATTGGACATCTGATTCCGACATCTGATCAGACATCCGCTTAGGCATCCGCAGGCTACCGGTGTGGGACAGTCAATAGGCCGTACAGCCGCTAGCCAGGTCAGGATCGCCCCACCCCCACCGCCCCGCCGAGCAGCTCCTCCAGCACCAGGGCAACACCGTCTTCATCGTTGGTGGCGGTGACCCGGTTGGCGGCGGCCCGGGCGGCGGGGGAGCCGTTGGCCATGGCGACGCCAATGCCGGCGAACTGGAGCATCTCGATGTCGTTGTCCCAGTCGCCGAAGGCCACCACCCGCTCCACCGGCACCTGCAGGTGGGCGGCCAGGCGCTCCACCGCCCAGCCCTTGCACACGGGGGCGTCGGACACCTCCACGGCGTAGAGGCCCGGCTCCAGGTCGGTCCCCGCCAGCACACGCACCGCGTCGCCCCACTCGGCCGTGATCCACCGGCGGAAGGCCTGCGCGCCCTCGTACCGGTCACGGACCAGCACCCGCACCGCCCCGACGCTCACCCACTCCAGCAGGTCGGGCACCTCCTGGGTCAGGCGCCCCGCCTCGAAGAACCAGGAGGCCTTGGGCAGCCGGGCCCCGGGCTCGTAGAGCATGCGGTCGCCGTGGGGATGGTCCAGGTCGTGGAAGAACAGGGTCACCCCCAGTTCCCGGGCCTTCAGGATGGCCTGGCGGGCGAACTCGGCCGGCAGGGGCTGTTTCCACACCGGCCGGTCGGTTAGGGGGTCGACGGCCACGGCACCGTTGTGCACGATGCAGGGGGTGCGCAGGCCCAGCTCCTGGGCGAAGGGGCGGCTGGCCACCCAGCGGCGGCCGGTGGCCAGGCAGACGTGGTGACCGGCGGCCACGGCCGCCCGGACCGCGTTCTTCACCCGCGGGCGCAGCCGGCCCTGGCTGTCCAAGAGGGTGCCGTCGACGTCGAGGGCGATCAGGTAAGGGAGCAAGGGGCATCCTCCTTTGAAGATCAAACCGCCTCCTATTATAGGGTTACAGGGAAGCCCGGGGCCCAGGGCGGGGCGGGGCCATGCTGAGCCGGGATCCCGTGCGTGCGGGTCCTCGCCGGTTGTGGTTGTGGCTGTGGTTGTGGTCGGGATTGGGGTTGGGGTTGCGGTGGCGCTGGTGATGATGGTGCAGGTGCGGTTACGGGGGCAGGCGACTTCGAGCACCCCGGGCTCCCACTCAGCCATGCCACGAGGGCCCGGGCCCGGCTCCACCCTACCGGCGACGCTGTATAGCAACCGGGGATCACGTTCCGGAAGACAACGGGGACGACGGGGCCCGGGCGGCGGGTTGTCCGGGGCGTCGCCCTGCAGCCTCCGGTCTTCCGCCTAGCCCGGGCCCCAGCTATTGACCCCAGATATCAGTTTATTGCCGTGGTCGACCGCCCGGTAGTGTCGAATGACTGCGGGTGAATCACGGCGGCGGGCGACGCTAGGCTCTACCCGTGGTTGCGCCGCTGTGCAGATTCGTTCGTCATGCCCGCCCTCGGGCCATGCTGGCCGGCATGCTCACCTGCAGCCCGCCCTCGCCCGCGGCCCGTGCTGGCCTGCGGCCCACCCTCGCCTGCGGGCCGTGCTCGCCTGCGGACCACTCGCCTCAAGCCCGCCCTCACCCGCGGGGCCATGCTCGCCTTCAGGCCGGCCTCGCTTGCGGCAGGCCGCGGTCACGGGCGGGTCCTGCCTGAGCCCTGTGGCCAGGCCCAGACCCGCCTCCGGCCCCACGCTCAGTCCGCCGTGCCGCTCGCCAACCGGCGGCCCGCTGCCTCGATCACCTGGAGGGCCCGATCCGTCTCTTCCAGCACCCGGGCCAGGGCGGTGGCCACCCGCTCGCTCCCGTAGGTCTCGACCAGCCGGTCCAGCTCGGTGCGGGCGGCGGGCGATACCTGACCCACGTGATGGCGGAGGAGTTGGAGCAGGGCCTCCCGCGATTCCCGGTTCTCACCGGCGACCGGAGCGGCGCTGCGCCAGCCCGCACCTGCCTGGTACCGCGTGCGGAGGCGGCCCGCATCACGGTCCCGCCAGCTGCCGGTCGCCGGTCTGGCGGCGCCCCCGGCCGTTTCCAGGTTCCCGCCGCCGCCCGGTCGGGGCCCGTGGCTCGGGACACCGTGTTCCGCCGGCCCGTGGTGGCCCGCCGGCCCGTGGCCGGCGTTCCCGGCGGTGCCGGTCGCGCCGGCCGGATCACTGCCCTGCCGCGCCAGGCTGCGCGGCGCTCCCAGGCCCCGCCGGCCATCGCCGCTCGTGCCGCCCGGCAGCCGGTATCCAGGGCCGCCGGCAGAGCCTTGGGAGCCCGTGGCGCCGGCTGCCGGGCCGGGGCGGCCGGTTCGTCGGGCGTGGGGGCGGCGAGCCCAACCGGTGCCGTACCGGTACCGGGCGCCCGTCACGCCATGGCGGTGCAGCTCCAGCAGGCGGTCGGCGTAGCGGTTGGCCAGGGGTTGCTTGCCTCCCAGGCGGCGGGTGGAAAAGGCGTACTTGCCGCTGTTGGGATCAAAGTGCACCACCTCGACCTGGACCCGCTCGCCCTTGTAGAAGTAATCTTCCGCCCGTTCCACGTACCAGTCGGAGATCTCCGAGATGTGGATGAGCCCCCGGCGGCCGTCGTCGGTCACGAGGAACGCGCCGTAGTCCACGATGCCCGTGATGGTGCCGTGGACCCGGGTCCCGGGCGCCAGGGGCACAAGCCCGGCCAGGTCCCGCACTCCCTCGCCCGCTGCTGCCACCGGCCCTGCCGCCTGCCCCGCCGCCGGTACCGTAGCGGAACCGGTTCCGGCCCCGGCGGAAACCGCTGCGCCGGCCGCCCGGGCCGGTTCCAGGGCAACGGGGACGCGCCCTTCCCGCTCCGGGCCCGGGCCGGTGCGGCCGGTTCGTCCGGCGAGGTCAGGGGGCGGAGCAGGCCCGGATGGCACCGGCGATGGCACGGGCGGTGACGCGGGCGAATCCTCCTCAGGAAGCAGGGAATCCTTCATCGCATCCGGCATACGGGAAGACGCCTCCTCAAGGCCGGGGCCGGGTTCCGCCACGCCCGGCCACAAGCGATACCACGCCACTCGTACGGTGCACCTGCATGTAGGTTATGGAATATGCACCCGCCTTATCCAAAGTGAGCAGATCGGCCAGGCTTTTCACCATGTCCATCCAGGGCCGGGCAACGGACATGCAAGGGGCAACGAGGACCGAAGTTGCCGTGCCGGTTGCGCCCGCTGGTGGTTCCGGTGCCAGGGTTCCCACCTGAGGGAAACAGTTCAAGGCCGGTGCGAGGCCGGTGCAAACGGTTCCGAGACAGGGCCCCTGGGCCAGGGATCCATCGGGGGGTGATGTGACGCCTGCGGGGTGACCGGTCGCCTACCGCAAAGCAAAACTCAACTCGGCTTCGGCGGCCAGCTCGCCGTCCACGGTGGCGCGGGCGCGGCCCTTGCCCAGGGGACCGTGCATGGCGATGATCTCCACCTCGATCTCCAGGCAGTCGCCCGGAATCACGGGCCGGCGCCAGCGCACCCGGTCGGCGCCGGCGAAGAGGGCCAGGCGGCCGCGGTTCGCGGGGACGGACAGCACCGCCGCCGCCCCCACCTGGGCCATGGCCTCCAGGATCAGCACCCCAGGCATGATGGGCCGGCCCGGGAAGTGACCCTGGAAGAAGGGTTCGTTGGCGCTTACGCACTTCCGGCCCACCGCCCGGCGTCCCGGTTCGAGGGAAAGAATCCGGTCGACCAGGAGAAAGGGGTAACGGTGGGGCAACACCTCGAGGATCGCCTGGATGTCCAAGCCCCCCTGGGGCTGATCCTGTTCCGCCATGGGCTGGTCCCAGTCCTCCACGCTGGCTGGTCGCGAACCTCCGCCACCCAGGCTGCCCCGGTGGCCGACCCGGTACGAAGGTTCGTCACTAGGATTCAGAATTCGCCGCCCCCCGCCGTCCCCCTTCTGGATGGAAAATAAAGGGGAGCCGGATCGCCGGCTCCCCTTGGCATCGCGGTCCTTGCCACCGTAGTCCTTGTCACCACGGGCCGGGTGGATGCGGGTGGCAATGGGCGGCTCAGCCGCGGGCCTGCTGGTAGCGGCGGGCCACCTCGTCCCAGTTGACCACGTTCCACCAAGCCGCCACGTAGTCGGGCCGCTTGTTCTGATACTTCAGGTAGTAGGCATGCTCCCACACGTCCAGGCCGAGGATGGGCGTATGGCCCTTCATGTACGGGCTGTCCTGGTTGGGCAGGCTGTAAAGCTGCAGGTCGCCCTTCTCGTCGACCACGAGCCAGGCCCAGCCGCTGCCGAAGTGGGTCGTGGCCGTCTTGGTGAACTGGTCCTTGAAGGTCTCGAAGCTGCCGAAGGCCTTGTTGATGGCGTCCGCCAGGGCCCCCGTGGGCTGGCCGCCGCCGTTGGGGCTCATGATCTCCCAGAAGAGCGAGTGGTTGGCGTGGCCGCCGCCGTTGTTCCGGACCGCCGTGCGGATGTCCTCGGGAACCTGGTCGATCTGGCGCAGGAGCTGGTCGATGGGCTTGTCCTGCAGCTCGGGGTACTTCTCCAGGGCGGCGTTGACGTTGTTGACATAGGTGGCGTGGTGCCGGTCGTGGTGGATCCGCATGGTCTGCTCGTCGATGTGGGGCTCCAGGGCGTTGTAGTCGTACGGCAGGGGCGGCAACTGGTAAGCCACCGGCAATCCCTCCTTGAATCGGCAGGTGCGCAGCGACCGGTTCCCGGGACGAACCGGCCCCGGCGCCACCGGTTGCGGGGACAGGCTGGCGGCAGCACAGCAGGTCCGCCCCGCCAGGACCGGCCCGGTGGCACCGGAATCCTGCCCGTTCCCAGGATCCAGTCTTTCCTGCGCTCGATTACGAGTATATACCAAGCATCGGCAGCTTTCATGCGGGGCCCCCGGGGGCCGGGCGGGGGCGGGAAGCTGGCCGGGGGACCGGCCGGGCACAGGGCGGAACGCCGGAAAAGGGCCGGAGTCCGGGCGGCGCCTGCCGCCCGGACTCCGGCCGCATCAGGGGGGAGGCCCATGCGGGCCGTCGGGCTAAACCGCTAAGAGTCTTGGGCGCATGCACTGGAGTGCATGAGCGGTGCCTCAGGAGCGCAACCGGTTGATCAGGCTCAGCATCTCATCGCCTGTGAGCACGGCGCGGGCGTTGAGCTGGTACGCCCGCTGGGACGCCAGCAGCCGGGTCATCTCCAGGGCCAGGTCCACATTGGACTGCTCCAGCATCCCCTGCCGGATCCACCCCGCTCCGTCCTGGCCGGGCGCCCCGGCCGGCACCGGGTTGCCGCCCAGGGCGTACAGGCCCTCGCCGCGGCTTTCCAGGGCATCGGGCGCCGGCGGGACCATCACCGCCAGCCGCCCGGCGGGCACCTCGCGACCCCCGGCCAGGAGGGCCCGTACCTCTCCGTCCGGCGATACCACCCAGCCGCGGGATCCCGCCGGGAGCAGGAGGGGCTGGCCGCCGGCCGCCAGCAGCGGCCGCCCCGCGCCGTCGGTCACAAGAAGCGCTTCGCCGGCCTCCCCACCGCCGGGGACGCCGGCGGGTACGGGGCTGGCCGCAAAGGTCCCGCCCCGCGTCAGGAGGACCTCGCCGGTGCCGGGATCGGCCACCTGCAAGAAGCCTGCACCCTCGATGGCCAGGTCCCAGGGGGAACCCGTGGCCTGCAACGGACCCTGGCTCCACAACCGGGGTGTGGCCGCCAGGCGGACGCCGTGTCCAACCTGGACGCCTCCCGCCGCGGCGGCAGGAGGCGCCACCGGCACCTGGGCCGCGGCGTAAACCAGATCGGCAAAGTCCGCCCGGGCGGCCTTGAAGCCCGGGGTACTCACGTTGGCCAGGTTGCCGGCGGTGAGATCAACCTGCCGGGCCGCGGCCGCCATGCCCGCGGCGGACGACCAGAGGGCCCGCTGGATCATGTGACCCGCCCCACTTCCTGGATGGCCAGCCCCAGCGTCTGATCCTGGGCCTGGACGGCCCGCTGGGCGGCCTCGAAGGCGCGGAAGTTGGCCAGCATGGCGACCACCACCTGCACCGGGTCGACGTTGGACTGCTCCAACACCCCCTGGCGCACGGGCGTGGCCGCCGGTACGGCGGGACCGGACTCGGCCGTTGCCTGCCACAGGTTGTCGCCCACCCGCCGCAGGCCGGCGGGGTTGGCGAAGGTGACCCGGGCGATGGTGCCCAGGACCGCGTCCCCCACCACCACCTGGCCGTCGGGCCGGACGGTGAACTGGGCGCTACCCACCAGCAGCGGCTGGCCCGTGGTGTCCAGGACGGGCGAGCCGTCGGGTGCCTGGAGGTACCCCTGGGACCCCACGGTGAAGTTGCCGGCCCGGGTGTAGGCCGGGCCGCCGGGGCCCATCACCACGAAAAAGCCGTCCCCCTCCAGGGCCAGGTCCTGCGGTCGCCCGGTGGTGACCCAGGGTCCGGGCCGCATGTCGGCGCCCGGTTCGGCCACTACCGTACCCGTGCCCAGGGGCCCCACCACCGGGGCTCCCGTCCCGTCGAGCCGCGACAGCAGGAGCTCGGGAAATGCCTCGGTCACGTTGCGGCTCGCTTTGTACCCGGGCGTGTTGACGTTGGCCAGGTCGCCCGCCAGGCGCTCCTGCTGGAGCACCCGGGCCAGCATGCCGCTGGCCGCGGTGTAAAGACCTCGCAGCACCGGATCACCCCTTCCGCCACGCCAGACCCCGCGATCGCCCCGCCCCGCCGGCTGGCCGTCCCGCAGCATGCAACCGCCGCCCGCCGCCGGAGATGCAGCCGGCCGTGAAACACGAAACCCCCGGCGGCAACCGGGGGTGGAACATCCTGGCCCCGCGCCGGGTTCGGCGGGCGAACCCGGCGGCAGATCCCTTCCACCCGTTCGGCAGCCCGGCCGTCATGGCCGGCGGGAGGGGCTGGAACACCTCGCTGCAGGAACCGGCCCGGCTGCTCTCCGGAACCGGAGCCGGGCCGGGGCTGGCGCCTCCGTACCGTTCTAGCGCCAGGTTCTCTGTCCCGGGAACCTGGCCCGACTCCCGCATTCCGGTGCGCGCCGGGCGAGGCGTCCCTCCGTCCCGCCGTGCGGTAGACCCGTGGCTTTGCGCCCCCGCCTTTCGGCGGGTTTGCCTTTATCGCGGCGTGGTCACGTGCCGTGTCACGGTCGTGTTGCAGCCTGTGGTGCCTCGGCCGTACTTTCGCCGACGTGCATCGCCTGATGCGCGGGACCACGTCTTAGAACGTACGGCCTCAGGAGGCTTTACATGCCCATTCGACACCTGGAGGGGAATTCCTTCCCGGTTAAGGCGGCCGGCGTGCCTTTTAGGGACCGGCGGCCGTCAGCCGGCGATGAGCACGCCGTCCAGGCGGTCCAGCATGCTGAGGGCGACGCCGGTACCCAGCGCCACGGTCAGCAGCGGCTGTTCCGGCTTCACCACGGGCAGGCCCGTGGCCCGGGCGATGCGCCGGTCCAGGTCACGCAGCAGGGAGCCGCCTCCCGTCAGCACCAGGCCGCGGTGCAGGATGTCGGCCGCCAGCTCGGGAGGAACCCGCTCCAGGGTGCTGCGCAGGGCCGTGATGAGGGCCGAGACGGGTTCGTCCAGGGCCTGTTGCACCTCGGCGGCCGTCAGGTGCAGGGTGCGGGGCAGTCCGGTCACCAGGTCGCGGCCGCGAACCTCGAACTGCTCCCCATCCCCCTCCGGCGGCTCGGCCCGGCCGATGGCGATCTTGGCCTGCTCGGCGGTCCGCTCCCCGATCAGCACGTTGTACCGGCGCTTGACATGGCGCACGATGGCCTCGTCGAAGGTGTCGCCGCCCACCCGGGCCGAACCGGCCACCACCACCCCGCCCAGGGACAGGACCGCAATGTCCGTGGTGCCGCCGCCCACGTCGACCACCATGTGGCCGCCGGGCTCGTGGATGTTGAGGCCGGCCCCCAGGGCGGCGGCGACCGGTTCTTCCAGGAGGTAGACCTTGCGGGCCCCCGCCTCGTAGCCGGCCTCGATGACCGCCCGCCGCTCCACGGTGGTCACCCCCGAGGGGACGCACACCACCATCCGCGGCCGGACCCCCAGGCGTCGGGGCATGGCCCGCTGGAGCAGCATCTTGAGCAGGGTGGCGGTGGCGGTGAAGTCGGCGATCACCCCGCCCCGCAGGGGCCGGGCGGCCACGATGTGGCCCGGGGTGCGGCCCAGCATGCGGTGGGCCTCCGACCCCACGGCCAGCACCCGCCCGGTTTCCCGATCGATAGCGACGACGGAAGGCTCGTTGAGCACGATGCCCCGGCCTTCGACGAAGACCAGAGTGTTGACCGTTCCCAGGTCGACCCCCAGGTCCCGGACGAACCCGACCATAGCCTGTCCCCCTCCTGACCGCCCGGCAGCCGCCTGGGCGACGGCGGGGAACCGGCGGGATGTCCCGGTGCCGGCGGCCGCGCCGGGGCCTCAGGGCTGGCAGGAATCCGTCTGACTGTGGCGCTGCGGTTGCTGTGGCGGATTTCTTTGCCATAAGGCCGGGTTCCTCTTGACCGCCGGGCTCCACGCCGTGCCGGCTGGCGAAGGGGAATTCCTGGGTTGTCCGTCCCGTGGCCGGGATGGGGGGCGGCGGGGGCCGCGTCCGGACGGGCCCTGAAGGGGGCGGGAAGGAAGGGGGCCGGGCTGCGGGCCGGGATCAGCCGGGTGGAACCCGGCGGGCCGCCGCCACGGCCGCGTTCGTCCAGGGGCCAGGGCCGGTGCGGGCAGGGACGGCGCGTCAGGCCCCGACGGGGGGCTCCGAAGGGGTTTGCCTGGTTTCCTGGCCCCGTTGTTCCTGCAGGTACTTGAGGCGGGTGGCCTCGCCGCCCCGCAGGTGGCGCTCCGCTTTGTTGGTCTCCAGGACCTGGTGGACCTTGGCCGCCAGCTGGCTGTCGATCTTGGGCAGGCGCTCGGTGACGTCCTTGTGGACGGTGCTCTTGGAGACACCGAACACCTTGGCTGCCTCGCGCACGGTGGAACGGGTGCGAGCGATGTACGTGCTCACCTCCACCACGCGCTTCCAGATGTAGTCCTTCACCGACCTGCCCCCTTCGCCCTGGTCTGGTACCATCTATATGAGGGCGTTAGGCAAACATACCTTGGCCGCAGGCCGCCGGACGGCCGCGGACGGGCGGACAGGCCCGCTGGGCCGCCGGGCCCGCCAGGGCGTGGGGGCGGCTCACCCTGCCAAAGGCCGCGGCCCCGCTCCCCCGAGGGGGTCGGGGGAGCGGGGCCGCGGGTGGTACGGGGATGCGGGTTCCCCGGTGGCCGGCGCCGGGCCCGGTGCGGTTTTCCGGGCCGGGCCCGGTTCTCCAGGCCGGGGCCGGTTCTCCGACCGGGGGCCGGTTCTTCCGGCCGGTTCGTCCGGCGGGAGATCCTCCTAGCCGATCAGGGTCTGCGGGTCGACGGCCTCGTCGCCACGCCAGATCTCGAAGTGGACGTGGGTGCCGGCGGACGCCTCGATCCGGGCCGACTGGCCCGCCTTGCCGATGGCCTGGCCGCGCCGCACCTGCTGTCCGGCTTCCACCGTCGCCTCGGCCAGGCTGGCGTAGACCGTGCGGTACCCGCCGTCGTGCTCGATGGTCACCGTCAGGCCGCGATCGGGGTCGCGGTGGACCGCGACCACCCGCCCGTCGGCGGCGGCCACCACCTGGGCGCCCTCCTCGACCGCCAGGTCGACGCCGGGGTGCCAGCGCCAGTCACCCATGGTCTCGGAGTACTGCCAGCCGAAGCCCATGGCCGTCTTGCCGCTGGCGACGGGCCAGATGAAGGCCGGAGTCGTCTCGCCCGTGACTTCCCGGGTGGGCACGTTGTCCCGGGGTTGCGCCGGTGTCCCCGCCTCCGTGCCGGCCCCGGCCTGGCCGGTCATGGGTTCCGGGGTCGCCGTGCTGGGTGCCACGCCCTGGTCGGCACCCGTCTCCAAGGGGGTCTGCTCATCCAGGGAAGCGGTCTCGGGCCCGCTCAACCCCGGCCAGCCCTGGAAGTACAGATAAGACCCGATGAAGACGGCCACCAGCACGGCGAAACCCACCAGCGACCGCAGCGCCGGCCGCCCGCGCATCCTGGCCATCCAGCCGGCCAGCCGGCCCGCCAGGCGGCTCTGCCCGCTTTGCGGGGTCTCCTGCATGTGGCACCACCTCTGGGCGGTAGTGTTACCAGGGCTGGTGCATTTATGCAGGAAAGTGCGGCTTTCACCGGTCGCACCGGCAGCAGGGCCGTGGCGTAGGGGCCCGGCGGGTCGGCCCGGGCCAAGGGGCAGGCCGTCCGGTCCCGATGGCCGGACCCGCCGACGGGCCGGGCGGGCTTCCCGCCGGAGACGGGTGGGCTACTCGCTGAAGATGGGCCGCAGGCTGGTCCCGGGGTAGTAATGCCGGAGGATCTCCTGGTAGGTGCGCCCCTGGCGGGCCATTCCGTCGGCACCGTACTGGGACATCCCCACCCCGTGGCCCCAGCCCCGGATGGTGAAGGTCAGCTGCTCCCCCTGCCGGCGGCACGTCCACCAGGTGGAGGGCAGCTCCAGCCGCTGGCGGAGCTGGGGACCGGTGAAGGCCTTCTCGCCCACGGTGGCCCGGCCCACGCGCCCCCCCGGCGAGGATTCGACCCGCGCAAAGCACTGGTCCCCCGGCAGGTCCCGCACGACCTTGGGGTCCACCTCCAGGCGGCGGGCGAACTCCTGCAGGGTCATGGTCCGGGTGCTGCGCCAGTGGGGTGAGGCCGTCTCCCACGGGGAGTCCACGGGCCGCAGGTAAGGCACCTGGTTGCCCCAGACGGCGGCAGCGTCCTCGGTGCGCCCGCCGGAGGTGGAGTGGTAGACCGCGTCGATGGGCGCCCCCTGGTAGACCAGGATCAGGCCGGCCGTCTCCTGCACCGCCTGCTGGATCTTCCGGGCGAAGCGCCACCCGTTCAACAGCCCCCAGTCCCGGCGCCGGGCCTCCAGGGGCTGCCAGGCCTGTCCCGTCTGCGGGTCGCCGCAGACGTCCGCCTCCGCCTGTTCCCGGCAACCCGGCCCCCCGAAGACCTGCATCTGCCGCACGGTGTACGTGCGGGCCGCCACCGCCTGCGCCTTGAGGGCTTCGATGTGGAAGGAAGCGGGCATCTCGGCGGCCACCACGCCCGTCAGGTAGACCTCCAGGGGCAGGGTTTGCACGCCATCCTGTCCCGGAATCCACACCCGCACCGGCAGCTGGCCGGGGTCCAGGGGCACGGCCGGAGCCTGAGGCGTCTCGATACGCAGGCCCCGGGTCAGCACCACGAGAAAAGGCAGCAGCACCGTCAGCACCAGCGCCAGGAGGAACCAGCCGGCTACGGGGCGGCGCCACGCCGGCCGAACAGGCAAGGGCGATCCCTCCCTCGGATTCGGGACATCTCTATGCAACGGGGAGGGGGGACATGCCTGCGCCGGCACCACGGGGACGGGGGCCCTGGGCACGAGGCCCGGGAAGATAGGGGCGCAAGACCTTCATAAAAGCGGTGCGAGCCCCAGGCCATGGCTCCGGGGCCCGCGCTCGGCCGAAAGGGTTCGGAGTTCCTGGCGCCACCCGGCTCCGCGACGGCGGATCCGGCGCCGCGCGACCTGCGCTGGGCGGCCTGGTGCAAGGCCTAGTGCAGGAGCAGGGCCGCCGCCAGCGGGTCGTCCTCCGTGGACAGACGCGCCACGTCGGCGCCCAGGGCCCGCAGCTTCTGCTCGATGGCCACGTAGCCCCGGTCGATGTGGTGGACGCCGCTGACCTCGGTGATCCCTTCGGCCCCGAGCCCGGCCAGCACCAGGGCCGCACCCGAGCGCAGGTCGGTGGCGGTGACCGGCGCACCCTGCAACCGTTCGACCCCGGTGATGATGGCCGTCTGCCCCTGGATCTGGATCCGCGCACCCATGCGGCGCAGCTCCGGCACGTGGGCGAAGCGATTCTCGAAGAGGGTTTCGGTCACCGTGGCCGTTCCCTCGGCGGTGACCAGGGCCGCCATCATGGGCGCCTGCAGGTCGGTGGGAAAGCCCGGGTAGGGCAGGGTCTTGATGTCCACCGCCTTGGGCCGGCTGCTGACCGCCACGGTCACCTCGTCCCCGTCGACCACCACATCGGCGCCCATCTCCCGCACCTTGGCCAGCAGGGACTTGAGGTGTTCCGGCACCACCCCGGTGACCGTCACCTGGCCGCCGGCCACCAGGGGCGCCAGCAGGAAGGTGCCCGCCTCGATGCGGTCGGGGATGATGGTGTACGTCCCGCCTCCCAGCACCGGCACGCCGTGGATCTGGATCACCCGCGTGCCGGCGCCGCGCACGTCGGCTCCCAGGGTGTTGAGAAAGTTGGCCAGGTCGACGATCTCCGGTTCTTCCGCGGCGTTTTCGATGGTGGTGGTGCCCTCGGCCAGAACGGCGGCCATCATGATGTTCTCCGTCGCCCCGACGCTGGGTACGTCCAGGTAGATCGAGGTGCCGCGCAGCCCCCTGGGGGCCCGGACCTCCACCTCGCCGCCGCTGACCTCCACGTCGGCGCCCAGGGCGGCAAAGCCCTTCAGGTGCAGGTCGATGGGACGCTGCCCGATGGCGCAGCCTCCGGGCAGGGCGGCCCGGGCGCGTCCCAGGCGGGCCAGCAGCGGTCCCAGGACCAGGATGGACGCCCGCATGCGCCGTACCAGGTCATAGGGCGCGGCGTACTGGAGCTCCGCCGCCGGGTGGACGGCCAGGGCACCCTCCCCCGTGGACTCCACCGTGACCCCCAGCTGGGTCAGCATGCGGGTCATGGTGACCACGTCGTCCAGCGACGGGATGTCGTACAGCAAGCAGGTGTCTTCCGCCAGCAAGGTAGCCGCCAGGATCGGCAAGGCCGCGTTCTTGGCTCCGCTGATCCTCACCTGACCCTGCAGGGGGCGCCCGCCGCGAACCACGATTCGTTCCACCGTCTCAACCCCCTCCAGGGCCACGCCCGCAGGCGGGCGGGCCGCAACCGGGACACGCCGAGCGCCGGGGCCCTACCCTGCCGCGCGGTGCTCTGTTCCGTGGCACCGCGCACGCTGCCGGCGCACCTTCGGCGTGCCCGCCGATAGGGGATTCGCGGGCGGCCGCCCGGTTATGCGCCCGGCCGCCCTGGGGCGGGCGGGGGCCGCCGCGTGGATCCCCATGTATGTTATCGTCCCCGGCCCGTCCGGGGTTCCAGGCGGCTCCTGGGAAGGCGCCCACCGCCCTGGGGGTTGCCCACCCGTCGCGCAGGCCCGGTCCCCGCCGTCCGGCGGGTGGACCTCCGCCGGCCCCGGGGGGCGGCGACCGGCCCGGGCGATGCGTGCCCACGCACGCTGCGCGCCGGCGCGGGGCCGGCGCGCAGCGGCGGGTTCAGGCCAGGTCGCCGGTGTCGGCCCCGGCGGCCCGCAGCCGGTTCAGCGCCCGGTTGAGGGCCGCCCGCGCCCGTTCAAAGTCCCAGTTGGCCTCCCGTTCGGCCAGGCGGCGGCGCGCCCGCTCGGCCGCCTGGCGCGCCCGCAGCACATCGATCTCTTCGGCCCGCTCGGCGGCGTCGGAGAGCACCACGGCGTGGTTGTCCGCCACCTCGAAGAACCCGCCCGCCACCGCCACCCGGCGCCGCTCGCCGTCCTTGCGGTAGGTCAGGATGCCGATCTTCAGGGCCGCCACCATGGGGGCATGGCCGGGCAACACGCCCAGCAAGCCCTCGGCGCCCGGTACGATCAGCGAGTCGACCTCCTCGCGGAAGACCACCCGCTCCGGCGTGATGACCTCCAGGGTGATGGCGCGCTCCGCCATGGTGTCGCCCCTCTCAGACCAGGGTCTTCGCCTTCTCCACGGCCTCGTCGATGGTGCCGACCATGTAGAAGGCCGCCTCGGGCAGGTCGTCGTGCTTGCCCTCCAGGATCTCCTTGAAGCCCCGGACGGTCTCCTCGCGGCTGACGTACTTGCCCGGCGTGCCGGTGAACACCTCGGCCACGAAGAAGGGCTGGGACAGGAAGCGCTCCAGCTTGCGCGCCCGCTGCACGATCAGCTTGTCCTCTTCCGTCAGCTCGTCCATGCCCAGGATGGCGATGATGTCCTGCAGGTCCTTGTAGCGCTGCAGCACCTGCTGGACGCCGCGGGCCACCTCGTAGTGTTCCTGGCCCACGATGTTGGGGTCCAGGATCCGGGAGGTGGAGGCCAGCGGGTCGACGGCCGGGTAGATGCCGCGCTCGGCAATGGCCCGCTCCAGCCGGACCGTGGAGTCCAGGTGGGCGAAGGTGGTCACCGGCGCCGGGTCGGTGTAGTCGTCGGCGGGGACGTACACCGCCTGCACCGAGGTGATGGAGCCCTTCCGCGTCGTGGTGATCCGCTCCTGCAGGTTGCCCATCTCGGTGGCCAGCGTGGGCTGATAACCCACGGCGCTGGGCATGCGGCCCAGCAGGGCCGATACCTCCGAACCGGCCTGGGTGAAGCGGAAGATGTTGTCGATGAAGAGCAGCAGGTCCTGGCCCTCTTCGTCCCGGAAGTACTCGGCCATGGCCAGGCCCGTCAGGCCCACCCGCAGGCGGGCGCCCGGGGGCTCGTTCATCTGGCCGAACACCAGGGCCGTCTTGTCGAGCACCCCGGACTCCTTGAGCTCGTGGTAGAGGTCGTTGCCCTCGCGGGTGCGCTCGCCCACGCCGGCGAAGACGGAGAAGCCGCCGTGCTTGTAGGCGATGTTGTGGATCAGCTCCATGATGATGACGGTCTTGCCCACGCCGGCGCCGCCGAAGAGGCCGACCTTGCCGCCGCGGGCAAAGGGGCAGATCAGGTCGATGACCTTGATGCCCGTCTCCAGGATCTCCGTGGCGGGGTTGACGTCGGCCACGTCCGGCGCGGGCCGGTGGATGGGATACCGCTTCTTGGCCTGGGGCGGCTCCTTGCCGTCGATGGGCTCGCCCAGGACGTTGAACATCCGCCCCAGCACCTCACGGCCCACGGGCACCGAGATGGGGCCGCCGGTGTCCACGGCCGGCATGCCGCGCTGCAGGCCGTCGGTGGAGGCCATGGCCACGCAGCGGACCACGTTGTTGCCCAGGTGCTGGGCGGCCTCCACCGTCAGGTCGATCTCCACCTCTTCGGTCTTGGCCTGGATCTTGATGGCGTTGTAGATGTCGGGCAGGTTGCCCTCGGGGAACTCGATGTCGACCACCGGGCCGATGACCTGCACGACCCGGCCCACGTTCTTCTCGGCCATTGCTGTGTTCCCTCCGGTCCTCGGCGCCTCCGTCCCGCCCGGTGCTGGACGAACCGGCCGCCTCCGGCCTGGCCCTCGCCGGTCCAGGCCCGGCCGCTCCGGGCCGGACCCGGCGGGGGCCGCCAGCCGGGACGGCTAGCCCTTGAGGGCCTCGGCGCCGCTGACGATCTCCGCCAGCTCCTTGGTGATGGCCGCCTGGCGGGCCCGGTTGTACTCCAGGGTCAGGGTGTCGATCAGCTCGCCGGCGTTGTCGGTGGCATTCTTCATCGCCGTCATGCGGGCCCCGTGCTCGCTGGCCTTCGCCTCCTGGAGGGCGCGGAAGACCAGGATCTGCACGTACTTGGGCAGCAGCGCCTCCAGGATGGCCTGCTCCGACGGCTCGTAGATGTATTCCCGCCAGGAGCCGGGCGTGGGGCCGGAACCGGGAGCCTGCCGTCCTGCAGGCTCGGCCCCGGCGGCGCTCGCGGCGCCCCGGCCCGGCTCCCCGCCGGGCTGCTCCTCCAGGCCGGCCACCGGCAAGAGGCGCATCACCACCGGCCGCTGGCTGATGGCCGAGCGGTACTCGGTGTAGATCAGCCGGACCTCGTCCATGGCCTCCGCCAGGTAGCGGTCGACCAGCCAGCGGGCCAGTTCCCGGGCCGTGGCGAAGTCCACGTCCTCGCCGATGCCCGTCAGCTCATGGGCCAGCGGGTAGCCCCGGCGGCGGAAGTGGTCGCGGCCCTTGCGGCCCACGGTGACCAGGACCGGTTCGACCCCTTCGGGCAGCTGGCGCAGTTCCTGTTCGGCCCGGCGGATGACGTTGGCGTTGTAGCTGCCCGCCAGGCCCCGGTCACCGGTGATGACCACCAGCCCGGCCCGGCGCACGGGCCGCGGCGCCACCAGGGGATGCTGGCGCGCCTGTTCGGAGCCTGCCAGGCGGGCCAGCATGGCCCGCAGCGCGGCGGCATAGGGGCGGCCGGAACGGGCGGCCTCTTCGGCCTTCTTCAGCTTGGCGGCGGCGACCATGTACATGGCGCGGGTGATCTGCTGGGTGCTGCGCACCGCCCGGATCCGCCGCCGGATGTCCCTCATCGAGGCCATGGCCACTCACCCTTCCCGGCCGGGCTCACGACGCCCGCTGCGCCTGCGGGGCGGGCTGCCCCGTGCCCTGTTGCCCCTCCGCCAGGAAGCCGGCCTTGAACTGCTGGATGGCCGCCTGCAGGCGCTGCTCGTTCTCCTTGGTGATCTCCTTCTGGGTGCGGATGGACTCCAGCACCTCCGGATTGAACCGCTTCAGGTACTGGAGGAACTCCCGCTCGAACTCCCGCACCCGTTCCACGGGCACGTCGTCCAGATACCCGTTGACGCCGCAGTAGATGGCGACGACCTGCTCCTCCACGGGCATGGGCTGGTGCTCGCCCTGCTTGAGGATCTCCGTCACCCGCTGGCCGCGAGCCAGGCGCGCCTGGGTGGCCTTGTCCAGGTCGGAGCCGAACTGGGCGAAGGCGGCCAGTTCGCGGTACTGGGCCAGGTCGAGGCGCAGGCGGCCGGCCACCTGCTTCATGGCCTTGATCTGGGCGGCCGAGCCCACGCGGGACACCGACCGGCCGACGTCGATGGCGGGCCGGACGCCGGAGTAGAACAGGTCCGACTCCAGGAAGATCTGGCCGTCGGTGATGGAGATGACGTTGGTCGGGATGTACGCCGAGATGTCGCCGGCCTGGGTCTCGATGATGGGCAGGGCCGTCAGGGACCCTCCGCCCACCTCGTCGCTCAGCCGGGCCGCCCGCTCCAGCAGGCGGGAGTGCAGGTAGAACACGTCACCGGGGTAGGCCTCGCGTCCCGGCGGCCGCCGCAGCAGCAGGGCCAGCTCGCGGTACGCCCAGGCCTGCTTGGTGAGGTCGTCGTAGATGACCAGCACGTCCCGGTGCTCCTCGTACATGAAGTACTCGCCCATGGCGCAGCCGGCGTAGGGCGCGATGTAGAGCAGCGGCGCCGGCTGGGACGCGGTGGCGGACACCACGATGGTGTAGTCCATGGCGCCGTACTTGCGCAGGGTCTCCACCACGCCCGCCACGGTGGACGCCTTCTGGCCGATGGCCACGTAGACGCAGATGACGTTCTGGTCCTTCTGGTTGATGATGGTGTCCACCGCCAGGGCGGTCTTGCCGGTCTGGCGGTCGCCGATGATCAGCTCGCGCTGGCCGCGGCCGATGGGGATCATCGAGTCGATGGCCTTCCACCCCGTCTGCAGGGGCTGGTTCACCGACTGCCGCACGATGACGCCGGGAGCCGGCGACTCGATGGGCCGCGTCCGGGTGGCATTGATGGCAGGGCCCCCGTCGATGGGCTGGCCCAGGGGGTTCACCACCCGGCCCAGGAGCTCGGGGCCCACGGGCACCTGGATGATGCGGCCCGTGCGCCGCACCTCGTCGCCTTCCTTGATGTCCGTGTAGGGCCCGAGGACGACCACGCCCACGGAGTCTTCGGCCAGGTTCAGGGCCATGCCGTAGACCCCGCTCTTGGGGAACTCCACCAGCTCGCTGGCCATGACCTTCTCCAGGCCGTACACGGTGGCCACGCCGTCGGAGATCTGGATCACGGTGCCCACGTCTTCCAGCTCGGCGCGGCCCTCGAAGTTTTCGATCTGTTGCCGGATGATGGCGGTGATCTCTTCCGGACGAATGCTCACCAGCTCGTCCCTCCTACGCCTGACCGCCCGTGGCCAGCCGGCGGTGGAGCTGCACCAGCCGGCGGCGCAGGCTGGCATCCAGCCGGCGGTCGCCGATCTTCACCACCAGGCCGCCCAGCAGCTCCGGACGAACCCGCACCGCGAGGCGCACCTGGCGAGCCCCCAGGGAGCGGGCCAGCTCCTCCTCCAGGCGCTGCCGGGTGGCGGCATCCAGCTCCGCCGCCGCCTCCACCTCGGCCTCCAGCACGCCCGCCTCCCGGTCGCGCAGGGCAGTAAACTCGGCCACGATGTCCGGCAGCAGGTTTTCCCTCCGCCGGCGCACCAGCAGCCGCAGCAGGTTGCCTACCCACAGATGGACCCGGTCCCCGAAGACGGACTCGATCAGCTGGTGCTTGTCACGCGCCGGGACGGCCAGGCTCTCGAAGCGCTGGCGCAACTCGGGATGCTCGCTGAAGACGTCGAGCACGCGGGCCAGGTCGGCGGCCAGGCGGTCGAGTTCACTGCTCTCGCGGCCGAGATCGTACAGAACCCGGGCGTAGCGTTGGGCGAGGGGGCGGCGCTTCATCGCAGGCTCGCCACCTCTTCCACGGCCTCGGTCACCAGCCGGCGCTGGTCTTCGGCGTCCAGCACCCGGCCCAGCACCCGCTCCGTGGCCAGCAGGGTCAGATCGGCCACCTCCCGCCGCAGGGCGGCGATGGCCTGCTCCTTCTCCCGCTCGATGGTGGCCCGGGCCCGTTCCAGCAGCTGCTCCGCCTCGCGGCGCGCTGCCTCAAGCCGCTCCTGGCGCTCCTGCTCCGCCAGCTGGGTCGCCCGCTCCAGGATGCTCTGGGCCTCCCGCTGGGCGACCGCCAGCCGCTGGCGGTACTCGGCCTCGGCCCGGGCCGCCTCCTCCCGGGCGCGCTCGGCAGCGGCCAGGTTGACCTCGATCTCCTCCCGGCGCCGGTCCAGCAACTCCATCACCGGGCGCCAGAAGAACCGGGCGAGCACGATGACGAACAGGAAAAAGTTGATGAACGCCCAGATCAACTCGGGTGAAATATGCACCGTTGTTCCCTCCAGCCGCGGGCGGTACCCGTTGGCAGGCCGTGGCCTGCCGTCGCAGGCCGTAGCCTGCCCGGCCCCGCCGGGGCGTGGTCCATGGCCCCACAACGCCATTGGGGGGCGGTCCGATGCAACCGATCGAGCCCGGGCCCGGCCGCCCCCCGCCACCCGATCCGCTTCGCCGCCGGCAGGGGCTGCTACGCCCCTGCCGGCGTCCCATCAACCGGCCACCTGGCCGGCGAACAGGAAGGCGAGGGCGAAGGTGAACAGGGTCAGCGACTCGAGGAAGGCCAGCGACAGGATCAGGACCGTCTGGATACGGCCGGCCGCCTCAGGCTGGCGCCAGATGGCGTCCAGCGCCGCCGCCGCCGCCCGCGCCTGGCCGGTGGCCGAGCCGATGGCTGCGATGGCCAGGCCGATGACCGCCAGCGCGGAGAAGAACGCAATCCCGGTGATTCCTTCCACCGCGTCTCCCCCTCCTTTCCGAAAACTTTGCCCGGCGGGCCGCCGCAGCCGCCCGCGGGTCAAGCCTGAAAATCTTCCTCAATGCTCGTGGTGGAACTCGGCGGTGGCCGCCTCGATGTACAGGGCCGACATCATGGTGAAGATCAGCGCCTGCACGAACCCGGCAATGACCTCGATGAACATCACGCCCATGGGCAGGAACCAGGGCAGGGCGGCCAAAAGCCCTGCCAGGACCGCCTCGCCACCAAAGATGTTGGCGAACAGACGCAAGGACAGGGAGAAGGGCTTGATCAGCTCTTCAATGACCGCCAGGGGAACCGTCAGCGGCCAGAGGAAGACAGGCCCTTCGAGAAAGCGCCGGAAGTACCCCAGCCCGTGGCGCCGGAAGCCGTAGACCTGGACGGCCACGAAGGTGAAGATGGCCAGGCCGCCGGTCACGCCCCAGCGGCTCGTCGGCGGCTGGAACCAGTTCTCGTGGGGCAGAAGGGGAAGCAGGCCGGTGTAGTTGCTCAGCAGGATCAAAACGAAGAAGGAGCCCAACAGCGGAGTGAACTGCCGCGCCCGCTCCCGGCCCATGATGTCGGTCACAAAGCCGTAAAGGGATTCCACGGCCCACTGGACGGCCATCTGAAACCGGTTGCGCGGCACCAGGTGCAGGCCGCGGGCCGCCGCGATCCCCAGCACGATGATCAGGGCCATGAGGATCCACATGGTGACGATGGACTCGTGCACGGGCAGCCCGAACAGGTGGAAGACCACGTGCCCGCCCTCCGCCGCCTCGCCGCCCGCGGCGGCCAGCTGCAGCCATGGGGTCAAGCCCGTTCCCTCCTTGCTCGCATCCGGAAGAACAGGGGAGCGTCACCGGCCAGGATGAGCCCGGCAACGGCCGCGAGGATGGCCAGGGGCCGGCCGGTAACCAGGAACACCATCAAGAGTGAAACAAAACTTAGAGCCATGCGCAACAAGAATCGGCCCAGGACCTGCTGTTGAAGTGTGGCAATCGCTTCGCGATCCGTGGCGGTCCGCATACGCTGCAGGGGACCGGCAAGCAACCGGTAGTTGGCAAGTCCCCAGAGCATGCCCCACGCCCCGGCCGCCAGTCCCAGCACCGGATCCGTCCAGCTTGTGAAGGCGTTCACGAAGACGGCCCGCCCTTTCCGCCGCGTTCCTGCTCCGCCGGGTGCCTGGGAACTTCGCGGCCGGCGGAGGCATCGGGCCCGGAGCCGGAAGAGCCCGGACCGGCTGCGCCCGGCCCTCTACCCGGCATGCCCGCCCCCCCGTGGCCGCGCCCCGGGCCGCCGGCGGCGGGTTCGTCCGCATCCAGGCGCTGGAGGGTACGCCACAAGACCCGGAAGGCAGCCACCACGCCCAGCATGAGCCCCAGCAGCTGCAGCCAGGGCGCCGTGTCCAGCCATCCGTCCAGCCAGCGGCCGCCGTAGTAGCCGATGGCCATGCCGGCCAGCAGGGTGCCCGCGAAGGTGAAAGCCAGCTCGAAGAGCGTGCCCGCGCCCCGCAGCCCGTTCCCGGAGCCGCCCCACGCCCGCCCGGAGCGGTCCCGCGCCCCGGGCGGCGTGGCCTTGCGGGGGGGCAGCACGGCCTTGCGGGGCCGCCTGGGCCTGGAAGGGCTCTCGCCCGCCATGGTCCATCCTCCCTGCTGCGGTCCCCTGCCAGGTTACCGCCGGGGCGCCGCCGGGCCGGTTCCGGAGGCCGCTGGCACGCGCACCAGCGGTAGATTAGCAGAGGGCGGTAGGGTGGGCAACCGGATCCCCGCCCTAGGCCCGCAAAGCCCTGCTCCCGGCACCCGGGCCCTTAGGGTGGGGACCGCGCCCCCGGCTCGCCGGCCCGTGGCAGCCGGGGTGGGCCACCGGAACCCCGTAGCTGTACCGGGCGCCTCAGGACGATGGGGCCGCCTGCGGATCACCCGGGTTCAGGCCGTGGCCCGGCGGCGAGGCGGCCGGAGCGGCAGACCGGACCGCCTGGGCCGGCGGCAGGCCCGGATCCCAGGGGTCGGGCGGCCGGTCCCGCAGCCCGAACACGTACTCGATGGCCTCCACGGTACGCCGCGCCGCCTGCCCGTCGCCGAAAGGGTTGCGGGCCCGGGCCACCTGCCGGTAGGCGGCGGGATCGGTCAGCAACCGCCGGGCCGTGCGCAGGATGGGCTCCTCGTGGGGGCCGACCTGCAGCACGGTGCCTGCCTCCACCGCCTCCGGCCGCTCCGTCTTGTCCCGCAACAGGAGCACCGGCAAGCCCAGGGCGGGCGCCTCTTCCTGCAACCCGCCGGAATCCGTCAGCAGCAGGGTGGCGCGGGCCATCAGGTTGGCCCAGTCGGCATACTCCGGCGGATCCAGCAGGCTCACCCGCTCGACCCCCTCCAGGTGGCGGCGGATGGTGCCGGACACCACCGGGTTGGGGTGGACCGAGTAGACCAGCTCGATGTCGGGGTGGCTCTCCACCAGCCGCCGCAGGGCACGGGCCACCGCCTCCAGGGGCTCGCCCCAGTTCTCCCGGCGGTGGGCTTCGCAGAGGACCAGGCGCCGGCCCGGCGACGGGAAGCGGGCCAGTTCGTCCCGGCGGAAGCGGTAACCGGGCGAAACCACCGACAGCAGGGCATCGATGGCGGTGTTGCCCGTGACGAAGATCCCGGCCGGGTCGATGCCCTCCCGCAGCAGGTTCGCCCGGGAGGCCGGGGTGGGCGCGAAATGCAGGTCGCACAGGGCGTCGGTGAGCCGCCGGTTGATCTCTTCTGGGAAAGGCTGGTACTTGTCGTAGGTCCGCAGGCCCGCCTCGACATGGCCGATGGCCACCTGGTGGTAGAAGGCGGCCAGCGCGCCGGCCAGGGTGGTGGTGGTGTCGCCGTGGACCAGCACCAGATGGGGCTGCGCCTGGCGCAGCACCGCCTCCAGGCCCTGCAGGGCCCGGGTCGTGATGTCGGTCAGGGTCTGCCGGGGTTGCATGATGTCCAGGTCGAAGTCGGGTTCGATGCCGAAGAGATGAAGGACCTGGTCGAGCAGTTCCCGGTGCTGCGCCGTCACGGCCACCTGCACGCGAATGGCCGGCCGCCGCGCCAGCTGGTGGATGACCGGTGCCATCTTGGTGGCTTCGGGGCGGGTGCCGAACACCACCAGGACCTTGAGCGGCTGGCCCGCCGGCCTGCGCGCCCCCAGGAGGGCGCGCAGGGCTGCCGTTCCGGCCGCTACCGTAGCACCACCAGGACGGCCGCTGCCCCCCGCCTCCCCGCCCGCCGGGCTCCCCGGCCTCCCGGCCGGACTGCCCGGGTGGAACGGCGCGGCCCCCCCGGAGGTCCCGGCCTCCCCTCGACCTCCGGCGCCCGGTTCCCGCCGGGGCGCCCGCGGCATCGTGCCACCCGCCGCGCCACCCGGGAACGGGCGGGCCCGCTCAGCTTGTCCCATCCAGGTCTGCCCCTCCTTCGCCTCTTCTCCGCCGCCGCGCGGGAGCCGGCCGCAGCGGGCAGCCTGGTCCCTCCGGGGATAGGATGCCGGTCCCGTGGCGCCGGCCGGACACCCCCTGGAGGGGTGCGGAGGCGATGATGTCAGGTTGTCACGTTGGCGGCTTGCCAAACAAGGTCCGGCATTCCGGCAGGAGGCCGGCGGGAAGCCACCGGGTCCATGCCCGGCGGCACCGGGCCCTGGGGCAGGTGATTCGGCGGGAAGCTCAGTGGCCCAGGCGCCGCGGCCGCTGCCGGTTCCACTCCAGCAGCTTGCGGGCCACCAGGTGAACCGACGCGGCCAAGGTGACGACGATCAGCACGCCCTGCAGGATGTTCCCCTCGGCGACCGAGACCGCCCCCAGCGCCAGCCAGGCGGTGATGAGATACATCACCAGCACCGCGTCCCGGTGGCTGAAGCCGAGGCGCATCAGCCGGTGGTGCAGGTGGTCCCGGTCGGCGGCCATGACGGGCCGTCCCGCCTGCAGGCGCCGCAGGATGGCCAGGGCGGTGTCGGCGATGGGCAGGGCCAGGACCATCACGGGTACGGCCAGGGCCACCACGGCCGCGCTCTTCAATAGGCCCACCACCGAGACGGTGGCGATGGTGTAGCCGATGAACAGCGCCCCCGTGTCGCCCATGAAGATCTTGGCCGGGTTGAAGTTGTAGGGCAGGAACCCCAGGGTGCTGCCGGCCAGGGCCGCCATGAGCAGCACCGCTTCCAGCGGCTGCCCCGTCTGGAGCGCCACCACCAGCACCGTCAGGGCGGCAATGGACGCGATCCCCGCCGCCAGGCCGTCCAGCCCGTCGATCAGGTTGATCACGTTGCTCATGGCGACGATCCACAGCACGGTGAGGGGAACGCCCCAGGCCCCGAGGACCAGCAGGTCGTCGGCCCCGGTGGGCGTAAGCAGCCCCAGGGGATTGGTCAGCACTTCGATGCGGATGCCCTGTACCACGGCGACCAGTGCCGCCCCCACCTGGCCCGCCAGCTTGACCACGGGCGGCAGATCCAGCACGTCGTCGGCCAGGCCCACGGCCACCATGACCAGGCCGCCCAGCAGCACCGCCGCCACATCGGCATCGGCCCAACCCAGGCTGGCCACCGCCGCGGCGACGAACCCGGCAAAGATCGCCAGGCCGCCCAGGTGCGGCACCGGAACCCGGTGCACGCTGCGCGGGGTCGGGCGGGCGACCAGCCCCAGGCGGAGGGCCACAGCCCGGACCAGGGGGGTGGTCACCAGGGCCACCAGCGCCGCGACGGCCAGCGCCAGCCAGTGCGACTGGGAATGGGCCCACGATGGCATGACGGCTCTTCCTCCCGTTCTCTCCCGACCGGCGGGCGCCCCCCTCCCCCACAGGGCGCCGCCCGCCGCGGCCGGTCTCGACCGGCCGGCGTCCTAATGGATTGTAGAACCCGCCCCCTGCGGTGTCAAAGGGCTCGCCAGGGCGGTTTCCATTATTTACAGAAGGTTAACAACCAGTCCTTCCCGCTCGAAACTGGTCACCGTTACATAGATTCGCGTTCCAGGGCAGCGATCTTGTCGAGCCGGCGCTGGTGGCGCCCGCCGGCGAAGGGCGTCTCGAGCCAGGTGGCCAGGATCTCCCGGGCCATCCCGGGGCCGATTACCCGCGCGCCCAGGGTCAGGACATTGCTGTCGTTGTCCTGCCGGGTCAGGCGAGCCGAGTAGGGCTCGGTGCAGCACGCGGCCCGGATGCCCGGCAGCTTGTTGGCCGCGATGGCCATGCCGATGCCCGTGCCGCAGATCAGCACCGCCCGGTCCGCCTCACCTTCCAGCACCTTCTGGCAGGCCGCCCGCGCGTAGTCGGGGTAGTCGCACGATTCCCGCTGGTGGGTGCCCACGTCGATGACCTCCAGGCCGCGTTCCTCCATGAAGGCGATGAGGTCCTGCTTGAGGTCGAACCCGGCGTGATCGCTGCCGATGGCGACCCGCAGGCGTCCCGATGCCCCCCGGGCTCCGCCGGCCTGGTCCGCGGCGCGTTCTTCCCTCCCGGTCACGGCGCGTTCCTCCTCCGTCCTGGTATGGAAAGCCATGCCCGCTCCGCCCCCGGCACTGGCGCCGGGGGCGGCTCCGGTGGCGGGGGAGACTCCGGTGGCGGGGGAGACGCCGGTGCCGGGGGCGCCGTCCACCGCGTCCACCGCCGGATCCGCAGCGGGCCCGGGCGAGCCTCCCCCCTGGGCAGCGTCCTGTAGCCCGGCAAGCCGCTGCGCCGCCATGGCCGCCTCCCGCCGCAACTGCCGGGCCAGGATCTGGTAGTCCGCCAGCCCCTGGCCAAAGGGGTCGGGCACATCGGCGTCGGGCAGGGAGGCGCCGGTCGCCCACTCCCGCCAGAGGGCGACCCGCGGCGCGATCCCGGGAAAGCGGCGGCGGAGTTCCTCCGCCTGGGAACGGGTCATGGCCAGGACCAGGCCGGCACCCTCCAGCAAATCCGGCGTCACGGGCTGGCTGCGGTGGTCTGCCAGGGACAGCCCGTCGCGAGCCACGGCCTCCCGGGCCTCGGCCGCCGCCGGGAGCCCCGGGACGGCATGGAGACCGGCCGACGCCACCTCCATGTCCTGCAGGCCCGCCTCCGCCAGGGCCTGCTTCAGGTACGCTGCGGCCATGGGACTCCGGCAGGTGTTACCGCTACAGACGACCAGCACCCTGCGGATGGTCATCGCCGGGCACCTCCCCTCCTGCCGCCGCCTTGCGCAACCGGTTCATCACGGCGCGCCCCAGCCCGTGCTCGGGCACCGCCAGGGCCAGCACCCGCGTCGCCCCCAGGGCGTCGGCGGCCCGCAGCGCGCGAAACAGGCGGCGCGCCTGCTGGTCGGGCCGGTGCCGGGATCCCAGGTCGAGGACCACCGGCCCCCGGGCGAAATCCCCCGCCCTTTCCCGGCCGGGACCCTCCGGGCCGCCGGGCTCCGTGGCACCGCCGGGGCCCGTGCCACCGCCGGGTGCAGAACCCGCCCCCGCGGCCGGCTCGCCGCCCGCCCGTCCCGCGGCGAAACCCGCAGCCTCACCGGTGGGATCCCCGCCGGCCCGCCGCGGGTCGCCTTCGCCTTCATCCAGCGGAACCCACCGGCCGCCCGCCCCCAGCTGTCCCAGCAACGCCTCCACGTCCTCGCGGCAGCCCACCAGGGCGACCCGCTGGCCTTCGGCCAGCCAGCGGCGGACGAGCACGGCCCCCGCGCCGGCATCGGGCGCCAGGGCCAAGGGCGCCTCCGGGGCGTAGTGCCGGTACTTCATCCCCGGTGCCGGCGCCGCCTCCCCGGCCGCCACCACCGGCGGCGCCGCCAGGGCCACCCCCAGCACGGCTTCCAGGTCCTCCGCGGGCACACCCCCCGGGCGCAGGAGCCTGGGAGGCCAAACGGTCACATCGACCACCGTGCTCTCGACCCCCACGGGTACAGGCCCCGCATCCAGCAGCATGTCCAGGTGGGGCCCCAGGTCGGCCCAGACGTCTTCGGCGCGGGTAGGGCTGGGTCGCCCCGAGCGGTTGGCACTGGGAGCCGCCACGGGGGTACCGGCCGCCGCGATGAGCGCCTGGGCCACCGGATGGGCAGGGCAGCGCACGGCCACCGTGGGCAGCCCGGCCCGCACCACCGCGGGCACGGCGGGGCCTGCCGGCAGCACCAGCGTCAGCGGGCCCGGCCAGAAGCGCTCCGCCAGCCGGCGGCCCGCCTCGGGCCAGGACGCCACCAGCTCGGGACCCGCCTGCTCGGGACCCGTCACGTGGACGATCAGCGGGTTGTCGGCGGGCCGTCCCTTGGCGGCAAAAATGCGGGCCACGGCACGGGGGTTGAGCGCATCGGCGCCCAGGCCGTACACCGTCTCCGTGGGAAAAGCCACCAGGCCCCCCTGGCGCAGGATGGCGCCGGCGCGGCGCACGGCGGCCTCGTCCTGGCGGGGGTCCGTCCCCAGGCGGACCCAGGCGGCGCCGGGGCCGGGACCGCCCTCCCGCCCGCCGGCCCGGCCGCTGGCGCCGGGGAGCCCACCTGCCGCCCTGGTCCCCTCACCGGCCAACCGGGACCGCGCCTGCGGCCCCGCCGCCCGGGCGGGCCGCCCGGTCTTCCGGCCCGGCGCGGCAGGCGGGGGATCGGCCGGCGGGCGGTTCAGGCCGTCCATTGTCCTGCCACCACCCGGGGGATGCCGGCCAGATCGGGCCACTGGCACAGGTTGCGGCAACCCACCGCGCCCAGCAGGTGACGGACGGCGGCGGCCTGCCCTGCCCCCACCTCCAGGAAGATCCAGCCCCCGGGCGCCAGCAGCCGGACGGCCCCGGGGATCAGCCGGTGGTACGCCTCCAGCCCCGTGGGCCCCGGGCATAGGGCCAGGTGGGGCTCGTAGCGGTAGACTTCCGCCTGGAGCTGGCGCAGGTCGCCGGAGGCGACGTACGGCGGATTGCTGGCCACGGCGGCCAGCTTGCCCGCCCAGCCGCCCGCCAGCAGGGGTTCGGCCCAGTCGCCCGCCCAGAACTGCATGCGCGCCGCCACCCCGTGGCGCGCCGCGTTATCCCGCGCCACCTTGAGGGCACGGGCCGAGCAATCGGTGACCAGCACCGTCCACAGGGGCCGCTCGGCCGCCAGGGTCACGCCGACGATGCCCGTCCCCGTGCCCAGGTCGGCCACCACCGCCGGTTCCGGTGACAGCGTGCGCAGGACCGCCTCCACCAGCACCTCCGTCTCCGGCCGCGGGATCAGGGTCGCGGGGGTGACGCGAAAGGGGCGGCCGAAGAACTCGGCCCGCTGCAGGATGTAGGCCACGGGTTCCCGCCGGGCGCGGCGCAGGACCCACTGGACGAACCGGGCCCAGGCGGCCGGCGGCAGCGGCGCCTCCGGTTCGGCCAGAAGGCGGGCGCCCGGCATGTCCATGGCGGCCCCCAAAAGCACCCGCGCCGAGGCCCTGGCCTCGTCCGGCGCCAGGCCCGCCTCCACCAGGAAGGCCCGGGCCCAGGCCAGCGCCTCGCCCACCCGGGCCGGACGCTCGGCGGGCAAGCCGGTGCCGGCCGGCCCCGCCCGGCGGGGAGCCGTGGCCGGGCCCGGCGTCGGCACCGAGCCGGAGGTGCCGCCGGGCGGCCGAGCGGCGGGTTCCTCCCAGAAACCCGGCATCTCAGCTCACCGCCTCGCCCAGGCGCACCTGCTCGTCGTGGGCGGCCAGGGCATCCAGGAGCTCGTCCAGGTCGCCGTCCATGACCTCCTGCAGGCGGTACAGGGTGAGGCCGATGCGGTGGTCGGTCACGCGGTTCTCACGGAAGTTGTAGGTGCGGATCTTCTCGCTGCGCTCGCCCGTCCCCACCTGGGAGCGCCGCTGCTGGGACAGCTCCTCCTGCTGCCGGCGGGTGTAGTAGTCCAGCAGCCGGGCACGCAGGATCTTCATCGCCCGGGCACGGTTCTTGTGCTGGGAGCGCTCGTCCTGGCAGGTCACCACGATCCCCGTGGGCTTGTGGGTGATGCGCACGGCCGACTCCGTCTTGTTCACGTGCTGCCCGCCGGGGCCGCTGGCGGCGAAGGTGTCGATCTCCAGGTCGTCGGGGTCGATCTGGACCTCCACCTCCTCGGCTTCGGGCAGCACGGCCACCGTGGCCGTGGAGGTGTGGATGCGGCCGCCGGCTTCGGTCACGGGAACCCGCTGGACCCGGTGGACGCCGCTTTCGTGCTTGAGGCGGCTGAAGGCGCCGCGGCCGCTGACGGCAAAGATGATCTCCTTGAACCCGCCCAGGTCGCTCTCGGTGGCGGCCATGATCTCGGTGCGCCAGCCCTGGCGCTCGGCATAGCGCTGGTACATGCGGAAGAGGTCGCCGGCGAAGAGCGCGGCTTCCTCGCCGCCGGTTCCGGCCCGGATCTCCATGATCACGTCCCGCTGGTCCCGGGGATCGCGGGGAAGGAGCAGGCCGCGCAAGGCCCGCTCCAGAGCCTGGCGCTCACCCTCCAGCCGCTCCACCTCGGCCGCCAGGTAGGCACGTTCGTCGGCCTCCTCGGCCTCCCGTAAGAGGGCCCGGGCGGCCTCCAGGTCCGCGGCCGCCTCCCGCCAGCGGCGATAGGCCTCGACCAGCGGCTCCAGCTCCGCCCGTTCCTGGGCCAGGGGCTGCCAGCGGCGGGGATCGGCGGCCACCGCCGGATCGGCCAGTTCCCGCTCCAGCTGGTCGAACCGGCCGAGGCGCGCCGCCAGCGCCTCCCGAAGGGCTCCCGGCAGCTCGGGAAGGGGCCCCGGCTCCGGGCCTTGGGCCGGGCCTTCACCCGGCGCGCCGTGCGCGTGGACGGAGTTGGACCTTTCGGCCATGCGGCGTCACCTCGAAGCAGGCGGAGGGAAGGCGGCAGCGCCGGGCGAGGCCGGCACCGGCACGGCTCCCGCCGGTGCCTGGGCCGGCTGGGCTGCCGCCGCGCCGGTAGCGGCACCGGGGCCGGCGGCCTGGGCGCGGCCGGCCGTGGTCGCGCCGGGCTCCCTTCCGGCGCGGGCCTGCAACCCCTCGCGGGGCAGGCAGGCCTTGAGGGCCGCCAGAGCCACCTCCAGCTGATCCAGGCTGGGCTCGGCCGTGGTCAGCCGCTGGAGCCACAGGCCGGGCGCCGACATCCAGCGGACCCAGGGGCTTGTGCTGCGGGCAGCCAGGAGAATCCATTCATAGGCCAGGCCGGCCACCACCGGCACCAGCGCCAGGCGCAACAGGGTCCGCTGCCAGAAGTCCGGCCAGCCGAACAGGGCGTGGACCAGCACGGCCGTCACGGCCACAAACAGCAGGAACGCGGTCCCGCAGCGCGGGTGGAAGCGGGAGAAGCCCTGCGCCACCTCGGGTTCCAGCGGCGCGCC
Organism: Thermaerobacter subterraneus DSM 13965; assembly: GCF_000183545.2. Classification (NCBI taxonomy): domain Bacteria; kingdom Bacillati; phylum Bacillota; class Clostridia; order Eubacteriales; family Clostridiales Family XVII. Incertae Sedis; genus Thermaerobacter; species Thermaerobacter subterraneus. The sequence continues at coordinate 2,483,869 of NZ_JH976535.1, forward strand.
GGCTTCCAGGGCATGGATGGCCTTGTGCTCAGCCCCGTGGTACTGGTAGACCCGCTGGATGTCGGGAAGGCGCCCGATGGCCGCCATGTAACCCAAAAGCAGAACCAGCCGGACGGCACCTTCCACCAGGTTGCGGGCGAGCTCGCCGGTGGCCATCGCCGTGGCCACCCAGGTGGGGACCAGCACGAACAGGCCGAGCCCCAGGGCCAGGGCCAGGACGTTCACCACCGTCACCCAGCGGTCGCCGGGCGGCACGCCCGCGTCCCGGGCCGGCACCTCCCGGCCGTGACGGCCCGCCGGGTGGTCGAGCCCCTGCGTCCCCCCGCGGGCCGCCCCGCCGGCCGGTTCTTCCGCCAGCCGGGCCGACTCGTTGAGGACCTGGATGCCCACCACCAGGGCCTCGGCCAGGGCGGCGATGCCGCGCAGGAAAGGCCAGCCCAGCCAGGACCGGCGGGCGGTGTAGGCGGTATGGGGCCGGACGGTGACGTGGATGCTCCCGTCAGGCCGCCGGACGGCCAGGGCCAGGCGCCCGGCGCCGCGCATCATCACACCCTCGATCACCGCCTGGCCACCGAAGCGGTTGCGCCAGTCCATGCCCATCGCCCTTTCCGCGGGCCCCCGGCCACCCGGTCAGCCAACCTGCCAGCGCCGGTGGGGAACCGGCCGGGCCGGGCCCCGGCCGTCAGCGGCCGCCCGCGCCCGCCTGCTGCTCCTGGCGGAACCGCTCGTACTTCTGGCGGAACCGGTCGACGCGGCCGCCGGTGTCGACGATGCGCTGCGTGCCCGTGTAGAAGGGGTGGCACTGGGCGCAGACGTCGACCCGCAGGTTCTCCCGGGTCGAACCCACCTCGTACACGGCCCCGCAGGCGCAGGTAATCACCGTCCGCTTGTATTCAGGATGGATGCCCGGCTTCATATCCCTTCACCTCATCGCGGCGGGATGCCATCGCCCGCACAAGATGGCCGGACCGCTGGCGCGGTTCCGGCTCGAATGCACCCAACCATTATACCAGCTTTGCCGGGCCGTTGCCCTTTTGCCTGGGCCACGGCCGCCCGCCCCGCGGCCCGGCGCCCGCCTCACGATCCGCCCCGCGCCCCGGCTCCCGTCCCCGGCCTGGTTTCCCGGCTTCCGGGCAGGGCCGGCGAAGGCCGGTACCAGCGGGGGTCGAGCCAGGCCAGGGGATCGAAGAACCCACCGTCGGCCCGCACCTCCAGATGGAGGTGCGGGCCGGTGGCGTTGCCCGTGGCGCCGGCCCACCCCAGCAGCTGGCCCCTGGTCACCTTCTGGCCGGGTTCGACCGCCAGGGACTCCAGGTGGCCGTAGAGGGTCGACCAGCCGCCGGGATGGACCACTTCCACCGCCAGGCCGTAATCGCCGCGCCAGCCGGCCTGCCGCACCTGCCCCGCCCAGACCGCCCGCACCGGCGTGCCGGCCGGGACCGCCAGGTCGACCCCATGGTGCCAGCGCCCCTCCCGGGGGCCGAAGAGGGAGGTGATGGTGGCGACCCCTTCCACGGGAGGGTGCCACCACCGGCCGGGCGGAATGGCCGGCTGGCCGGGTGGGCTGCCGGCGGTCGACCCGGGGGCCTGGGCCGTCCCCGCCGCGGCGGAAGGCCCGGCCCCGCCGGCCGCCGGGGCGGGCGACCCGGGCGCCTTCGCCTCCTGGCCGGCTCCACCGGCGCCGGCCCGCCCGGCTCCGCCCTCGCCGTGCGCCTGGGGGCCGCCGGCCTCCTGGAGACCGGACCGGGACCCCAGCCACCGGCCGGCCAGGGCATCGAGCCCGGCCGCCCAGGCGGGCTTGTCCAGGGACTGGGGCCGTCCCGGGGCCGGGTCCGCCCGTCCGGACCCCCAGGCCATCACCATCCCGAGCCATGCGGCGAGCAGGAGCGCATTGATGCGGTTGAGCCAGCGGCTCAGGTTGGCCAAAGGACACCACCTCGTGGGCCGTCTCGTGGACCGACCAGGCACGAGGTGGAGTTTGGCTGGAACCTACCGAAGGTATGCAGCCCGTCCCGGAGCCTGCCCGAGGGCCTGGTCCCCGCCCCCGCCGGCACCGGCCTAGCTGCGGTGCTCCTTGATCTGGGCGATGAACTCGGCGTTGGAACGGGTCTTGCGCATCCGCTCGATCAGCTTCTCCAGGATGTCGGCCGGATCGCGGTCGCCCATGGACCGGCGCAGGGCCCACATGATCTCCTGCTCGTCCTTGCTGAGGAGCAGCTCTTCCCGCCGGGTGCCCGAGCGCTTGATGTCGATGGCCGGGAAGATGCGCCGCTCGGCCAGGCGCCGGTCCAGGTGCAGCTCCATGTTGCCCGTGCCCTTGAACTCCTCGTAGATCACGTCGTCCATCTTGCTGCCGGTGTCGATGAGGGCCGTGGCGATGATGGTCAGGCTGCCGCCCTCCTCGATGTTGCGGGCCGCCCCGAAGAACCGCTTCGGCTTGTAGAAGGCGGCGGGGTCGAGACCGCCCGACAGGGTGCGGCCGCTGGGCGGCGTGACCAGGTTGTGCGCCCGGGTGAGCCGGGTCAGGCTGTCCAGCAGGATCACCACGTCGCGGCCGTGTTCGACCAGGCGCTTCGCCCGCTCCAGCACCATGTCGGCCAGCTTGACGTGATTCTCCGGCGTCTGGTCGAAGGTCGAACTCAGCACCTCGCCCCGCACCGACCGCTCCATGTCGGTGACCTCTTCCGGCCGCTCGTCGATGAGCACCACCATCAGGGCCACGTCGGGGTAGTTGAAGGCGATGCCGTTGGCGATCTGCTTGAGCAGGATCGTCTTGCCGGCCTTGGGCGGGGCCACGATCAGGCCGCGCTGGCCCTTGCCGATGGGCGCCACCAGGTCGATCAGCCGCTGGGCGATGCTGCCGTTGGGCGTCTCCAGGGTCAGCCGCTCGTTGGGGAAGATAGGCGTCAAGCCCTCGAAGTGCAGCCGGTCCCGGGCCAGCTCCGCGTCCACGCCGTTGACCGCCTCGACCCGCAGCAGGGCGAAGTAGCGCTCGTTGTCCTTGGGCGGTCGCGCCTGGCCGGACACCATGTCGCCGGGCCGCAGGTCGAAGCGCCGGATCTGCGACGGCGAGACGTAGATGTCCTCCTTGCTGGGCAGGTAGTTGACCGGCCGGAGGAACCCGAACCCCTCGGGCATGATGTCCAGCAGGCCCTCGGCCCAGAGCAGGCCGTCCTTCTCCGTGCGCGCCTTGGCGATCTCGAAGATCAGCTCCTGCTTGCGCATGGAGCTGTAGTACGGGATCTCCAGCTGGCGGGCCAGGGCGTAGAGCTCCTTGAGGGGCATCTGCTCCATCTCGCGTATGTCCGGACGGCCGCCGTTACCCTGACGAACCCGGCCGGGTCCCTGCGGGCGCCCCCCGCGGGACGCCGCCTCGCCGCCGGCAGAACCGGCCCCGCCGGGCCCGGCCGCCGGTGCGCCGGGTGCTCCCGGGAGGACGGTGTCCACCCCCGGCTCGGCCACGGCACCATAGGTCCCCTGGCCCGGCCCGCCGGCGCCCGGCTGGACCCCTTCCGCCACGGGGTGCGCGGCAGGGTACAGCCCGGGGCGCTCCCCGGACGCCGCCGGCTCCGCCGGCATCGCTGCTGGCACCTGGAACCCTCCTTCACGGGCTTCCCACCGGGCCACCACCCCCGGACGATGCCCCGCGGCGGTCCCCCGTTGCCACCCGTTGCCCGGGCGGCCGGGACCGGCCGCCTCCGCCCCGTTGGGACGGGCTGGGGCTCCACCCCGGTAACGGCCCTCGACCCGCTCGGGCCCGGCCGATCGCGGCCGCGGCTCCCCGCGCTGCGGCTCCGGCAGCCGGGTTTGGGCACGCGGGCGGGCGTCCGTCCGGCCCGGCTCGGCCGGCCGGCTCAGCAACTGGGGCACCCCCGGCACCTGGGACGAGGAGGCCGCCTCCGGCCGGCGGGTGGCCGGTGCCGGCTGGTTGGACGGCCCGGCAGGCACCGCCGGTGCGGCGGGGGCCACGGGCTCGGGGCCGGCGGGGGAGGCGGGCTCCTCCACTGGGGAGCGGGCCGCCGGCGCGGCTGCAGCCACGGGAGGCGACGGGTCGGGCCGCCGCCCACCTTCGCCCACCTGCGGCCCGCCGGGCTCCTGGCCGGTGCCGGTCTCCGCAGGCCGGGGGGCCGCCGCTTCCGCTGCAGCGGAAGGCGCCGGCCCGGCACCCGCAGTGGCCGCCGGTGCCGTACTCGCATCCGGCGCGGCCGGCGTGCCCGGTGCATCCGCCCCGTCGACAGCGCCGGGGATGGCCCGGGAGGTTCCATGGCCCGCAACGGCTTCACCACCCGGGGTATCCGGGGCGCCTGCGCCACCCGCCCTGGCGATCCCTTCCGCCGGGGCCTCCTGGACGGGTTGACCTGCCGGTTCCGCGGTGGCGTTCCGGGACGCGGTGCGGCCTCTCCGTCCCCGCCGCGTTGCAGAGCGCGGGGCAACGGTCGCTCCATCCGGCCCGGCCTTGGCATCACCTTCTTCATCCTGGGCGGCGGTTGGCGGTTCGTCCGGCACGGAAAGGCTCCCGTCATGCAGGGAGGAGGTCGGCGCAGCAGGGGAAGCCGGGGCGGCGGCTGCCATGGTCTCGCCGGGTCCGGCCGGGGGCTCTACAGCGGCTGTGCCCGCCGCTTCCGTCGCGGTCGCTTCGGCCGTGGCCGCCTGTCGGCGGGATCGCCGGGCTCCCGTGGTGCCCGTGCGGCGCCGGCGGGTACGGGTGGACGAAGTCGCCGCCTCTTCGGCGGAAGGACCGCTCTCGCCCCCGTCGCGGGCGGCGCCGGAGGCACCGGCTCCGGCGTCCTCGCCGCCGGGAGCGGGGATGGTCGCGGCAGTCCCGGGAGTCCCGCCGGTTCCGCCGGCTCCGGCCGGCGGTGAGGGCTCCGACGGGGTGGCGGCCGGTTCTTCTAGCATGGGACCTGCCTCACTTTTTCGGGTCTCGGCGCCGGCCGCGCCCCCTTCGGGCTGGGCGGCCTCAGCCGCTGCTTTTCGCGTGCGTGAACCTCGCGCCCGTCCGGAACGGGAGCGCGACGCGGTGTGGGATTCGGTTGTGTCCGGCAAAGAGGTCACCTTCCCTTAGGCGGGCATGTACCCTCGCTGGCGAGTTTGGCGCTGCGTCTGGGGGAGGAGGAGGCCAACCATAAGGATTGCGTCGGTGGTAAAAGGCTATGCGCCTGGCGAGGCGCCATCACCGCTGGTGTGCGGTGGCAGTATAGCAGGCGGCGGAGTCGCCGTCAAGGCAAGGCACGAGCGCCAGGGGGCGCCCGGACCGGCCCCCTGGGCCCTCCGGGGCCCGCGGTCGCCTCTGGCCCCGCGGACCCTGGCCCCCGGTCCCTCGGGGCCCCTGGGCCCCGCCGGCCCTCCGGGCGCTCAGGCCGGCGCTGCCGCGCGTGCCTGCTGAGCGGCTTGCCAGTCGGCCAGGAAGCGCTCGAGGCCTGCATCGGTCAGGGGATGGCGCATCAGTTGCTCCAGCACCGCCATGGGCATGGTGGCGACGTCGGCCCCCACCCGTGCCGCCGCAATCACGTGCCGCGGGTGGCGGATGCTGGCCGCCAGAACCCGCGCCGGCAGGCGGTGGGTACGGAAGATCTCCACGATCTCGGCCACCAGGCCGATGCCGTCTTCCCCGATGTCGTCCAGCCGGCCCACGAAGGGGCTGACGAAGCTCGCCCCCGCCCGGGCGGCCAGCAGCGCCTGCCCCGGCTGGAAGACCAGGGTGACGTTGACCCGGATCCCCTCCCGGCTCAGCCGGTGGGTCGCCTCCAGGCCCGCCGCCGTCATGGGGATCTTGACGACGATATTGTCGGCCAGGGACGCCAGGTGCCGCCCTTCCCGCACCATGCCGTCGACGTCGGTGGCGATGACCTCGGCGCTGATAGGGCCGGGGATCAGTCCGGCGATGGTGCGAAGGATGGTTTCCGGATCCCCACCGGCTCGTGCCATCAAGGTGGGGTTGGTGGTCACCCCCGTCACCACGCCCCAGGCCGCAGCCCGGCGCACCTCATCCACCTGGGCGGTGTCGAGAAACAGTTCCATGGCCCATCGCTCCTCTGGCAGTAAGAGTTTCGGGGGGAAGCGGCCCGCTTCCTGCCCCGGGCCTGCCGCCCGCCTCCTGCCCCGGGCCGCCCGGACACCCAGCCCGCCCTCAGGCAAGCAGGTTTCCGGCAGGCGAACCCTGGCCTCAGCCCCCGGCCGGCAGTTTCCGGGCTGGCCGCCCTTGACCGCTCTGGCCGCCCTTGACCGCGGGCTGGCGGTCCGCGGTCCTTGGCTTCGGACCGGCGGCCCCCAGCCCTGGTGGGCGGTCGCCGCCAGCGGGGCACCCCCGGCGGCCGGCCCGAGGCGGGCGGTGCTGGCCCTGGGCCGCCGGCCCTGTCCTAGGATGCGGGCGGAAGGGGAACAACCTGCACGCTCTCCTCCCCTGCCCCCAGCACCCGCACCACCAGCCCGCTGCTGCGCCCGTCCCAGGCCAGGGTCACCTGGCCTCCCGCGGTGGTATACAGGCGCCCCTGGACGATGAGGCTGGCATCCCGCAGCCGCCCGTCGGTTCGGTCCCGCACCTGTAGGGTGATGCGGGCCGGCACGCCCGGCGACAGGGGCGGGACCAGGGCGGTGACCACCAGCCGCGGCGGGCCGCGGCGCACCCGTACGGGAAGCGGCGCGCCGACGGCCCCGGCCTCGTCCAGCAGCACCAGGTAACCCTGCGGTTCACCGGTGCCCGGCGGCACGTCGAGGAGCGCCATGATCCGGGCCGGCTGGCCGGCCGCCAGTTCCACCGAGCCGGCGGAGACCCGGATGCCGCCCCCGTCGCGGAACCGGCGCAGCACCAGCGGGATGGCCAGGGGCCCGGCGTCCCGGTCCAGCGGCTCGTCCCAGGAGGGCGCGCCCGCGCCGGTGGGCTCGAGTTCCACCACGGCATAATAGCGGCCCGGGGGCGGGTCGGCCACCACCGCCACCGGCTCGCCCCGGCCGTCCCCCACCGGTTCGGCCGCGCCGCCCTCCACCCGGTACAGGTAGAGGCGGGGCCGCCAACCGGCGCGGGGCACCGGTCCCGCCTGCACTTCCAACAGCGCGGTACCGGTCGGGACGTCGAAACCGTAGGGCTGGGGCTCACCGGCCAGCACCATCACCTGGGCCCGTTCCTCCGCCATGGCCGCCGGCTGCGCGGCGCTTGCGGTTTCGCCGGCAGCCGGGCCCGGCGCGCCGCCGACCGTTTGCTCCGTCGCGGACGACGGGCCGGGCGGCAGTTGCCGCGCCGCCTCCGGCCGGTTCCCCTCGACCGGGCGGGCGGTCGTCTCCACCGGCACATCCCAGCCCATGCCCGCAACCCGGCCTCGCACAGCGCGGCCGTAGGGCACCAGGGTGACGCCGGCCCACAGCCTTCCCCCCTGGGCGCCCGGAGCCCGGACCTCCAGCTCCCGCGGCTCCCAGGCCACCCCCTGGGCCGTCACCGTCACCCGGAAGCTGCTGGCCCGGCGGTCGAAGGCCACCGGCGACAGGGTCGAGAAGAACAGGTCCACCTCCCAGACCCCCGGTTCGGGCGACGGAATCTCCACCGTCCAGTCGGGCAGTTCGGGCCCGCCGATCAACCGGCCCGTGTCCCGGGCGCTGTCCCGCACCAGGCGCCCCCCCGGGGCGTAAACCCAGGCGTTGAGGCTGCCGCCTTCCTGTTCCGCGGCCGCCCCTTCCGCACCGTCCCCCGGCCGGTCGACGCGCACCACCAGGCGCGTGACGCCGGGCGGCACCTCCACGAACACTCGTTCGATCTGGCCCCGGCCCACCTGGCCGGTCACTTCCAGGCCGTCACCATCCAGGAGATAGGGTCGCACGAAGGTCTGGAGGAACCCGGCCGGCAGGGACGGTCCGCCCTCCAGCCGGACAAGGGCGGAATAAAGCCCCGGCCGGCCCGGCAGGTCGTACTGCGCGGGCAGGTAGATGCCGTCACCGCCGGGGTAGGGCATGGGGCCGGGGAAACGGGCCCAGGGAGGCGTCCCCGTCCACCGCCCGGTCACCGGCTGCCCCCCGCCGTGGCCCACCGCCAGGGTGAGCACCCCCGGCGCCGCCCCTTCCCAGACCACGCCCCGGTACGGGCGTCCCCGGTGAAGCCACGTGATGGACCATCCGGTGCCGGAAGGAGGACCTGCCTCGCCACCGCCGACGGCCCTCCGGCGCTCCGCCAGGCGCTCGACGGCCGCCGCCGCCTCCGGGACGCCGAACCCCTGCACCGCCGCCGGCACTCCCGGGAGGGGGCGGGCGGAGGCCTGGAGCACGGGCGCCAGGGCAGCCGCCGGCCACTGCGGTGCCTCTCTCCGGGCATGCTCGAGCAGTAGAGCCGCCAGCCCGGCGATGTAAGGGACGGCCACACTGGTGCCCTCGTCGGGGGCCAGGCCTCCGGGCCAGAGCTCCTCCTGCCAGGCGGGAACCAGGGTGTAGGTGACGCCAGGTCCCACCAGGGAGGGGGACGGCGTCCCATCGCGGGCAGGCCCGGCGGCGCTGTAGGGCAGCAGGCGCTCCCCGGCGGGGTCGCCCAGCAGGTCGGCCGCCGCGCCCGGCAGGAAGGCCCCCACCACCAGCCCCGCATCGGCGGGCAGGGCCAGAGCCGTGTGGAGGCCCGGCCCGCCATTGCCCGCGGCCAGCACCGGCAGCACGCCCCGGGCCATGGCCTGGCGGAGGACCCGCTCCGTCACCGCCAGCTCCTCGCCCGGGGTCTGGCTCTCGGCGCTGAGGCTGATGATGTCCGCTCCCTGCGCCACGGCGTAGTCCACGGCGGCCAGGATCTGGCTCCAGTCTCCCTGACCGCGGCTGCCCAGGGCCTTGAGCACCATCAGGCCGGTGCCGGGGGCGACTCCCTGATAAGCCGTCCCCGCCGCCGCCAGAATGGACGCCATCCGGGTGCCGTGGCCGTTGGCGTCGAAACCGAAATTCACCAGGATCCCACCGGGGTCGGCGGCCGTCACCACCAGGGCCGTGCCACCGTCCCCGCCCTGCACCGCGGCCTGGCCGGAAGGCTGCGCCGGCGCCAGCCAGGCAACCGGTCCTCCGGCCGCCAGCGGCCAAAGGACCGTCTCCTCCGCCAGGTTCAGGTCCTGATCGCTGTCGATCTGCACCGCAGGCCCTTGCACCGCAGGACCATGCACCGCCGGGCTGCTGGTCCCGCCCGCCCCGCCGGCAGTTCCCTCGCCAGGGGCCGGGGTGGCCGCCCCTCGCCCGGATTCCTGCCGCGCTTCAACTCCACCATCGACGGCCGCACCGGTCCCGGGGTGATCCCCGCCGGGTACCGGCACGCGGTCACCGCGCCAGGGGTAGGCCACCACCAGCCACCGGTCGCGGGCCGTGCCGTTGCCGTTCAGGTCGGTGCCGCCGGGCCCCACGTTCGCCTCGTCCAGCCAGCCCAGGCGCACCTCCGTGCCGGCGGCCCAGGCGGGCAGCCGGACCTGCAGGTTCCCCCAGCGCAGGGTTGCGCCGTCCCCGCCTGCCCGGCCGGCCCGCGCCGTACCCGTCAAAAAGACGTCCCCTTCGGCCGCCCAGGCCGGGTTCTGCCCCTGCTGGAGCACTGCCTCCCCGGCGGCCCGGGCGCGCTCCACCCGCTGGACGAAAGGCACCGCCGAGGTGAAATCCACGTAGTCCACCAGGTGGCGCTGGAACGCCGGCAGGCCGGGGTCGACCCCGGTGTCGATCACCGCCACCCGGACGCCGCGGCCCGTCACGCCGTGGACGGAGCGCAGGGCCGGGGCACCCAGCACCTCCTGGTTGGCCTGGTGCAGGGCCCGCTCAAACGAGGTCGAACCGGTCCCGGTCTCCGGCCCCGGCGACGGTGCGCTGGGCACCGCCACCCCTGCCCGGCGGGCCACCTCAATGGCCTCCACCAGGGGCAACAGCCGGGGAACCACCGCCGCCGGGACCCGCGCAGCCAGAACCGGTGTGGCCCGGCCTGTCCAGAGCACCTGCCCCCCGCCCTGGACGATCCATCGCTCCAACTCGGCCCTCCGCCCGGCCCGGGGGGAGAGGGTCAGCGCCACCTGGCCGCCGCGGGCCAGGGCCTCGAGCCACTGGGCCCGCGCCCCCTCCGACCAGCCGGCCACGGTGCCGGTGGCCCCTGTCCCGTCCCCGGCCCGAGGCGGATGCCCGGCTTCGGGCGTGAGCACCACTGGCGAAGGGGTGCGGGGTCCCGGCTCTGCCGGTCCGGGGGTCCCGGAACCGGAGGGGTGCGGGCCGGCCGCAGCAGCCTGGACGGGTGCCGGCTCGCCTGCCCACGGCGCCGCCGGAGCGGCTTGCAGCAGCACCCACGGGGCCGCCGGAACGGCTTGCAGCAGCGTGAGCCCTGCCAGCAGAAGGGCCAGCAGGGCATGCCCCACACCCCGGCGCGCGGCTTTGGGGCCGCAGCCGGAACCCGCCCGGCGAAGGGCAGCAGCACCGCCACCGGGTCCACGAACCCTGTGCTGTCGTTCGGTCATGGCCTGGGCTTCAACCCCCGACGCCGTGGATTCGCCCCCCGGCGGGCGGACAACCTGCGCCCCTCCCCTGCGGTCGGGTCCCGGGCAGTGCGGCCCCTGGTATTGCGGCCCTGCCCTTGCGTGCCCCGGGGTGCTGCGCCTCCACCGGCATTGCGCGTGGCATGGCGCGGCCCCGGCCTTGCGCGGCCCGTCGCGTTGGCGTGCCCCTGCCTGGCGCGCCACCCGGCATCAGGCGCCACCCGGCGGCAGTTCGTCCGGCCCGGTGCGCCCCTCGACGTAGGATGCCAGGCTGGGGGCCTCGAGGGCCAGCCAGACCCCATCACCGGGCCTCAGGTCGGCCAGGCGTGCCCCGACACCGTCGCGCAGGATGACGGCGTCGGTGCCGATCACCCAGCGGCCTGTCCCGCTGCCGGTCCGCACGGTGACGACACCACGCAGCAGGTCCACCGCGACCACCTGCCCCCGGACGGCAATCCGGGCGGCCCTGAGCTGGCGCACTGCCCCGGTGGCGCGCCGCAGGGTCACGCTCACCCGGTCCCCCGGGCGCAGCGCCGCCAGGATGCCGGCCCGGCCGTTCACCTGGACGGTCGCCCCCGGCTCCACCTGGAGCGCCACCCGCACCGCCGGGCCGGGCGCACCGGGGGCGTCCTGGCCCTCCTCTGCCCCCCGTCCCGCCAGGCTGGCGCCCGGGACTGGTGCGGAGGCGCCAGCGACTGCGCCCGGGCCCGGCTCTACCGTTGCCCGGCCGGAAGCGGCCCGGTCGCCCCCTGTGCCGGCCGCCGGTGGCACGTTGCGCTCCGGCGCATCCCCTGGCCCGGGCACCTGCCAGGGCGCCGGCGGCCTCCCGGCAGCAGGCGCGGGCGGGGTCGACCCCGGCTCGTTCCCTGGAGGGGCCGGCGCCCATCCCGCCAGGACCAGCACCAGGTGGTGCCGGCGCCAGTCCACTCGGTCGACCGTTCCTTGCAGGATCCAGCGATACCCCTCGACATAGGCCACCGCGGTCGAGGGCGCGCCGGCGGGCTTGCCGTCCGGGGGAGGTGGGAGGCTGCCATCGGGGCCGGGGGGAGACTCCACCCAGCGGATCTCGTCGCCCGGCCGCAGATCGTCCAGCCGCGCCGTGCGCCCGTTGAGGTAGACCGCCGCCTGCCCGTCCAGGACCAGGATGCGGCGGAGATCGCCCTGGGTCACTTCGATCCAGCCGTGCCCGGCATCCAGCCTGACCACGGTGCCTTCCCCGTCAAAAAGCATCCCAGCCCGCTCCACCAGGCCCAAGAACCACGGCAATGCCTCGGCCAGCGTCACCCCCGCCGCGGGGTGGGACATCGCCCTTTCACCGGACCCCTGTCCCGCCAGGACCCGCGCCTCCACCTCGCCCAGGTCGCGCGCCTGCAGCGGCAGCACGCCCCCGGCCGGCCGTCCCGGCCGCTCCTCCCCCGGTTGCCCAGGCGGGTTGCCTCCCGGCCGCCCTTCGGGCTGTCCCGACGGGTGTCCCGCCTGCGCTCCCTGGGGCCGCCCTGCTGGCTGCCCGTCCATCACCCCCGCCGGCACCTGGTCCCCACCACCGGCGGGGGTACTGCCCCCTGAGGTGCCGGCGCCCCCGGGCGCCCACTCGGGTGGAACCCAGCCCAGGGCCACGGCCATGGACAGCGCCGCCTGTGCAGACAGGGAAGGCGGCGCCGGCCTTACCAGGGCCGTTACCAGCCAGCGCGCCAGTTCCTCCCGGGTGACGGGCCGTGTCCAGGGCCCCTGAGGTTCGGGCCAGCGGCGCGCCCGCCACAGGGCACGGGCGGCCTCGAGGGCGCCGGTGTCCTGCCGCGCGGTCTCCTCGCCGCCCGGCGCGCTGCCGGTGCCGGGCGCCGGGGACCGGTTCGGATGATCGCCCTGCTCTGGGGCGGCCGGCCCGCTCGGGTCCGCCAGGACCACGGCGGTCGCAAGTTCCGCCCCGGTTCCCGGGCCGGGCCCCTGCGTGGTGACGGATCCCGCACCGGGATCGGGCCGGCCGCCCGTACCGAGACGGGCCTCGGGGGTGGTGCGGGGCCGGCCTCCGGGTCCAGCCTCGGCCGGGCCAGCCCCGCCGGAGGCGGCGGGCGGCCCGGACGCCGCTTCCACGGGGCCGGGTCGCCCAGCGCCTGGCGCCCATGGCAGCACAAGACCCAGAAGAAGGAGGCTGATTACGGCTGCCGTGCCACCTCGGGTCCGCCACCGGCAGCGACGAGGGGTCCCTTCCCTGACCATGCCATCATCACCATGCCATCATCGGCCTCCCCATTTGACGGGAGCACCACCATCCCTGCCGTTCGACAGCCTACCGGCCGGAGACTTCCGGGCGAGGTCCCCGATGAGGAGTTCAAACGGGGGACGGGACTGCGGAGTACCGGCGAGAGCTCGCTCGGCCAGCCTGCCACCGCTGCCGCCCGGTGCGCCGCCGGACCGGGGGAAGCCTCATGGTGCCGGCGGGGCGGGCGCAGGGTCATCAGCCCGGGCGCCGGTTGTGACGGGGGTGGGAGCAGCCGGGGCAACGACAGCCTTGCGCCGCCGCTTGCGCCTTCTCCGCTTGCGGGCCTTGTGTGTCGTGCCGTCTCCTTCGACGGCAGTGCCAGGGCTCCGCCCGGCCTCCACGCCCGCCAGGCTTGACGGTGCCGCCGGCAGTCGCGCACCGGTCTGCAGGGCCGCCGCCTGCGAGCCCAGTGCCGCCCGGATGCGCGCCAGCAGGACGTCGACGGCCACGCGGTTGAAACCGCCCTCGGGGATGATGAGGTCGGCATAGCGCTTGCTTGGTTCGACGAACTGCTCGTGCATCGGCTTGACGGTCTCCAGGTACTGGCTGATCACCGACTCCATGGTGCGGCCGCGCTTCTCGATGTCCCGCACCAGCCGGCGCAGGATCCGCACGTCGGCATCCGTATCCACGAAGATCTTGATGTCCATCAACGAGCGCAGTGTCTCGTCGGCCAGCACCAGGATCCCTTCGACAACGATCACGTCTCGCGGCTCGACCCGGACCGTCCGCCGGTCGCGCAGGTGCTGGGTGAAGTCGTATACGGGCCGGCGAATGGGCAGGCCCCGCCGCAGTTCCTTCAGGTGCCGGATCAGCAGCGGCGTATCAAAGGCGAGGGGATGGTCGTAGTTCAGCCGCGCCCGTTCCTCGAAGGGAAGATCCCGGCGGTCCAGGTAGTAGGCGTCCTGGGGCAGCACGGCCACCCGCCCCGGGAGATGTTCCACGATGCGGCGCACCAGCGTGCTCTTGCCCGAGCCGGTGCCGCCGGCGATGCCAATGACCACCGCTGCCATCAGCGGTCCCTCCTGATCCCCTCGATCATAAACAAAATGGCCCCGCGCGCGAAGGCGCGGAGCCTGAAAGATTGTTCCGGCGGCGACCTACTCTCCCGGGCGGTGGCCCGCCCAGTACCATTGGCGCTGGAGGGCTTAACGGCCGTGTTCGGGATGGGAACGGGTGGGACCCCTCCGCTATGGCCACCGGAACGGTGGGGGGTTTTGCCCCTTGAGAGCGGCACAGGGGAAGCGGAGCGTGGGTGAGGCGGGAGCGGAGCAACGCTTGGCGATGGGCGGGGGGTGGAGGGATGAAGGGAGAAGGCCTCGACCGATTAGTACCGGTCGCTGAAGACCTTGCGGTCCTTACACGCCCGGCCTATCGACCTGGTGATCCACCAGGGGTCTTA